>NZ_JBVVQJ010000002.1:173640-342361 GCF_055811475.1 Mesorhizobium sp. WSM4829 | reverse complement strand
ACCTCCTTCGTCTTTCCGGCCGAAATAGAATCGAGCTTCGCCGAAAAGCGCAACCGACATGTGTGAATGCGATAGGTCACTATGCGGGGAGAAGTGCCCGGCAGGGCGATGAGGGGCAGCGCCGACTCCGACAATTGGTCGTCTCCAGCACGGTAGAAGCCTCAACGACTACACTGTGCTCCTGCCTGCCTCAACAGGTCAGCCGAACTTCGGGTCGAGACTGCCCGACTTGTAGCGCTTGGCCATTTCCGAGACCGGCAGCGGCTTGATCCTGGGAGCGTTGCCGGCGGTGCCGAACTGCTCGAAGCGCTCCTTGCACAGCTTCCTCATGGCGGCCATTGCCGGCGTCAAATATTTGCGCGGATCGAACTCGCTCGGGTTCTCGGTCAGCACCTTGCGGATCGCGCCGGTCAGCGCCATGCGGTTGTCGGTGTCGATGTTGATCTTGCGCACGCCGTGCTTGATGCCGCGCTGGATCTCCTCGACCGGCACGCCCCATGTCGGCTTCATCTGGCCGCCATATTTGTTGATGATCTCCTGCAGCTCTTCCGGCACCGAGGACGAGCCGTGCATGACCAGGTGCATGTTCGGCAGGCGGCGGTGGATCTCCTCGATCACGTTCATGGCGAGCACCGCGCCGTCCGGCTTGCGCGAGAACTTGTAGGCGCCGTGGCTGGTGCCCATTGCGACGGCCAGCGCATCGACATGCGTGTCCTTGACGAACTGCACCGCCTGCTCCGGATCGGTCAGCAGTTGGTCGTGGCTGACGGTGCCCTCGACGCCGTGGCCGTCTTCCTGTTCGCCGCCCCCCATCTCCAGGGATCCGAGAACGCCGATCTCGCCTTCCACCGACACGCCGCCCCAATGCGCCATGTCGACGACGCGCCGCGTGATGCCGGAATTATAGTCGTAATCGGCCGGCGACTTGCCGTCCTCCTTCAGCGATCCGTCCATCATCACCGAGGTGAAGCCGTACTGAATCGCGGTCACGCAGGTGGCTTCGTTGTTGCCATGGTCGAGATGCATGCAGACCGGGATATCGGGATGGATCTCGACCAGCGCGTCGATCAGCTTGGCCAGCACGACGTCGTTGGCATAGGCGCGGGCGCCGCGGCTCGCCTGCAGGATGACAGGCGATTTGGTCTCCTCGGCCGCCTCCATGATGGCAAGGCCCTGTTCCATATTGTTCATGTTGAAGGCAGGCACGCCATAGCCGTGTTCGGCGGCATGGTCGAGCAATTGTCTCAATGTGATGCGAGCCACCCAATGGTCTCCCGTATTTGGTTTCAAGCCTATGGTTTGCGAGCTGTCCGGTCGTCATTCAGCCCATTGATGCTTCTGGCCGGATTTCCGGAGAACCGCAACCTCTGGCCATGCCGGCGAGAGCAATTCTTGTTACAAGGCAGCGATCAGAAGCAAGGAATATCCCAAGGAAACATAACACCATCACAAAAAATTTGGCATGCATGCGATTTTATCTGTTATAATAGCGTCTATCAGCCGTTTCTGCCACCGCGGACGCGGCGACGCGAATTAAAGGAAACAGGCTGGACGATGAAGAGCGACGGTCGGCGGCAAGGCATCATGGATTTTCTGATGGACACCGGCACGGCCAGTGTCGATGACCTTGCCTCGCGCTTCGGCGTGTCGAAGATGACCGTCCATCGCGACCTCGACGAGCTCGAGGAAAGCGGCTTCCTGCGCAAGATACGCGGCGGCGCCTCGATTCAGCCGAGCGGCCTGTTCGAAAGTGATTTCCGCTACCGTCAGAAGCAGGCCGCCGAGGAGAAGCAGCGCCTGGCGGTTGCCGCCGTGGCTGTCATCGAACCGGGCCAGACGGTGATCATCGACGACGGCTCGACGGCGGGCGGCATTGCGCGCCACCTTGCGGATCTGCGCCCGCTGACCGTGATCTCCAACAATCTGGCCGTGATACAGGATCTGGCCGGCGTTGCCGGTATCACCCTGATCGCGCTCGGCGGCCAGTACAGCAAGAAATTCCACGGTTTCTTCGGCCTGCTTGCCGAGGACACGCTGAGATCGTTGCGCGCCGATGTCGCCTTCCTGTCGTCGTCGGCCATCCACGGCGTTTCCGCCTTCCACCAGGACCAGGAAGTGGTCCATACCAAGCGGTTGATGATGGCCGCGGCCGCCCGCAAATATCTGCTGGTCGATCACGGCAAGTTCGGCCGCACCGCCCTGCATTTCCTGACCGATCTCAAGGCGTTCGACGCCGTCTTCACCGGTCGAGAACTGGGACCGCAGATGCGCGAGGCGCTGGATGGCGCCGGCGTTTCGCTGACACTGGTCGAGAAGGACTAGACCATGATCCCGACAAGTGGGAACCGGTTTTCGGAAAGGATCATGGTCAAAGAAGAAGATAGAACCATGATCCCGAAAAGTGGGAACCGGTTTTCGGAAAAGATCATGGTCAAAGAAGATAGAGCCCCATCCCGCCTCGCGGGATGGAACAGGCTCTAGAAGGAGGACGCGTGGCTTACTGGGTCGGCACAAGCTGGAAAATGAACAAGACGCTTGCAGAAGCGACTGACTTTGCCAGGGCGCTGGCGGGGTTCGTCCCCGGTTTCGACGACCGTATCCAGCCCTTCGTCGTCCCGCCCTTCACGGCGGTCCGCGAGGTCAAGAAAGCGCTGGCATCGACGCGGGTCAAGGTCGGTGCCCAGAACATGCACTGGGCCGACGCCGGCGCCTGGACCGGCGAGATCTCGCCGGTGATGCTGACGGACTGCGGGCTCGATCTCGTCGAGCTCGGCCATAGCGAACGGCGCGAGCATTTCGGCGAGACCGACAATACGGTTGGTCTCAAGACCGCAGCGGCGGTGAAGCACGGGCTTGTGCCGCTCATTTGCGTCGGCGAGACATTGGCGCAACGCAACAGCGGCCAGGCCGATGCGGTGCTGGCCTTGCAGGTGCACGGCGCGCTGCAATACCTCGAAGGCCAGGCCAAGGCGGCGACGATCCTGTTTGCTTACGAACCGGTCTGGGCGATCGGCGACAAGGGCATTCCGGCAAGTGCCGACTACGCCGACAGGCAGCAGGCGCTGATCAAGAAGATCGCCGGCGATCTTCTGCCGGCCATGCCGCCGGTGCTTTATGGCGGCAGCGTCAATCAGCAAAATGCCGCCGAGCTGATCGGCCAGCCTCATATCGACGGGCTGTTCATCGGCCGCTCCGCCTGGCAGGCGGAAGGCTATATCGACATCCTCGAACGCGCCTCGGCGGCGATCTAGAGCATGATCCCGAAAAGTGGAATCCGGTTTTTCGGAAAAGATCATGCTCAAACAAAAAGATAGCATGATCCCGAAAAGTGGAATCCGGTTTTCGGAAAAGATCATGCCCAACAAAAGTTACAGCCCCATCCCGATGCCATCGGGATGGAACAGGCTCCAGAGCAATCGAACAGGAAAGGACAGAAAAAATGAAAATAGCCATTGGGGCCGACAGCGCCGGCAAGCCGCTGCTCGACGTCATTGCCGCTCACCTGGCCACCAAGCCCGGCCTCTCCGTCAGCGACGTCAGCCAGGCCGGCTACTATGCCGACCTGTCGCAGAAGCTCGCCCAGACCATCCTCGACGGCGAAAACGATCGCGGCATCTTGTTTTGCGGCACCGGCATCGGCGTTTCCATCTCGGCCAACAAGGTGCCCGGCATTCGCGCCGCACTCACCCATGACACCTATTCGGCGGAGCGCGCGGCGAAATCCAACAATGCCCAGATCATCACCATGGGCGCCCGCGTTATCGGCCCGGAACTGGCCAAGTCGATCGTCGATGCCTGGCTCGCATCGGAGTTCGACGAAAACGGGCCATCGGCCGGCAATGTCCAGGCGATCGACAGGCTCGACGCGGCGAAGCTGGGCTAATGCATGTCGCCCAAAAGCATGCCCTCGGGCGTGAACCGAGGGTGCGCAGCGGTTTTGGGATAACGACATGTATAAAACAGGAGCTTAAGCGCGTCGCATTGATGCGATGCGCTTAAGCCAGGCTTTTTCGCATCGCGCCGATAACGGTGACCGCCGACGCCGCGCCGGGGTCGATGTGTCCGAGCGACCGCTCGCCGAGCCGCGACGAGCGGCCCTTCGCGGCGATCATATCCTTGGTCGCCTCGGCGCCCCGTTCGGCTGCTTCGAGGGCGGCTGCCAGGCTTTCGGACAGGGTCTTGCCGTCGGCATGGGCCGCGGCCGCGGCTTGCGCCGCCGGCAGCCAGGCGTCGACCATCGTCTTCTCGCCGATCTCCGCCTTGCCGCGATCCTGGATGCCTTGCGCCATCGCCTGGAACAGGGCAACGACATCGGCGCCCGCCAAGGTCGCCTTGCCCTTGACGGCAGCCGCACCACGCATGAAGGCCGTCGCGTAGAGCGGGCCCGACGAGGCGCCGACGGCGTTGAGGAACGACTTCGCCGCGATGTTGAGGAGAACAGTCGGCTCGGTTGCCGTGAGCTCCAGCGGCGCCAGCGCATCGCGCACCGCCCCAAAGCCGAGCGCCATGGCGATGCCATGATCGGCGTCGCCGATGACCCCGTCGAGCTGACAGAGCCTGTCCTTGTCGGCTTCGATCGCCACCGCGATCGCATCGAACATTCTTTTCAGATCGGCTGCATCGATGGATGTCATGGATGCACCCTTTCAGCCGGCGCGGAACATAGCGCAGTCGCAAGGATGGTCGAGCATCGTCTGCAATTCGGCGTCGAGATGTATCAGCGTCACCGAGGCGCCAGCCATTTCGAGCGAGGTGCAATAATTGCCGACCCAGGTCGCGTGAACTGACACGCCGATGTCATCGAGCCGCTGTTTGACGCGCCGGTTCATGATGTAGAGCTCCATCAGCGGCGTCGAGCCGAGCGAATTGACGAGCACGGCGACCTTGTCGCCGCGTGACGGCGCCATCTCGTCGAGGATCTTGTCCAGCATCTCGTCGGTGATCTCGTCGGCGATTTTCAATTTTCCGCGGGCGATGCCCGGCTCGCCATGGATGCCCATGCCGATCTCCATCTCATCCGGTCCGATCTCAAAATTCGGCCGGCGGGTCTGCGGCAGCGAACAGGGCGACAGCGCCACGCCCATGGTGAAGGTGTGATCATTGGCCTTCCTGGCGATACGCTCGCATTCGTCGAATGACAGCATCCGCTCGCAGGCGGCACCAGCGGCCTTGAAGATGAAGAAATTGCCGGCGACACCACGGCGCTTTTGCCTCTGGTCGCGCGGCGCCGATGCCACGTCGTCGGTGGTCAGCACGGTGCGCACTTCGATGTCATCCATCGCCGCCATCTCTGCGGCCATGTCGAAGTTCATCACGTCGCCGGCATAGTTGCCATACATGAACAGCACGCCGGCGCCGCCGCTGGCCGCCTTGGCGCATTCAAGGATCGGGTCCGGCGGCGGCGAGGCAAAGACATTGCCGATCGCCGCCGCGTCGGCCAGCCCCTTGCCGACGAAACCGGGGAAGGTCGGCTCGTGGCCGGAGCCGCCGCCGATGACGAGGCCGACCTTGCCCTGGCGAGGTCCATCGCGGGCGATGATCGAGCGTGGGCTGCCCTCCATGCTTTTGAGATGGCGGGGATGCGCGGCCAGAATGCCTTCCAGCATCTCGTCGACAGTGCGGTTGCCGTCGTTGATGATCTTCTTGGTCTGCACCGGCAGCCTCCCGATTTCGGTAATTTCGCAGATAGTACAGCGTGTTACCGGAATTTCCACCCGGGGAGGGAGATTTCACGCGGCAATATGTTCCGGCGCGGCCAGTACCTGCACGCAGGGATTGGCAGCCGCTTTGTCCTTGAGCTTGAAATGCCCGAACAAGACTTGCCGCGTCAAATGGCGATCACCGGCAAGGCAGGCAGCAGCTTGTCCAGGGTGATGGGAAAGTCACGCACCCGCACGCCGGTCGCGTTGTAGATGGCGTTGGCAACAGCTGCCCCCGCACCGCAGACGCCGAGTTCGCCGATCCCCTTCGCGCCGAATGGATTGGCCTTGTCATCATGTTCCTCGAGGAAGACGACCTCCATCTCCGGGACGTCGCCGTTGATCGGGACGTGATACTCGGCAAGATCGTGATTGACGAAGTGGCCGTAGCGCCGGTCGAGCACCGTCTGTTCCATCAGCGCCGCACCGATTCCCCAGGTCATGCCGCCGATGATTTGCGAGCGCGCGGTCTTGGGGTTGAGGATACGGCCGGCGCCCATCACCGCCAGCATCCGGCGTATGCGGATCTCACCGGTGTCGCAATCGACGGCCACCTCGGCGAAATGCGCGCCATAGGAATGCTGCGAGTAAGCCTTGTATGACGGGGTGGCAGCGCCGGCGGCCACGGAACCCTCGGCCTCGAACCCGTCGGGAGCGATCCGTCGGACGAGGTCGGCCAGGCTTGCCGAACGCTGGCCGACCCTGACCTCGCCGTCGGCAAAGCTCGCTTCGGTGGCGCCAGCGCCGCGCAACGGCGAGGCTTCGCTCGACCGCGCCGCCTGCAATATCCGTTCCCTAAGGGCGTTGCAGGCGTCGTGCAGCGCCGACCCTGCACTTGCCGCGCCCCAGGACCCGCCGGAGCCGGCGGTACGCGGGAAGCGGCTGTCGCCAAGCTCCACTTTGACGGACGAGATCGGCACGCCGAGGCTGTCCGCGGCGATCTGGGTCAGGATCGTATAGGTGCCGGTCCCGATATCGGTCATGTCGAGCCGCGCCGTCACCCGACCGTCGCCGTCGATCGCAACCCGCGCCGTCGCCGCGCCGATGTAGTTCGGACGGATCGCCGCCGCCATGCCGTAGCCGATGAGCTTGCGGCCCTCTCGGGCGCGGCCCGGCGTCGGGTTTCTTCGCTGCCAACCGAAACGGCGGGCGCCTTCCTCCATGCAGGCGACGAGGTTGCGGGTGGAGAACGGCACGTCGCGCTCGGGATCCTGGGCCGGTTCATTGCGGATCCTGAGTTCGATCGGGTCCAGTCCGAGCCGCTCGGCGAGTTCATCCATGGCGCATTCGAAGGCCAGCATGCCGGGGGCTTCGCCGGGCGAGCGCATCCATTCGCCGCGGTTGATATCCAGCGGGACCAGGCGATGGCGGGTGACACGGTTCGGCGCCGCATAGAGCGAGCGGGCAAAAACTGCCGTTTGCTCGCAGTACTCCTCGAAGCTGGACGTTGCCGACCAGACGTCGTGCGCGATCCCGGTGAGCCGCCCGTCGGTGCCCGTGCTGAGACGTACCTGTTGGATCATCTCTGCGCGATGACCGGCATTGGCGAACATCTGTTGTCGCGTCAGCGCGATCTTGACGGGACGCTGCAGGACCTTTGCAGCAAGCGCGGCCAGGATCGTATCGGCATGGGCAATCAGCTTGGAGCCGAAGCCGCCGCCGATGAACGGGCTCATGATGCGCACACGCTCGGGCGGGATGCGAAGCGTGCTGGCGACCCCTGCCCGGAAATTCGCCAGGGTCTGCGCCGATGTATGGATCGTCAGCTCGTTGCCTGACCAGGCGGCGAGCGTCGCATGGGGCTCCATCGGATTGTGATGTTCGAAGGGCGTCCGGTAAGTGGCATCGACCTTGACCGGAGCCGCGGCAAAGGCGCTCTCGAAGTCGCCGATCACGCTGTCAGTCTCGAAGCCGGCATTGGTCCGCTTTGGTGCGTAGGCGTCGGCCACATGTCCCGACAGATCGTAGAGGCCCGGCTCCTCGTCGTAGCGCACTTTGATGAGGCCGGCGGCAGCACGTGCCGCCTCGAACGTCTCCGCAACGACCAGCGCGACGGGCTCGTCGTAATAGCGCACCCGCTCGCTGTTGAGCGCGGGCCGGGCGCGCGTGAAGACCTCCGGCACCGTCGGCGTGACCGCCGGGCCGAAATCCGGCTGGGCCGGCGCATTCCGGTGCGTCATGACGAGCAGCACTGCCGGCGCCCGTTCGGCTTCGGCCGTGTCGATCTCGGCAATGCGCCCCTTGGCGACGGCAGCGCCGAGAATATAGCCAAAGACTGTACCCTCAAGCGTATTCTCGTAGGCGTAGGTGGCATCGCCTCTCACCTTGAGCGGACCATCGATGCGATCGAATGGACGCCCGATGATGCCGCTGCGTGTTTCGCGAGGACGGTTTGAGGTCTTCATCTCTGTCATCATGTCACCTCATGCACTCTCGGCGCCAGCAGCGAGCGTGTGGCGCATCGTCCGTTTCGCCAGCGGGATCTTGAAATCATTGCCGCCATATCCGACGGCTCCGGCGAGCGCGGCTTCGGCCGCGTCGGTAAAGGCGCCGTCGGACGCCGCCGCTCCAGCGAGCATGCGCTCTGCCTCCGTCGCGCGCCAGGGCTTGGCGGCCACGCCGCCCATGGCGATCCGAGCGCTTTGGATACGATCGCCGCTTTTCTCGACGACTGCCGCCACCGATACCAGCGCGAAGGCGTAGGAGGCACGGTCGCGCACCTTGCGGTAAACCTGCCGGCCGGGCGGTGGCGGCGGCAGGGTGACCGCGGCGATCATCTCGCCGTGGTCGAGCACGGTCTCCACATGCGGCGTCGCCTCGGGCAATCGATGGAGATCGCCGATCGGGATCCTGCGGGTCCCGCCGCCGGGCGATATGGTCTCGATCCTGGCGTCGAGCCCGGCCATGGCGACCGCCATGTCGGAGGGATGGACCGCGATGCAGGCCTGGCTGGCGCCGAGCACGGCGTGCATGCGATTGAAGCCCTGCAGCGCCGCGCAGCCCGAACCCGGCTCGCGCTTGTTGCAAGGCATGCTGCGGTCGTAGAAATAGGGGCAGCGCGTGCGCTGCAGGAGATTGCCGCTGGTCGAGGCCTTGTTGCGTATCTGGCCGGATGCTCCCGCCAGCAGCGCTTGCGTGAGCATCGGATAGCGCGATCTCACCCGCGGATCGGCGGCAAGATCGCTGTTGCGGACCTGGGCGCCGACCCGAAGCCCGCCCGCCGCCGTCTCCTCGATCCGATCGAGCGGCAGCCGGCTAATGTCGACGAGATGCGCTGGGCGCTCGATCTCGAGCTTCATCAGGTCGAGCAGGTTGGTGCCGCCGCTGATGAACTTGGCGTCCGGCCGCTCCGCGACCGCGGCGGCTGCCTGCTCGGCACTTGCCGCACGTTCATAAGTGAAGGACTGCATTGCTCACGCCCCCTCTGCCGCGTCGCGGATTGCAGCGACGATGTTCGGATAAGCGGCACAACGACAGATGTTGCCGCTCATCCGCTCGCGGATCTCGGCATCGGTGAGAGCGACGAATGCCGCAGCCACGTCGGCGCTCGCATGGCTCGGCCAGCCCGCCTTGGCCTCGCCAAGCATAGCGACCGCCGAGCAGATCTGGCCCGGCGTGCAGTAGCCGCACTGGAAGCCGTCGCGGGCGACGAAGGCGGCCTGCACCGGAGGCAGCCGGTCGCCCTCGGCCAGACCCTCGACCGTGGTGATCTCGTCGCCTTCATGCATTGCGGCAAGCGTCAGGCAGGAATTGATCCGGCGCCCATCGACCAGCACTGTGCATGCGCCGCACTGGCCGTGGTCGCAGCCTTTCTTCGAGCCGGTGAGGCCGAGATGGTTGCGCAGCGCGTCGAGCAGCGTCGTCCGCGGGTCGAGTTCGACGGCAAAATCCTTCGCGTTGATCCGCAGCGATATCGGCATCGTTGGCGCCGGCGTCGGCGATGCGGCCGCCGCAACAGCGCCGGCCGGCTCCGCGTATACGGGTATACCTGTAGCCAGAAGCACGCCGGTCGCCACCCCGCCCTCCAGCACCGTTCGACGAGTCGGCCCGCTCCTTGTGTCTGTTTTGGCCATGCATGATCTCCCTGTCGCAGTTCTGTCACCCATCGACCTTGCAGGTGGGGAGGCGCGCGACGGCTTTCTTTCAAGAAACCGGCGGCAATATCAGGATTCCGGAGAATTCACCCGATAGGCCCGAGGCGTCATGCCCCTGAGACGCCGGAATGTCGTGGTGAAGTGGCTCTGGCTTGAAAAGCCGAGCCGAAAGGCAATGCTGCCGATCGACAAACCCGTTTCGCTCAGCAGTATCTCGGCTCGCCGCACGCGTTCCTCGATCAGATAGGCATACGGTGCAAGCCCGGTCGTCGCCTTGAATCGGCGCGCAAAACTGTCGACGGCCATATCAGCGACGGCAGCCAACTCGCTTAGCGAAACGTCGGCATTCATATGGGCATCGATGTAAGCCCGAACGCGCCCAAGCGCGCGACGGCTGAGACAGCCGTGACGTACAGGCGGGTGTTGCTCCCGGTTCAGGGTGGCCACGCGGAGGCTGACCAGGGCGACCAGATGCTCGATATAGGCGGTGTCCGGCTGGTGGCCGAGTGCCATCTCGTCGCGAAGCGAACTCAGCAGTGTGGCGATCACCACGTCTTTCCTGTTCACCAGGATCGGCAGCTCTCTCAGGCGTTCGCAGCCGGGAAGGCTGATATCGGGATCGATCCACAGGGCTGAGTAGGAGAGGTCTACATCGCGATAGAAGCCGTGCCGCTCGGCGCCTGCGGGGACGAAGGTGAGGGCTCCGGGACGGTCCATTCCGTCGTACAGCGATTTTGCCTCGTGCCGGATAGATGTATGGGAGGTTCCGCCTTCTTCGGTCAGCACGATCAGATGATGAGGGGCTGTCCAGCGCAGTTCCGCCTCGCGGCACGCCCACCGCCGGTTGTCGAAAACGATCGAGGAGCTGGCCCATGACGCGGTTTGCAGGGGCTCCGACTTCTCCTCCTGGCTCCGAACCCGTCCGTCACCAAGCAATGGTCTGAATGACATCGCGGCATCCCGCTGGTTCATTCGCGGAGCCGTGATCCAGCCCCGCTTGAGCGTTTACGCCGCCCCGCCGCTGCGCGTACGGCGCCTTATGTGGGGCAGCTATCGTGTGTTGGTAACCGCGCCGTGTTCAAGAAGTCGTGAGATCAGGCAAATCCAGCGCGCCTGCTGTCACCCGCCGAGCCCATCGCGGATGGCGCAGAAATAGCGATCGGTACCGACTTGCCCGCCCTTGAGCGCAATCTCCAGTCCGTCGACCGCCTTGACGCGCGAGTGGGCGACGCAAAGCGGCGAGCCCGGCGAGGCGGGCAGCGGCATCCTGACCGTCAGCGCGTCGACGCCCATCTGGCCGAGCGCATGGCTCGACGTATCGCCGCCGGCAATGACCACGCGCTGCAATTTTTGTTCGATCGTCAGCTCGCGAAGAAGTTCGCCGAGGCCGCGGCCAAGCTTGTGGCGGGCGCCTTCCTGCCGATCGATCTCGGCGCCCCGATCGGCTGCGGGGCCGAGGGCGGTGTAGAGGACGACGCTGCGACCGGCTTCGAGGCTGGCACGCCCGCTTGCTGCCGCGCGCGCAATCGCATCGCTGGAGGCCTCGGAAACCAGTTCGACAGGGTCCACCTCGACCCCGTCGAAACCGTCCGTCAAAGCATGCCGGATCTGTCGTTCCGTCGTCGGCGAGCAGCTGCCCGAGACCACTGCGATCCGGTCGGCCGTACCCGGCGGCGAAAAGCTGGGCTCGGCACGGACGGTCCGGTTGGCGGCCCATTCGGCCAGCAGCGCATATTCGATGCCCGAAGAGCCGACGACGAATATGCCGCCCGGCCGGCGAACGCGCCATATCTCCTTGCCGGCAAGCGCCTGACTTTCCAGGCTGTCGACATCCAACAGCACGATGCTGGTGCCATCGCCGAGCAAGCGATCGAACGCTTCCGATCGGGACGCTGACTGCAGCGTCGCCAAGTCGACCAGCCCCGAGGTGAGGTCCGTCTGGCGCGACAGATGGATCAGCAGGTCGGATTCATCCATTGGCGTGGTCGGGTGTCGGCTCATCACCGGGTGGCGGTCGATACGGAAATATTTGTCGCGGTAAGCAGCAAACAGATGGCCGAAGGCCGTGTAGCGCTTGAGCTGCGGCGCGCCGACCACCAGCGGCACGCTGTCCTGGCTAAAAACCGAGCGGCCGATCTCGATAGCCCGGCCGATGCTGCCGATCGCCGGGCTGGAATCGAAGGTCGAGCAGACCTTGTAGTGGCAGATCTCGGCGTTCAGGGTCTTCAGCCAGGCGAAGGCGCGGTTGAGGTGCATGTCCATCCACTGCGGCGTCTCGCTTCGGCTGGTGCCGGCCAGGCCGATGGCACGGCAATGCCCGAACTGCGAAAGCATGGCCTCGTCCGGCTGACGCATGAACAGCACGGTCGGCACGCCGCCGAGCTCGAGCGCCTCCATGACGTCGGTCGAGCCGGTGAGATCATCGCCATAATAGCTCAGAAGCAGGCTTTGCATGGCGTCAGGCCGCTTTGCCGTCGCCGAATTTCTCGATCGACCGCGCCAGTTCCGGGTGGCTCAGGGCGAAGTCCGCCAACGGTATGCCATCGACGGCCGCCTGCCAGGCTTGCAGCACGGCGCGTACGCCGGCGCCCGGTCCGTCAGGATGGCTGACGATGCCGCCGCCGCAGAGATAGAGAAGATCGACCGTTCGGCCGGTTCGCCGGTAGGTTTCGGGGGCTTGTCCACCCCATTGGCCGGAGCCGGCGACCGGCAGCGCGCAATCCTCCGGCGAAAAGATCGGCGTGGTCACCGCCTCGAAGGAACTGATGAAGGACCAGTCCGGCTCCCAGTATTTCGAGGCGATGCCGTTGATCTGGAACTGGTCGACGCCGAGCAGCCGCCAGAACTGCTGCCAGACCTTGAAGTCCATGCCCAGACCGGGGTGGCGGGTGAGGATATCCCAGCCGTTGCGGTGGGCATGGAGCACCAGGCTGGAGCGCTTTCTCAGGTAAGCCATGCCGCCGAAGCCGACGGAATTGATGTTGACCACGGCGCAATTGCCGCCGGCCTTCGCCACCAGATCATGGTTGCGCATCATCTCGTCCGGGTCGGCGTGCGAGATGCCAAAGGCATACATCACCTTTTTGCCGGTCTTCTGCTCATGGTCGAGGACGAGCGGCATGATCGCCTTCACCCGTTCCGACAGCGGCGAATAGGCCGGGCTCATCAACTTCTCGTCGTCCTTGATGAAATCGACGCCGGCGTCGATCAGCTCACCGACCATTTCGGCCGTCTCGTGCGGGCGCAGCCCAAGCGCCGGCTTGACGATCGTTCCGATGATCGGGCGATCCCTGACGCCGGTCTGCCGGCGGCTGCCGGCGACACCGAATTGCGGACCCGGATGCGCGCCCCGGTATTCCTCAGGCAGCTTCATGTCGACGATGCGGATGCCGGACAGGCCCTTGATCGAAAAGGCGCCGCCAATGGCGATGGTCATCAAGGCCGAAAGATCGGTGCCGATGGCATCAAGCGGAAATGCGATGTCGACATCCGCCCGCTTGAAGGGCCCGTCGCCGGCTTCGGGAAGGGACGGGCGATCGGCGTCCGGCAGAGGCCGTATCGCCAATACGCGCGCCGCCACCCGGGCCTTGAGCTCCTCGGTCTCGCCGGCCAGCGCGACGAAGGTTCCGGTCGACTGGTCGCTGGCGATCTTGGCCGCCAGCGCCTCTATGCTGCCTGGGGTTTCGATGCGATAGGTGAGGGTGATCATAGTCCGAAAAAAGTTCCCTGATCCTCGAAATCTGGTATAATGAGTACATAAGTATTGCAAGCGATATCCTGCTCGGCCGAGCATTCCGAGATTCGTGATGACGATGCTAAACAGAACCGGTCAAGGGAGTGATTCGCGACGATGAACCGTTCGGAGCCGATCGTCCGGCGCAAACTTTCCGACGAAGTGTTTTTGCGACTGAAGCGCTTGATCACCAGCGGCGAATTGCAGCCGGGCGACGACATGCCGTCGGAGCGCGAGCTGATGGAGCGCTTCGCGGTCGGCAGGCCGGCGATCCGCGAGGCGATGCAGGCGTTGAGCAATATGGGGCTTGTCGCGATCTCGCATGGCGAGCGGGCGAAAGTGCTGCAACTGACCGCCAAGTCGATCATCAAGCAGGTCGACGGCGCCGCCAAGATCATCCTGGCGTCATCGAAGGACACGCTGGAGCACCTCAAGAATGCGCGCATCTTCTTCGAGCGCGGCATGGTCCGGGAAGCCGCCGAAAAGGCCACCGCCGAGGACGTGCAGCGGTTGCGGGCAACAATTGCCGAACAGCGCAGCTTTCGCGGCGATTCCGAAGCCTTCATATCCGCCGACATGAAGTTTCATACCCAGATCGCGGCGATATCCGGCAACCCGATCTATGTCGCGGTCAGCGAAGCAATGCTTGGCTGGTTGAAGGAATATCACACCGAAATGCTGATCTGGACCGGCAAGGAAAATTTCACGCTGCTCGAGCACGAAGAAATCATCAGGCGCATCGAGCAGAAGGACGCGGACGGCGCCGAGAAGGCGATGATCAAGCACCTCGAGCGCTCGCGTGCGCTCTACGTGATGAATTCCGGCAGCTGAATCACCCGATCCGGGTGATCGCGTAAGGTGTCATCACCAGGTGGCGTCGCTCGAACCCGGAAATATCAACCGTCACTTCGCTCGCCGTCAGGTTCGCCAGCCACATGATGGTCTGGCCCGCGGCAGAACGGCCGGCCAGCGTAAGCAGCCGCGTCTCATCGCTCGTCCTCGCCGCCACCTGCCTGAAGCCGGCCAGTTCGCAAAGCCCCTGCACGGCCTGGAAGATCGGCCGGGGTTCACCTTCGCCGACAGGTTCCCCGGATACCGCCAGTACGCCGAACGGTCCGCTGAAGCTGGACAGCGTGAGCATCTCCAGCCCGGCCGGCGCGACCCGCGCGCCATAGCCGATCGTCCATGCTGCCGCGAACAGCCCGGCATGGCGGGGATCCCGGTCGGCCATGGCGATGCGCTGATTGTGCGGGTTGGGCTTGGTCGCGCCGCCATAGGGGTTCTGCCGCATGGCGATGGTCGACGGGCCGATCCGGTAGGGTTTTGCCCCGAAGATCGCCCGCGCCGATCGGGTGATGAACGGCAGTGCCTCCAGCGATTGCATGACGCTGAGATCGTCGGCGGCGTGCACGATCGGGCAGGTGCAGTGGCTGACGAAATCGAGCAGATCGGCGGGAACGCGCTTGCGGTTGAGTTCGGTGAAATAGCTGAACATGCCGCCGCCGAGGCGGATGTCGGGAAAGGCGCGGCGCGCCGCCGCATAGACATCTTCAAGCGGCGGACATTCAGGCCATGCGCTGCCCGGCGGCGTCGACTGCCGGTCGACCGAAGGCGAGACGGCAATAGCCGAGAGTTTCAGCCCGGCCTGACGCACCATGCCGGCGACGCCTGAGAGCTCGGCATCGAGATCGCCAACGCAGGAAACGACGCATTCGAGCGTCGTCTCGACCGGGAAGGCTGCGGCGAGCCGGGCAAAGGACCGCAAGGCGTCGAGGCCATGGCCCCGCGTTGGATCGTAATGGAACATCAGCTGCTGCGGGCCGAGCGCGGACAGTGTCGGCAGGTTTGCCAGCGCCGTCTCGACCTCGTCCGGATAGATGATCACGCCGATATCCGGCAGCAGCGGTCCGGTTTCGCCGAGTTCGACTCGGACCGGCTCGGCGGTTGCTGCGGCAGCCGGCACCCTGCCGTCGCCGGTCACACGCAGCCTGATCGTCTGGCGCACAGTCTGGCCGGCGGGCAACATGTAGGGCCAAGGCAGCGCCAGCGGCCGGACATAGGTCTTGTAGGACGCGTCCGACCAATTGCGCTGGTCCTCCATCTCGAACGCATCGCCTTCCATCCGGCATTCCGCGGTGACGCCGGGCCGGACCTCATGCGTGATCGCCCGCAGATCCTTGAAAGGCTGCCAGGGGTCGATCAGCTCAGGAAGTTTCGTTGCGACGACGCTGCCGTCGGTGTGCTCGACAGTGACCGGGCTGCCGGCCAGGCCGGCGATCGGATGCAGGATGCAGAAGCCGCAGCGATTGGTCTCGAAAGCGTTTTCGGGAAGCGCGCTCACGTCGAAAACCAGCTGGCCGTCGGCGGAACCTTTGATCGTCGCGCGAAAGTCGAGCCGGCTTCCTCCCGGCCCGACACAGCTTGCCGAATAGCTGACAGTGAAAGTGTCGGCGCCCTGGTCGATGACCAAATCCGTCAGCGCCGGCTCGTAGGTGCCCCAGTCGCGATCCCTGACGATGTAGGCGATGGCGCGCAGCACCTCGATGCCGCCATGGCGGATGGTGCGCAGATTGCCGTTGACGAAGTCGGCGCTGAGCGCGCCGGCGCGCAAGCTGACTGGCTCGGCCTCGACCGCGTGTGTGCCATAGAGGAGGAAGGCATCCGCGGTCATCTCAGCAAAGCGTCGAGCTGCACCGGTTCACCGCTTGCAGCACCGGCATAGGCGGCCTCGACCAGCGCCAAGGTCCTAAGATTGTCGGCGCCCGAGGTTGCCGGCTCGGTCCCTTTCGCCAGGCAGTCGACCCAGTGCTTTTGGATGGCGACGACGCTTTCCTGGATGTTGTGCCATGGCCGCGATGCCCAGGGCAGCAGCGGCGGCGAGACGTCGCTGACCGCCGTTCCGTTCCTGCCGGTGACGGTGAGCCGGTAATTCTGCTCGAGCCGGATCGTGCCGTCGCTGCCGTCGATCTCGACCAGCGTCTGCGGAAACGGCTCGATGGCGAGCTTGGTCGCATAGCTGCAGTCGACCACGGACGTTGCACCGCTCTTGTGGTCCATCAGCATGGTAGCGACGTCCTCGCCGGCAATGTTGGGGTTGATGCGAGCGGTTCGGGTCGTGATCGTCGAAACGTCGCCCAGCAGGAAGCGGGCTATGTCGAGACTGTGGATGCCGAGGTCTTCGATGATGAAGCGCTTTCCCGTCGCCAGATAGGGCTGCCCGGAAAACACATCATAGGCCGAGCGGAACGAGATCCGGCCGAAGAAGGGCGTGCCGATGTCGCCGCTGTCGAGAACGGCGCGCACCGCCTGGATCGGCGACTGCCAGCGAAAATTCTCATGCACCATCAACGCCACGCCGGCATCGCTGCATGCCTTCACCATGGCCTTGGCGTCGGCAAGCGTCGGCGCAAACGGTTTTTGGCAGATCGCCGGAACGCGGTTTTGTGCCGCCATCTCGACAAGCGAACGATGGCTCGGCGAGGTGGTGGCGATATCGACGAAATCCAGGCTTTCGCCGGCAAACAGTGCCGCCGCGTCTGTGTAGCGTCGCTCAATGCCGAACTGGTCGCCGACCACCTTGAGCCGTTCCGGGTCGCGGTCGCAGATGGCGACGATCGAGGCGCTGTCGATGTCGCGCCAGGCATGCATCTGGTTGACGGCAAAGAATCCGCAGCCGATCAGCGCTCCTCG
The DNA here is from genome assembly GCF_055811475.1 of Mesorhizobium sp. WSM4829. Classification (NCBI taxonomy): domain Bacteria; kingdom Pseudomonadati; phylum Pseudomonadota; class Alphaproteobacteria; order Hyphomicrobiales; family Phyllobacteriaceae; genus Mesorhizobium; species Mesorhizobium sp. WSM4829. Next base: position 325,145 of record NZ_JBVVQJ010000002.1, on the reverse strand, counting down.
CAGTTCCGCCACGGGTCAGCCCGCCTTTGCCATCTGCATCAGCGTCACCCGGCTCTGCAGCCGGCGCTGCGCCTGGTCGACGACGACGGCGACGATGATGACGAGGCCCTTGATCACCATCTGCCAGAACGAGCTCACCCCCATCATCACCAGCCCGTCGGAAAGGATGCCGATGACGAAGGCGCCGACGATTGTGCCGCCGATCGTGCCGCGGCCACCCGACATCGAGGTGCCGCCGAGCACAGCCGCGGCGATGGCGTTGAGCTCGAAGCTTTCGCCGGTCGCCGGATGCGAGGCCATCAGTTCGGACGAGATGATCAGCCCGACGACCGCCGCGCAGAAGCCGGAGAACATGTAGACGAACATCTTCACCATATTGACCCTGACGCCCGAAATCCGCGCCGCCCGTTCGTTGCCGCCGACGGCAAAGATGTGGCGGCCGAGCGGGGTGTATTTGGCCAGATAGGCCGCCCCAACTGCTACGACGACAAGAATCCATATCGAGACCGGCAGGCCGAGCAGCCGGCCGGCGCCGAGGAAGCCGAACCCGGTCGTGCCCAGATCGGGCTTGCCGACGAGGTTCGGAAAGGTGCGACCATCCGACGACAGCAGCGCCAGGCCGCGTGCGACATAGAGCACGCCGAGCGTGGCGATGAACGGCGCGACATTCAGCCTGGTGATCAGCAATCCGTTGACGGCGCCGATCAATATACCGACCGCCAGCGTGATCAGTGCGATCTCGAAGACGTTGAAATAGATCGTGTAGCCGACCTGCAGGTCGATGCCGTTGAGCACGAGATAGCCGGCGACCATGCCGCACAGGCCGACAATCGAGCCGACCGAGAGGTCGATGCCGCCGGTGATGATGACGAAGGTCATGCCCATGGCGAGGAAGGCGTTCAGCGCGACGTGCTTCGACATCAGGATCAGGTTGGCGGCCGAAAGGAAATTCGGCGCCGCGATCGAGAAGAAGATCAGGACGGCGATCAGCGCAATGAACGTCCTCGCCTTCATCAGCGTCAGCAGCACGGAGCCGCTCGAGGCGGAGGCAACTGAAGCCTTGGCCGGGATGTCAGTCATGGGCGTGGCTCTCCATGTGCGGGACCGGCCCGTGGCCAAGCGCCGATGCGGCGACAAGTGCCGCCTCCGTCGCCTCGGCGCGATCGAACATGCCGGTCAGTTTTCCATTGCTCATCACCGCGATCCGGTCGGACAGCGCCATCACCTCGTCGAGATCGGAGGTGGCGAACAGAATGCCCAGCCCGTCGCGGGACAGTTTGCGCATGGTGCGGAAGACGTCGGCCTTGGCGCCGACATCGATGCCGCGGCTGGGCTCATCCATCAGCAGCACCTTCGGCCCGGTGAGCAGCGCCTTGCCGATCACCACCTTCTGCTGGTTGCCGCCCGACAGCGACGAGACCTCCTGCGCCGGATCGGCGACCTTGATCGCCAGTTCCCGCACCATCTGCGTCACCGCCTGGTTCTCCTTGGTGCCGCTGATATGGAACAGGCGCACAAACCGCGACAGGCTGGCCAGCGTCAGATTGCTGGCGACCGAGAGGATCGACACCAGACCTTCGCGCTGGCGGTCCTCGGGGATCAGCGCCAGCCCGCGCCGGATGCGCCGCGTGGTGTCGCGTTCCCTGACCTTCTTGCCGGCAATGAAGATCGCCCCGGTGGCATGGCCGTGGCGCCCCATGATGCAGTCGAACAGCTCGCTGCGTCCGGCGCCCATCAGGCCGTATATGCCGAGGATCTCGCCGGCACGCAGCGACAGCGAGACATGATCGACCGCAAGCCCGCCGGTCACGCGCGGCAGGCAGATGTCCTCGGCGCGGAAGATCTCTTCCCCCGGAACATGGCCGTCGGCCTTGGCAAAATCCTTGGCGTCGGAGCCGATCATCTGCCGCACGATCCATTGCGTGTCGACGTTTTTCATCTTCTCCTGGCCGGTGATGCGGCCGTCGCGCAGCACGGTGATGTAGTCGCCGATGCGGATCAGCTCCTCGAGCCGGTGCGAGATGTAGACGATCGCCACGCCGCGCGCCTTGAGGTCGGCGATCACCTTGAACAGAATCTCGACTTCCGCCGCACTCAGCGCCGAGGTCGGTTCGTCCATGATCAGGATGCGCGCATCGAGCGAAACCGCCTTGGCGATCTCGACCAGTTGCTGCTGGCCGATGCGCAAATCCTCGACCAGCATGTCCGGCCGGATGCCGGCTTGCAGGCGCTCGAGAAATTCCGCCGCGCGGCGCTCCTGTTCCCGGCTGTCGATCTTGCGGAACCGGTTGGTGATCTCGCGGGTGGCGAAAATATTCTCGGCCACCGTCAGGTTGCCGAACAGGTTCAACTCCTGGAACACCATGCCGATGCCGCGGTTCACCGCGTCGCCGGATGAGGAGAAGGAAACCTCTTCGCCCTCCAGGAGAATGCGGCCGAGCGTCGGCTGTTCGACGCCGGCGATGATCTTCATCAGCGTCGATTTGCCGGCGCCGTTTTCGCCGACCAGCACGTTGACCGCGCCCTTGCGCACTTCGAAATTCGCGCGCTTGACCGCGACTGTCCCCGAATAGACCTTGGAGACGTCTTCCAGCTTCAGGATGACATCATGATCGCCGGCGGCAGTCATGGCTTCGGCCCCACCTCTGCCTCCGCCGGGGTCACCAGCGGCAGGTCCTGGCCGCTGCCCATGACATAAGCGCCGACAACCCTGGCGCTGCGGCCCTCCAGCGCTTCGCGCGGCAGCTTGGAGAGCACCGTCTTGTCGGCATGGATGTTGAACGCCTTGCCGAACTGGGCGAAGTCGATCTGATTGGTGAAATCGTTGAACTGGATGAAGTCGAGGCTGTCGCGCAGCGCGGTGCCACGCATCGCGGGTCCGATCTGCACCCGTGCATCCGCCTTGCCGTCACCGTCGGCATCGACATCCATGGTTGCCGCGCGTGACTGTGTGTTCGCCGCAACAATCTTGCCTTCGAGGCGAACCGCGAAGGTCCACGGCGAATTCGCCTGCTTCTTCGGATTGCCATACTTGGCGCCGGCAGCCGCGGGATCGGCTTTCGCCAGGGCGTGAACCTCGGGAAACGATCCGGCCTTCTGCTGGAGATAGGGCAGCATTTTGGCAGCCCAGATATCGCCGACCATCTTGTCCGCATTGAAGGCCGGTGCATTGCCGCCATCTTCCGCGGACGGTGTCGGCAGGATCTTGCAGGCAGTCAGGCTGATGCCAAATATCACGGCAACGGTCGCCCAAGTCAGCTTGTTCAACATGTCGGCTTGTTCGGCATGGCGGTCAGGGCACCCGGGAAATGGAAGCAAGGGACGAGCCGGAAGCTCGTCCCTTGCGATTGATGTCACACCGGCTCAGTTGGTCAGCGCGAAGGTTTCCAGCTTGGCGGCATTGTCGCCATTGATCAGGACGCAGTCCATCAGCTGCTTTTCCTCGGCCGGAGACTTCTTGTTCTTGATGAAGTCGTTGGCCTGCTCGACTGCCATCTGAGCCTGCGCATAGGCCGGCTGCAGGACCGTGGCCTTGATGCCGCCAGAGGCGATCGAGTCGCGGACGTCATTCGATCCGTCGAAGCCGACGACGATGACGTCCTTGCGGCCGGCGGCGGCAAGGGCGGCATGGGCGCCCATCGCCATTGTATCGTTGCCGGAGATCACGCCCTTGATGTCCGGGTTGGCCTGGAGGATCGATTCCATCTTGGCATAGGCCTCGGTCTGGCTCCAGTTGGCCGATTGCTGCGCCACCATCTTCAGATCCGGATAGTCGTCGATGACGTCGTGATAGCCCTTGGAGCGGATGCCGGCATTGGTGTCGGATTCCTTGCCGACCAGCTCGACGTAATTGCCTTTCTCGCCCATCAGCTTGACGAACTCCTGCGCGCCAAGCTGGGCGCCCTGGTAGTTGTTGGAGACGATCTGCGCGACGGCGACGCCGGTGGCGTTGATCTCGCGATCGATCAGGAACGACGGAACGCCCGCGTCCTTGGCCTTCTGCACGGCGGCGACCGAGGCGTCGGCGCCGGCATTGTCGAGGATGATCGCCTTGGCGCCGCGACCGATCGCCGTGTCGATGAGCTCGGACTGCTTGTTGGCGTCGTCGTCATGGACCAGCACCAGCGTTTCATAGCCGAGTTCCTTGGCCTTGGCTTCCGCGCCGACGGCTTCGGCCTTGAAGAATGGGTTGTCGTGCGAGGGCGTGATGATGGCAATGAGATCCGCCGCATAGGCGGGTGCAGCGGTGCCCAGCGCCAGCATGCCGGCAAAAGCCGCAAATGTCATTCTGCGAGTGAGTTTCATGATTTCCTCCCATTTGAAAAAGCCTGTGCTTCCGCGGCCCAGGCTGAAATGCATTCCAGTTTGTCAGGCGGATCGCGTCCGGTGTCGCGGATCGGGTCATTTGCCGGCTCACCCGGGCGGATCATCCGGCTCGGTTCCGTCTTCAGCCTGCCCCTCCACCTGCCGCCTGCCCAATTTTCAGCCCGGCCTCTGCTAGCCAAAGCCAATCCAACAGCTAAGCCAACTGGTATAATGAGTCAACCACAAATTCAGATGATCTGTATCTGATGAGCAGCAAGCGCCACCGGAGAGTCATCCCACCAAGAGCGATACTTCGTTCCCTACGATGCGCCTGCATCTGGCCAGGTCGGAGAACCACCACCTTAAGCGGTACGATACGCGGGCGAGGGCGCAATAAGTAAGTAAGGAGGAGACATTCCTAAGCCTTATTCGGTGCTCAGCGCTACGCGCAGGCTTTGCTAGTATCGCCTACTGGTTGTGGAATTTCTCCGCGGCCCCAGCCTGCGCGCGGTATTTTTAAAAAATTCGTTCGCGGCAAGGGTCGCGTTGCCGGTGAGGTTCAGCTATGACTTTTGTGCAGAGTTTCAGGCCGCCATCCTGCAGCCCCGCGCCAAGCTTTGCTGACCGACGGCATTCGGCTTCATTGCGTGGCATGCGCGGCAGGAGCTGCAGCGCCATGCTGTGCCTCATTTCGTTGTGTATCATCCTGCTGCTGGGATCTGCGGCACACGGTCGGCCGAAGGCTGACGACAGACTTGCTCCGCGAGACACGATCGAACTGCACGTTTGGCAGTGGACTGCCTTGCGCGACGGCGTTCTGGAGGCGTTGCAGCTCAACCATAGTTTCACCATCGACTCGACCGGCACGCTTGACCTTCCCTTGATCGGCAGCATTGCCGCCGCAGGTCTGCGTGAGGAGGAGCTGGCAAAGCTGATTTCCGACCGCTTGCAAGCCAGGAGCGGCCGTCAGGAACGGGCGGACATAACCGTCAAACTGATACAAAGTTCGCCTTCCGACCTCACGGCTTCGGTGGAGGTCAAACAAGAAGCGCCCGAACCGCCGGCGGACCCAGCCAGCGACGGCTCTTCGGCCGTGGCTTCGCAACGCGCCAGTGTCGAGAACGGCCAGGCCGAGGCGCAACCGGGCGTGCGCGGTCCCCACACATCTCGGCAGCCTGCAGCGGAGCAGCAGCAAGCTCTGCAAGGGGCATTGCCGAATGAGCTGTCTGCCGCTCGCATGGAAATCGCGGCAGCGCGCGCGGAAGCACTTGCGGCTCGTCAGACTGCTCGCAACGATGCCGCGCGACACAATCAGGACCTTGCGACGGCGCGTCAACGGGCCGACGCCTTGGTGCGGGAACTCGATGCGGTGCGGACTGACCGCGGTACGCTGGAACAAAAGCTCTTTGCGGCGCTAAGGGAAGTCGACGCGCTCAGGAAGAGCGTGCAGCCGGCTCGCGGTGACCCGGCTCGCGCTGACCATGAGGGCCGCGATTTGGCGGCGGCGCGAGCCGAACTGGCCGTGATGCAGCGCGGCGCCCGCGATGCCAGTGCGCAGGCGCGTGCGGTAGCCGACATGATGGCTGAACAAGGACAGGCGCTAAAACAGCAGCGGCGAAGAGCCGAAGAGCTCGCGCTCGATCTGGAAGTGGTGGAAAGCCAAGTGAAAGACTTGAAGGCCAAAGCCACTCTCGCCGATCACGAGAAGGCCGCCATGCTTGAAGCGCGTCACTCCATGGCGGCCTCTGTGGCAGAGGCGCAGCGAGCGCTGGATGAGGAGCGGCACAAGGCTGAGCGCTTCGAACGCGAACTCAGCGCGGCGCGCCAGACCATCGACGCGCTTAAGACAAGCGCGGATCTGGCTGCGGCTGCGCGCACCGACGCCATCAGGGAACGACAGGTGGCCGAGGCGGCTTTGAAGCGAGCTGGCGACGCACTCGAACTGGAGCGCGAACGGGCAGATTCAGCTGCTCGTGATCGCGACAGCGCCCGGCGGGAACGCGACGCGGCCAGGCAGGAAGCGAGCCGCGTCTCGATGGAGCTGAGCGTGGCGTTGGAGCAAGAGCGCAACAAGGCCGTCGGCCTGGCCCGCGAGCTCAGCGCCGCTCGAAAGGCGGTTGACGTTGAAAAGGCCCGGGATGAGCGTCGCAGCGAGCGTATCAACCGCGTTCCGAAAGCGCGTGCCGTCGCAGCTTCGCGTGCAGATGTGTCCGTGCGCTCGCGACCAGCCCGTCAATCGGGGTTGCGGGAAAACCACAAAGTGAAGGCCAAAAAACCATCGCGACCTGTTCTGGTGGCGACCATCGCGCTTCCCGACGCGTTGCTCCCGACGCGACCGCCGAAGCTCGGCGCTCCCTAGCGAGGGCTGATCGTGAAGGGCATTTCGGTGGGCCGAATACATGCCGCAGGAGGAATATGGTGATGAACAAATACGTCGCAGCCGCATTGACCGTCGCGATCGCAATTTGCCCTGCCTCGGCTCTTGAGGCGGGGCTTGGCGGCAAACTTGGCGGTGTCGGGGTCGGTGCTGGCCTTAGCGCCGGCCCGAAAGGCGCCTCGGTGGCGGGCGGCTCGAGCGTCGACGGAGTAGGGGGAGCAAGCCTTGGCGGATCGCTCGGCGCGGGCAAGGGATCGCTCGGTGCCGGACTTGGCGTCAGCGGCAACCTCGGCGGCGCAAGCGGCGGCCTGTCGACAGGTGTCGGGGTGGGCGACCGTTCGTCCGCATCGGGCACCGCTCCAGGAGGTAAGCCAGGCAACCCGGCGCTGGGCGCTGGGCAAGCCGCGAGCAGCAATGCCGGCATCACGCCAGCCACCACCAAGGCCAAGGCCGCGAGTCAATTCGCCATCCTGCCCCGCAAGCTCAGGCCTTCCGGAACTGGTCGCAACGCGTCGGCGCGGATCACCTATGGCTATCCGTTTATGGCGCCACTGAAAGCCAAACCCGGTATCCCACCAGCTGCGGTGCGCGCCTGCCGCACGGCGATCGCGTCGGCCGCGACGCCGCTTGGCGCCGTGCTTGTTCACGCGGTAAGCGCTGGCCCGTTGCAGCAACGTCGGGGCGCACTCACGGCGCCGATCGAGGTGCGCATACACTATGCAAGACAAGGCGGCGTCGAGGTTCGGCAGGCGCGAGTCGGCTGTCGCCTCGATGCGGCGGGTAGAGTCACCGCGGTGACATAGGACGCGCCTGTATCTCCGCCTGTGGGGGAAGGTGGCTTGCGCCTTCAGGTGATGCGCTGGATGCTCGCTGCAATCTCTTCCGGCTCGAAGACCCGCTTCCAGTCGTCGCGCATCAGCACCGGCTTGCCGAACTCGATGGCCTTGTTGCAGGCGTCGGAGAACACCCCCTTGGTCTCGCCGAAGATGACGGCGCCGAGCACATTCATGTGGCCAAGCAGGAAGTCGAGCGCGGCCTGCTGGTCGACTCCGCGCGCGACGACCTCGTCGACCGCTTCCTTCATGACGACCAGCAGCGAAGCGCAGACGGTCTCCGAAAGGCCCGGCTCAAGCAGCGCCATCTGGTCGACGGTGACGCGATGCGACCGCATCACCGGGGCCCAGATGATCTTGGCGATCGCTTCGCCCTTGGCGAAATCCTCCTCCGGTCCCTGCATCAGTGCGCTGACCATATGCTGCTTGGCCTTGACGCCGCCGAAATAGTCCTTCTTGGCCGCCATGTCGGTCTCGTCGTTGAAGATCGGCGGATGGCAGGGATGGGTGACGAAATAGGTCAGGTCCGGCCGCTTCGGCAAATGACCGGCGAAAGGCGCTGCGGCGTCGAGCACGACCACCATTGTGCCGGACGCAAGCTTGCCCTCGATGCTGGCCGCGACCTTGCCGATATGGGTGTCGGGAACCGCCAGGATTACCACCTCGGCGCCGTTCAGGGCTTCATCGGCGCTGACCGCGTCGAGGCCCAGCCCGGTCTTCAGCCGCTCGCGGCCGGCGTCGCTGACCTCGACATGGCGTATGCTGTAGGGAGAGCCACGAAAATTGGTCGACAGGCGGTAACCCATTTTGCCGCCGGCACCAAACAGCGCAATCGTAGTCATCTGGCCCTACTCCTGATCTTCAACGATGACCCTGCCGATCGTCACCTTAGTAACTGGTATAATCACACTACCATGGATTGGCAACCCGTTTGGGACGAACGCGTTCACGAGAGCCAATTCCGCAGCCCCGCGCCGTCGGCTGCGCCAGCTGGTGGCGGCCTTGTCGGATCATGTGGTGGATCGACATCGCATTTGGCATTGCCGGCGAGGCCGGGTCTTTTCAGGGTTCCGGCGAGCCGTCAGTCTTGATAGTTAGGGTCCGCTGCCAACCGTCTCAGCAGTATCCGTGGGAGCAGGATCCATCAGCGTCCGGGAAACATCGCCTTCAAGCCGTCGCGCGACGCCCTGGCGACGCCGCGCTCGGTGATCAATCCGGTGACCAGCCGCGCCGGCGTCACGTCGAAGGCCGGGTTTGCCGCGGGCGTCGTCTCCGGCGAGATGCGGACCTGCGCAATCTCGCCACTCGCGGTCTTACCCCAGACCAGTGAGACCTCGTCGCTGGAACGCTGTTCGATCGGGATTTCGGCCAGCCCGTCACCCACCGTCCAGTCGATGGTTGGCGACGGCAGCGCGACATAGAACGGCACGTCGTTGTCGGCGGCGGCCAGCGCCTTCAGATAGGTGCCGATCTTGTTGCAGACATCGCCGTCGGCGGTGGTGCGGTCGGTGCCGACGATGACCATGTCGATCTGGCCGCGCTGCATCAGATGGCCGCCGGCATTGTCGACGATCAGTGTATGCGGCACACCGTGGCCGGCCATCTCCCATGCGGTCAACTGGGCGCCCTGGTTGCGCGGGCGGGTTTCGTCGACATAGACATGAACGGGAATGCCGGCTTCCGTTGCCAGATAGATCGGCGCCGTGGCGGTGCCGTAGTCGACGGTGGCCAGCCAGCCGGCATTGCAATGGGTCAGGATGTTGACCGGCTCGCCCGGTTGCTTGCGTGCTGCGATTTCCCTGATGATTTCAAGCCCGTTGACGCCGATGGCGCGGTTGAGGCCGACATCCTCGTCGGCGATTTCGCCGGCGCGCCGGTAAGCCGCCTCGGCGCGCTGTCCTGATGGAAGCGGCCGCAGCAAATTGCGCATCTCATCGAGCGCCCAGCGCAGATTGATCGCGGTCGGGCGGGTTTCGTGCAAGACCTCCCAGACGCCGTCGAGTGCCGCATCCGAAGGGTCGTCGGCCATCTGCATGGCGACGCCATAGGCGGCGGTGACGCCGATCAGCGGCGCGCCGCGCACCCACATGTCGCGGATCGCCGTGGCGATGCCGGCAACGGTGTCGACTTTTTCGACGCGGAAATCATGCGGCAGCCAGCGCTGATCGATGATCTCCACCGAACGGCCGTCGTCGCTCAGCCAGATGGTGCGGTAGTGGCGGTCGCCGACATTCAAATCCTGTTCTCCCGTTCGATCAGTGCGGCCAATTTGTTGACCTCGTCGATGCTGTGGATCTGGCGCCGGTTGACGGCGATGTGACGGCCGAATTTCAGCGCCTTTGCCTCACATGTGGCGCGCAGATCGGCGTCGGCAATGGTCTCGAAATCGGCATTGTGCGCGAGGCCCAGAATGCGCCTGTGCACCTCGACGCCGGCAAAGCCCAGCATGTCGGTCCACACCTGGTGCAGCATGTGGTCGAGCGCCTGTTCGGCGCCAAGCCTGTCGCCCTGATCCTCGAACAGGCTCTTCTGGTAGAGCATGCCGGTGCGCTCGGTTCGCCACAGATGCGAGAACTCGCTGCGGAACACCGACCATGTGTCGACCGTGACGTCGAGCAGATAGGCGCGCATGGTGTCGCGCTTCCCGTTCTGCTCGTGGCCACGCTGCGAGAAGAACGCCATCCAGAAATTGGCGAGCAGCATGCCGACGTCGAAGGCGATCGGGCCGTAGAAGGCGAATTCGGGATCGATCATCCGCGTTTCTGTCTCGGTGACCATGATCGAGCCGGAATGCAGGTCGCCGTGCAGCAGCGTCTCTGCATTGGCCGCAAAAATGTGCTTCAGCCGCTGCGCCTCGACCTTGAGGTCACGGTCGGCGCGCAATTCTGCAACGATGCTGTCGAGCTGCGGGCTCGTATGCCGGTTCATCTTGGCATCGAAATACGGGTCCGAGAACACCAGGTTCTCGGTGATGTCGCAAAGCTCGACATTGTCGGCGAACAGCGCCAGATCGGCCTTGCGATCCCTGGTCGCCATATGCAGGTCGGAGCCGCGAAACAGGGTGCGGGCCATGAACAGGCCGATGTCCCTGGCGATGTTGGGCAGTTGCCGGCCCTCGATCAGCGCCCGCCGCAGGATGATGTGCGGCGACAGGTACTCCATGATGATCAGCGCCTGGCCTTCGTCGAAGTGATGGATCGCCGGCACCGAACCGGGCGCTCTCGCCTGCTGCCGGGTCAGCGCGTGATATTCAAAGAAGGAGCGTTTTAGCGGCAGCGGCCAGCTGTCGCCGACCAGGCGGACATAGGGCAGGGCCTGCTTGACGACGGCCGCACCCTGCGCACCCTCGACGATGAACACCAGGTTCAGATTGCCGTCGCCGACCTCGCGAACCTTCCAGCGGCTCGTGTCCTTGCCGATATGCGAGCACAGCGCCGCGTTGGCGCCGAGGCGGGCCGCCAGTGTTTCGACCGACAGTGCTTCGAACGGCAATTTCCCAGTCATCCTCACCTCCCGTTTACGTGCTCTCATCTTAGTGGAGCCATCACGGTTGGTCCAAGCTAGGAAGCCCTCTGGCAATTGTCAATCGTGTTGACAATTGCCGGAACAGCCCATAGCGTCGTCGCCAGGGAGGAACGAATGGGCAATGATGCCGTGTTCCGCGTCGACGGCCTGAGGAAATCCTTCGGCCCTATCGAGGTGCTTGGCGGCGTCTCGCTCGATTTGCATGCCGGTGAATTGACCGTGCTGATGGGCGCCAACGGCGCCGGCAAATCCACCCTGGTCAAGATCATCAGCGGCGTTTACGAGCGCGGCGGCGGCACGATGAGCCTTGCCGGCCAAAACTTCGCGCCGCACGACTTCGCGCCGAAAACGCCGGCGGCGGCGATCCGCGCCGGCGTCGTCACCGTTCATCAGAACATCAATGACGGTGTCGTCGCCGATCTCGACGTCGCCACCAATTTGACGCTCGACAGGCTGAGCGGCAGCGGCGCGCCGACCCTGTTCAATCCGGGCCGGGTGCGCCGCGAGGCAAAGGCGGTTGCCGACCGCATGGGGCTGATGATCGACCTGAAGGCCCGGATCAGCGATCTCTCGCTGGCCGATCGCCAGATGGTGGCGATTGCCCGCGCCATGGCGCATCAGCCGAAGGTGCTGATCCTCGACGAGCCGACCTCATCCTTGTCCAGCGCCGAGGCCGACCGGCTTTTCGCGCTGCTCGACAGGCTGCGCGAGCAGGGCGTCGCCATCCTCTACATCTCGCACCGCATGTCCGACATCAGGCGGCTTGCCGACCGGATCGTCTCGATGCGCGACGGCGTCGTCTCAGGCGTCTTCGACAGCAAGCCGCTCGATTATGAAGGCGCGGTCAACGCCATGCTCGGCCGCAAGATCCACCTCGAGCGGATCGTCGCCAGGAATTCGGCCAGGCCTGTCCTGACGATCGACAGGTTGCGCATTGCCGAAGGTTCCAGGCCGATCTCGCTGACGCTCGGCGACGGCGAAGTCGTTGCCATCACCGGCCTCGTCGGCGTCGGCAAGACAGCGCTCGCCGAGACGCTGTTTGGCGTCCGCAAGCCGCTGTCCGGCACCATGGTGCTGAACGGCAAAGCCTATGCACCGGGGTCGACAGGCGAGGCGATCGCCGCCGGCGTGTTTCTCGTCGCCAAGGACCGGAGCGAAAACGGGATCGTCGGCGACTTCAACATCCAGAAAAATATCAGCCTGCCGTTTCACAGGCGGATGTCGCGTCTGGGCGTTCTCAAGCGCCGCATCGAGCGCGCCACCGCCCGCCGGCAGATCAAGGAATTGGGCATCGTCTGCCGCTCGGAGAAGGACGAAATGTCAGCGCTTTCCGGCGGCAACCAGCAGAAGGTGATGGTCGCCCGCTGGATGTCGCAGGCGGCAAGACTGTTCATACTGGACGAGCCGTTTCAGGGCGTCGACATTTCAGCCAGGCGCGATATCGCGGCCAAGCTGCGGGCGAGCGCCAACGGCCGTGCGACGCTGCTGTTCGTCACCGAGCTCGACGAGGCGCTGGAGACCGCCGACCGCATCCTGGTGATGTCGGAGCAGACAATCGTCGGTGAGCATCGCAACGCCGACATCGACCTCGATCGCCTGCTGGCCGAAGTGGCGGGCGGGCCGCTGCACAGCGCAGCGTGAGGCGGGCAGATAATGGGACGTGGAATGGAGAGGGCATGAGTTCGGGTTGGGTAAGGATGGCAGCCGCGCGCGGCCATGCCATCCGCTATGGCTTCATCGTTCTGCTGTTCGGGTTGATCGCCTATTTCGCCATCGCCGCCGATGGCTTCGTCTCGCCGCAGAGCGCCGTCTTCATCTTCCAGTCCGTCGCCATCACCGGCGTGCTGGCGCTCGGCGTCACCGCCACCCTGGTCGTCGGCGGCTTCGACCTGTCGATCGGCTCCGTCGCCACCAGCGCCATGATGGCGGCCGCCTATGTCATGGTGGTGCTGGAGCAGAACGCTGTCGTCGCGGTTGTCGCCTGTCTCGCGATCGGCGTCATCGTCGGCCTCATCAATGGCTGGCTGATCGTCTATATGCGTGTACCGGACCTTCTGGCGACGCTCGGCATGATGTTCCTGCTCGTCGGCTTGCAGCGAATCCCGACCGAGGGCCGCTCGATCGCCACCGGCATGACGATGCCTGACGGCTCGGTCGCCAACGGCACGTTCGGCGCCGGCTTCCTGGCGCTCGGCCGCCACCGCTTCGATTTCTTCATCCCCAACCTCATCCCGGTTTCGGTCGTCGTCCTGCTCGTGCTTGCGGTGCTGATCTGGTTCTTTCTCGAATACACCCGTTTCGGCCGCATGATGTATGCGGTCGGCAGCAACCAACGGGCTGCCGAACTCGCCGGCGCGCCTGTCAAGGCATACAAAATCTGGGCATACGTTATTTCAGGGGTTTTTGCCTCGATCGGCGGCATTTTGCTCGCTGCCCGGCTTGGACGCGGCGACATCGCCTCGGGTAATAATCTCCTGCTGGACGCAGTGGCTGCGGCACTCATCGGCTACGCGGTTCTTGGCGCCGCCAAGCCGAACGCCTTCGGCACGGCTGTCGGCGCGGTGTTTGTCGGCGTGCTGCTGCAGGGCCTGACGATGATGAACGCGCCCTATTACACGCAGGATTTCATCAAGGGCGTGGTTCTCGTGGTTGCCCTGGTCTTCACCTTCGCCCTTTCCGACAGGGGCAACAGGTAGGATTTCGACGGACAGGATTTTCGACCGGCTGAAATTTGAATTCAACAAGTGGAGGAGACAACATGAAGATCACAAGAAGAGTTTTGGGGAAGGCAGCAATCGGGCTTGCCGGTGCTGCGCTGCTGATGCAGGTCCCGGCGATGGCGCAGGACAGGCCGGCGCCGTTCGACAAGCCCGGCGCCGTCAAGATCGCGCTGGTCCGCTATCTCTCGACCGGCGACTTCTTCCAGGCCTATCTGTCCGGTGTAGAAGCGCAGGCCAAGGCGCTTGGCGTCGATCTGCGCGTCCTCGACAGCCGTCAGGATGCCGCCCTTCAGGCGGACATGGTCGACCAGGCCATCGCGCTCGGCGTTCAGGGCATCATCATCCAGCACGGCTTGACGGAATCGATGAAGGAAGCCGCCCAGCGCGCGGTCGACGCCGGCATCAAGGTCGTCGCCTTCGACGTCAACCTCGAGAACCCCAAAATACCGCAGATCGAGCAGTCCGACCGCGACCTTGCACGCCTCGCTCTCGAGCAGGCAATCAAGGACAATGGCGAGGGCTGGAAGGCCGGCTACGTCTATGTCGCCGGCATCGCGCCGCTCGACCGCCGCAACGAGACCTGGGTCGAGTTCAAGAAGAAATATCCCGGCATCAAAGAGGCGGCGATGTTCGGCGCGCTCGACAACCCGATCGCCAATTCCGTCGCCAACCAGGCCCGTTCGGTGCTGTCGGCCAACCCCGACATCAAAGTGATGTTCGCGCCCTTTGACGAATTCGCCAAGGGGGTGAAGATCGCCGTCGACGAGGCCGGCCTGTCACAGGACATCAAGATCTATTCGGCCGACATCTCGACCTCCGACATCGCCGCGATGCGCGAGCCCGACAGCGCCTGGGCGGCGACGGCTGCCACCAACCCGGCCGTCGTCGGCCAGGTTTCGGTGCGCGCGCTGGCGCAGCTTTTGGCCGGCGAAGACCCCGGTCAAAACGTCATCGTGCCGCCGACGCTGATCAGCCAGAAGGACCTGATCGACAAGGACATCAAGAACATGGAAGACCTCTCGGCCAAGCTGCCGCAGTTCGCCCATGCCGATGTCGCGATGCCGGCCTGGATGCCGAACCCGAACGCCAAATAAGCGTACCATCGCAGGCCCAAGGGAAGAGCGGCTCGCGGGCGGGCCGCTCTTTTCCAGGTCTGAATGCCTGCTCCGTCAGGCTCGTGGTTTACAGCCAGTGCTCCGGATCGCGCATCCCGTGGACGATCGCCACGACCAGGATGCCTTCCAGCTGCGGTTCGTAGATGACGATGTAGCGGCCCTCGATGAGCACGCGGGCCGTCACACTCAACTCTGGCCTGGCTGTGCCCATCTTGGGGTGCTCCGCCGCCAGCTCCAGTTTGTCAAAAATGCGCATAAGCAGCTTGTCGGCTGCCTTTTCATTCTCGATTGCGATAGTGTGCCAAATATCCCGCAAATCTTGCGAGGCGCGCGGCGTGAGCCGATATCTAGCCACGGGCGCGGCGTTCTGCCTTCAAACCGCGTATGAACTCGGCGGGTTCGACTTCCACCGGCTTGCCGCTGGCCATGCCGTCGGCATAGGCCCGCTTCAAGTGTTCCAACTCCAAGGCGCGCAATTCCTCGCGCTGTTCCCACAGGCGCAGAGCGTCGCGGACAATCTCGCTGTTAGAGGCATATCCCCCGCCTTCGACAGCGCTTTGCAGGCGGGCCGCCTGTTGCGGGGTGAGGGATATGGTAAGGGTGCGCATGGGATGGGTTTTCATGCTTGGCCATGTATCATATCTCACAAGGTCTAACAATCTTTGTTAGGATTCTCCGGTGATCTCTCACCGCGAGAATGGCAAAGTTCCAAGCTACCGCAGCGCCGCCGCGATATTGCCGCCATCCACCGTCGTCACATTGGCGGTGGTGCGCTCTGCCAGCGCCTGATGCAGGAAGGCCTGGGCGACGTCTTCGGCCGTCACTTCCTGCCCGAGCAGATTGCCCGCCATATATTCCTTTTCCGAGACCCCGCGGGCGCTCGAACGGCTGGCGATCATCGCGTCGGTCAACAGCCCGGAACGGATGCGGTCGGCGTTGACCGCATTGGAGCGGATGCCGTGGGCGCCGTAGTCGACAGCATATTGCCTGGACAGGAAAAGCGTCGCCGCCTTTGGCATGCCATAGGCGCCGAACTTCGGACCCGGATTGATCGCCTGCTTGGAGGTGTTGAACAAAAGCACGCCGCCGGTGCCCTGCTCGAGCATGATGCGCACTGCGTTCTGCGCCGCCGACTGGTGGGCGAAGAAATTGAGTTCGAAGCTCTTGCGCAAAGTGGCGTCGTCGAGTTCGCCGATCCTGCCTTCCCAAGCCGCACCGGCATTCGAGACGAGGATGTCGAGGCCACCGTAGACGGCAACCGCCTTGTCGAAGGCAGCGCGCATCTGCGCCGGGTCGGTGATGTCGGCGCCGACGCCGATCGAACCGTTGCCGGCCTTTTTTGCCGCCTCCGTCGCCCTCGCCGCGTCGAGATCGACGACGACCGCATGAGCGCCATTGTCGGCGAACAGCTTTGCCGTGGCGGCGCCGATCGCGCCGGCGCCGCCGGTGACCAGCACAATTTGGCCGGTCAGCGGCTTCGGCTTGTTGGCGGCGAGCTTGGCCTGTTCCAGCGACCAGTATTCGAGCGGAAAAAGGTCGGCCTTGGACAGTGGATGGAAATCGCCGATTGCTTCGGCGCCGCGCACCGCCTCGATCCACATTTCACCGACGTCGGAGGCAATCTTCGCATCCTTCAGCGTGCGGCCATGGCCGAACATGCCGAGCCCCGGCACCAGCGTCAGGCGTGGCATCTGGTCGAGCATAGTGCGCTTCACGTCGTCGAGCGCGTCGTTGGTCTCGAAGTAGGCGCGATAGTCCCTAGCGAAGTTTTCGACATGCTGGCGAATGACGGATTTGTAGTCGCCGATCTTGTCCGCGTCGGGCGCCGGCAGCGCCATCGGTCCGGTCTTGATGCGGATCGACAGGTCGGGCGTCGACACGCCGCGCCCGGCATAGTCGGCAATGTCAGCCGAATTGATGAAATCGACGATCGCGTCCGAGGTGCGGAAATCGCTGATCATACGGTCGAAGCGGCCTTCGCCGCGCGCTACCGCCACCTCACCGCGCAGCATCGGCGCAATCTCCGCAGGCCTCGCCAGCCTGGCCGGCAAGGCAGCTTTTTCGCTGCGCGGCTTGCCGTGGCTGGCGATGAAATCCTCGGCGATATCAACATAATGGATCATCCGGTCGTAAGCCTGCTTGGCGTCGTCGCCGAACGTGAAAATGCCATGCTTGTCGAGGATCAGGCCTTCGACCGTCGGGTCGGCGTCGAAGACATCGGCAGCCGCCTTCGCCAGGTCGAATCCCGGCATGATGTAGGGCACGAACCCCATCTTATTGCCAAAAACCTTCTTGCTCAGCGCCTCGCTGTCGTCTTGGTCGACAATGGCCAGGATCGCGGTCGAGTGCGTATGGTCGACGAATTTATGCGGCAGGAAGGCGTGCAGCAGTGTCTCGACTGAAGGGTTGGGCGAAGACGGATCGATCAGGTTCACCCGCTGCAGCGCCACCATGTCTTCGTCGGAGAGTTTTTTGAGCGACCGCGCCTTGAGCAGCGCGCCGAGCTTGACCGCCGGCAGGCCCTGCGGCTCGATGATGCCCATGTCCCAGCCGCTGCCCTTGACGCAGAGCACGTCCCATTCGTCGCCGACGAGATCGATGGCCTTTGTCTTGCACGATGTGTTGCCGCCGCCATGCAGGACAAGCCGCGGTTCGCCGCCCAGAAGCCTGGTCGTGTAGACGCGCAGCGCCAGGTCGCGGGCCACACCCTTTGTTGCATAGTCGGCAACCAGCTTCTCCGCGTCGCCGTCATTCCACAGGTTCTTCATGTTCGCTTCGTCCGGTTGTTTTGTTGTGAAACAGGAATGCCGCGACGCCTTGATGACAATGCGTCCGCGGCTTGTGTTCTCTAGGCGACCTTTTCTGCTGCCGGTCCGGCATCGTCGAGCAGCCGTCGCGCCATCCGGGCGCCGACCACCAGATGCGTGCATAGCCGACCCGCGATCGCCGCCACCAGCGGTCCGAACTTGCTGTCCTCCTGCACCACCACGAGGCGCTTTTCAATCTTGCGCAGCGATGACAGCTCCGCCGAAATGATCCGCCTGTTGTAGCTGCAGTCGAGCGCCTTGCCTTGCGCGTCGATGATCTGACCGGCGATGACGCCGGCAGCCCCGGCACGACGCAGCACCTCCATTTCGCTGGCAGTCAGCGCGCCGCATTTGACGACATGGCTGTCGGCGTCGACGGTGCCGACTGAGTAAAGCGCCAGATTGCACGCACTGATGCCCGACAACTGCTCGCGGATCACCGGCTCGTCGCGCAGGCCGCGCGCCAGTTCCTCTGTCGTCAGCACCAGCGGCGCATAGAAATTGAGTCCCTTGGCATTGAGCCGGCGGGCGATTTCCATGGTGCATTGGTCGGGGCGGTAGGAATAGGGGGCTCCCAGATTGCCGCAGAGCTGCACCACCGTGACATCCTGCAGATCGGCATAGGACATGATGTCGGCGATCGTATAGATGGTCCTTCCCCAGGCGACGCCGATGCGATCGCCCTTCTTGATCAATTCGAGAAAGACGCTGGCCGCCAGCACCGCGATGTCGGTCGACGGATCGGCGACATGGCCGTTTTCCGGCGCTATCCAGACGGCATCGAGCTTCAATGCGTCTTCGAGTTTGCGCGCCATGACGTCGTCGGTGAAAAGCTGGGTCGAGGTCGAGATGTTGACGATGCCGGTCTCGCGCGCTTTGCGCAGATACATGGCGACCGAGGCGCGGGAAATCTTGAGCTGGCTGGCGACCTGGTCCTGGCGCAAGCCGTGGGCATAGTAGAGCCAGGCGGCCTTATGGATAAGCTGTTCTGCCGGTCGGATCGCCATGCCATCTCCTCGCTGACATTATTCACGGCTGTCGACAAAAGTCAAATTGTGGAATCTTGGTGAACTGCGGGCATTGTCGATGCCAGTGATTGCGCCATTTTTGTTATCGGGATAAAAACTGAACAGGAGGCCTGACAATGAACGTATCATTGGGTGAGCGCTGGGAAACTTTCGTGTCCAACATTGTCAAGCGGGGCCGCTACGGTTCTGCCAGCGAAGTCGTGCGCGAAGGCTTGCGCCTGGTCGAAGAACGCGAGGAAAAGCTAAAGGCGCTACGCGCCATGCTGGATAAGTCGTTTGCTGACGACGGCGAAGCGACCGAGCAGGACATTGACGCGGCTGTGGAAGCCAAGGCTGAGCAACTCGCAAAGGAAGGCTTCTAGGAGTGCCACGGCTGCGTATGTTGCCGTCGGTACAGACAGATTTGGTCAATATCTTTGAATACGTCGCTCGCGAAAGCGGCAGCCTGGTGCTTGGCCGCCGTTTTGTGGATGCTCTGCGCCAGAAATGCCGTGATCTGGCGAGCTTGCAGGCGACGCTCGGTCGTGCTCGCCCCGATCTCCGGCCGGACATCCGGAGTTTCGCTTTCCGGGGATACGTCATTTTCTTCCGCTATAATGGAGATTGCTTTGAGGTGGCGAACATCATCGAAGGGCATCGCGACATCAACGCGTTATGGTCAGAAGGCGAAGGCGGGCAGGGGCGCCAGGAGTAGCTGAGGCGGCCTCGCTCGCCAGCGTGCCGAAGCGTTCGATAAACATGGGGAGGACGGGATGGGCAATCCCTACGAACAGGATCTCGGCAGGAATCCAGCCAACCACCAGCCGCTGACGCCGCTCAGCTATCTGGAGCGGGCGGCAAGGACCTTTCCCGCCCATGTCGCGATCATCCATGGTCGCCAGCGCACGACCTATCGCGATTTCTGGCGGCGGTCGCTGAAGCTTGCTTCGGCGCTCTCCAGGCGCGGCATCGGCAAGGGTGACACCGTCACCGTCATGCTGTCCAACACCCCGCCGATGCTGGAAGCGCATTTCGGCGTGCCGATGACCAAGGCGGTGCTGCATTCGCTCAACACCCGCCTCGATGCCGCCGTCATCGCCTTTCAGCTCGACCATGCCGAAACCAAGGTGCTGGTCATCGATCGCGAGTTTGCAAATGTCGTCAGCGAGGCGCTGGCGCTGGCCAGGGTAAAACCGCTGGTCATCGACTATGACGATCCCGAATACGCCACTGACGCCCCTTATCCCAAGGGCGAGCGGATCGGCTCGCTCGATTACGAGACCTTCGTCGCGGGCGGCGACGAGGATTTCGCCTGGTCGATGCCGGACGACGAATGGGACGCGATCTCGCTCAACTACACCTCCGGCACGACAGGCAATCCGAAGGGCGTCGTCTATCACCATCGCGGTGCGGCACTGATGGCCTATGCCAACACCATCCATGCCGGCATGGGCAAGCATGCGGTCTATCTGTGGACGCTGCCGATGTTCCACTGCAATGGCTGGTGCTTTCCGTGGACGCTGGCCGTGCAGGCCGGCACCCATGTCTGCCTGCGCTGGGTGCGGCCGAAGCCGATCTACGACACCATCGCCGACCACGGCGTCACCCATCTGTGCGGCGCGCCGGTGGTGATGTCGGTGCTGATCAACGCCAGCGACGAGGACAAGCGGCAATTTCCGCAGACGGTCACCTTCAACACCGCCGCGGCACCGCCGCCGGAAGCGGTGTTGTCGGGCATGGCCGACGCGGGTTTTGCCGTCACCCACCTCTATGGCCTGACCGAGACTTATGGCCCGGCTGTCGTCAACGAATGGCATGGCGAGTGGGATGGGCTGGAGAAGGGACAGCAGGCGGCGAGGAAGGCCAGGCAAGGCGTGCGCTATGCCGCGCTCGAGGATCTGACGGTGATGGACCCCGAGACGATGGAGGCGACGCCGGCCGACGGCGAGACGATCGGCGAGGTCATGTTCCGCGGCAACATCGTCATGAAGGGCTATCTGAAGAACCGCAAGGCGAGCGACGAGGCCTTCGCCGGCGGCTGGTTCCACTCGGGCGACCTCGGCGTCATGCATCCCGACGGCTACATCCAGCTCAAGGACCGCTCCAAGGACATCATCATTTCCGGCGGCGAGAACATCTCCTCGATCGAGGTCGAGGAGGCGCTCTACAAGCACGGCGCCGTCGCCTCCTGCGGCGTCGTTGCCAGGCCCGACGACAAATGGGGCGAGGTGCCGGTCGCCTATGTCGAGCTGAAGCCGGGCAGGACGGCGACCGAGGCCGAGATCATCGACCACTGTCGCGCGCTGCTCGCCCGCTTCAAACTGCCGAAAGCGGTGATCTTCGCCGAAATCCCGAAGACCTCAACCGGCAAGATCCAGAAGTTCAGGCTGAGGGCGATGGTTAAGGGGTAGGTGGATCAGGACCGTCGGCGTCACGACGGTGCAGAGCGTTTGATGGCAGCGGGACAGCGCCCCCCTCTGTCCTGCCCCTCTTTGCCAAAACTTGGCATCTCCCCCACTTGGGGGGAGATTGGCTGTCATCGCCGCTTTCGCCGACTTTCAACATTGCAGGACTAGCTGGGCGCTAAAACCGCCAATCTCCCCCCTCGTGGGGGAGATGTCCGGCAGGACAGAGGGGGGCGCGAAGGATCACGACAGATCAGAATTTAGCCTGAGCCGCCGCTCATGCCGGGAACCGGCAATGGGGGCCCGTTCAGTATTGTGAACAATTTTTTTGCCGAAGATGCGAGAGCACGTTGAGCAGCTTGCCGGTTGGGTCGGCAATGAAGAAGCGTCTTACGGTCAAATCATAGACCACTCTGCAACCGATCTCGTTCGCGCGCAGATAAACCGCGTCGACATTGTCGACCTCGATCGACAGATCAGCCACCGGGGTGCCTGAGCCGCACTCAACAACGTGCCTTGCAGCAGCTGGATCGGCTGAACGGAGCAAAAAGATCACTCCGTGTCGGATCGAGTGCCTCCCGATCGTCCTCGATACAGAACCGACTCGACGAAAGAAGATCTAGCAGGAGGAGCATTCTGATGGAGAACGCGGAGCGGGGCCCCAGGGCTACACGGCGCGAATGGATGGGGCTCGCGGTTATCGCGCTGCCTTGCCTGCTCTATTCCATGGACCTGACGGTCTTGAATTTGGCTGTGCCGCGATTGAGCGCAGACTTGAGGCCTTCGAGTTCGCAACTTCTGTGGATCGTGGACATTTATGGCTTTCTGCTTGCCGGATGCCTGATCACGATGGGCACGCTGGGCGACCGCATCGGCCGCCGCAGATTGCTTTTGATCGGCGCGGTGACATTTGCAATTGCTTCGGTCTTCGCGGCGTTCTCCACAAGCGCCGAAATGTTGATCGTCTCGCGTGCGCTGCTCGGGATTGCCGCGGCCACGCTTGCGCCGTCCACCCTCTCGTTGATCCGCAACATGTTCCTCGATCCGAGGGAGCGCACGGTTGCGATCGGCGTCTGGATCGCCAGCTTCTCCGCGGGCGCTGCCATCGGCCCGCTGGTCGGGGGCATCCTGCTGAGCTATTTCTGGTGGGGTTCCGTGTTCCTCGTGGCCGTACCGGTCATGGTCGCGCTGCTGGTGTTCGGTCCGATGGTCCTGCCCGAGTATCGCGATCCAGAAGCGGGTCGGCTCGATATCTTGAGCGCCGCGCTGTCACTTGCCGCGGTGCTTTCGGTGATCTACGGCATCAAGGAAATCGCCGAACATGGATTCGGCCTGGCGGCGGCCTTCGCCATTGTCTTCGGCGCGGCTGTCGGCGCCGTTTTCGTCTTGCGTCAACCACGGCTGAAAAATCCCCTGGTCGATCTGCGGCTCTTTCGCTCGCGCGCCTTCAGCGCTTCATTGGCGGTCAACGTTCTCGGCTTCTTCGTCGCGTTCGGCTCGTTTCTCTTCATCGCGCAATATCTGCAGCTGGTGCTCGGGATGGGACCCTTTGTAGCGGGCCTTTGGACGGTGCCTTCCGCCATCGCTTTCATCGCCGGTTCGATGCTGACGCCGATCGCGGTCGGTAAGGCTCGCCCGGGCTATGTGATGGCTGCCGGCCTTGCGCTCGCGGCAGTGGGATTCCTTATTCTCACCCGCAGTGGCGGCCGAGCCGATCTCGCGGTCATCGTCACAGGCTACAGCGTCTTCTCCCTGGGCCTTGCACCGGTGTTCACTTTGGCCACCGACCTCATCGTGGGCACCGTTGAACCCGGGCAAGCCGGTGCGGCCTCGGGCCTCGCGGAAACCAGCAGTGAGTTGGGCGGCGCGCTCGGCATCGCGATCCTTGGCAGCATCGTCACCGCCATCTATCGCAGCGGCGTGACCGGGATGGTCGCGGATGGGGTGTCCGCACAAGAAATCAGCGTTGCCAAGGACACGCTTGGAGGCGCCGTCGCAGTTGCAATCGCCTTACCGGAGACGCTCGGTTCCGATCTACTCGGCAAAGCGCGGGAGGCGTTCACTCAGGCGTTCCAGATGACGGCCGGTATCTGCGCGTTGGTGGCGCTGGCTGCGGCCATCCTTGCGGGGGTCCTGTTGCAAAAAGTACGGGGGCAGGTCTGAGGCTGGGCAGCAGCCAGCAAAAGCTGCGACACCAACCGACCCCTGAGGCCTAAGCACGACACGGAACAGAGGAGGAAACCCATGCCGATTTTCGGACTATCGCCTGGAGGTCAAGACGAGACCCTTTCTCGGCCATGGGCGCAAAGGCCGCCGCGGTCAGCGACTAGATCGAAAACGCCCCGCTCGCCACCACGATGCCACGTCCACACACGCTCACCGAGCCGGCATCGACATCGACCTCGATGATGCTGGTACGTCCGAGCGCCGTGCCTTGTTTGACCTTGATGACGCCGGGCTGCGCAACACCGTGTGCAACCAGATGTGCGGCGAGCGGACCAGCCGCCGTACCGGTTGCCGGATCCTCGGCAATGCCGACAGTCGGGTTGAAAAACCGTGCATACGCCGTGGTTTCGGGCTGCCGTGGATCGAGTGAGAAGACGTAGCAGCCTTCCCCGCCGATCTGGTTGAGCAGGTCGAAAAGCTGTTTGGCATCAGGCGAAATCCGGTCAACGGCTTGGCGATCGCGGATTGGCACAAGGAGATGGGCAGCACCGGTCGAGACCACCTGGCAAGGCACGACGTCCGTTATTTCTTCAGTATTTAGGCCAAGTGCCGCGGCAAGGGCACCAAGGTTTGAGATCTGCCGGCCGGCCACTGGGGCTTCTTGCCGCATAATGATCTTTTCGAGTTTTCCCTGGCTTTGCCAGATGGCCAATGGATATACCAAGTCGCCGATCTGTTGGTGAAACCATGTCGGGCCATCGCCCAGCTCGAGCCGCCCCGCCGCAGCGAGCCACCACCAGGCCCCTAGCGTGTTGTGGCCGCCTGCGCCGAAAACCTCCACGCCTTTCGGCGTGAAAGAGCGCAATTTCCAATCGGCGTCCGCCCGGGTCGCCGGCAGGACAAAAGTGGTCTCGGACTGGTTGAACTCACGGGCAATGTTCTGCATCAGCTCGAGCGCCAACTCGTCACCGCCATCGACCACCGCAAGGGAATTGCCGGTCAGCGGCTCTACCGCGAAGACATCGACGAAATGAAATGGAATTGTTCTGCTCATGGTTTTTCCTCCGAGAACCGCAATTGGGCCCGTTCAGTTTGCAGAACAATCTCTACCGAAAGAACAATCTCTACCGAAGATGCGAGAGCACGTTGAGCAGCTTGCCGGTCGGGTCGGCAATGAAGAAGCGTCTTACGCCCCACGGTTCGTCGGTCAAATCATAGACCACTCTGCAACCGATCTCGTTTGCGCGAAGATAAACCGCGTCGACATTGTCGACCTCGATCGACAGATCAGGCACCGGGGTGCCTGAGCCGCCCTGGCTGGCGATGCTGATCTGGGGGACGGTGGTTTCGCTGGACGCCAGCGTGACGAGCCAGCCGTGATCCATGACGGCATCGAGCCCGAACAAGTCGGTATAGAACTTCCGAACATCCGGAATGCTGTCTGTTGCGATGTTCGAGACGATGCGCAGCACGGTCATTCCATGTCTCCTTCACAGCTTGGCGTATCTCCACAGCTTCGATGATAACGCATTGCTGCGCTGCGGGGACCCGCAGCAGGCTTCGTTAACGCTGTTCACGCCCAGGTTGTATCAACAGGTGTCGCCGGTCGCCCAGAAAGGTTAACATCACCTGTTGACAGGCGGGCGATTTCGAATTACGAGTGACGAAATTCAAAATTCGTCACTCGTAATGAGCTACTGATACATGATGCATGACACCCTCGACACGACGGCTGACCTGGTCCGGCAGGAGAATGTCGCGCGCATCCTCGATTGCGCAGAGCGACTGTTCCGCCACTACGGCTACGGCAAGACCAATGTCGCCGACATAGCCCGTGAACTCGGCATGTCGACGGCCAACATCTACCGTTTCTTCGCCTCCAAGGTCGAAATCCACCAGGCGGTGTGCGGCCGTATGCTCGCTACCTGCTACCAACTGACCTACGACGCCTGCCATAGTCCCGGAACGGCCAGCGACAGGCTGCGCCGCTACGTGCAAACGCACTATCAGTGGACCCGCGACACCATGCTCGACCAGGAGAAGGTGCACGAAATGGTCGTCGTCGCCATCGAGCGCGATTGGCATGTCATCGAGAAGCATATCGACAGGATCCGCGGCTTGGTCGAGGAGGTGATCCGCGAGGGAATCGCGGCCGGCGAGTTTGCCGACCAGGACCCGGAAGTCGCTTCGCGGTGTTTCGGCGCCGCTATCATCACCCTGTGTCACCCGCAGATGGTCGCCCAGTGCCTTGCCAAGAACAACCGGGCGATGCCGGACGAGCTTATCGAGTTTGCCATCAGGGCCTTGAAGAAATGACCGGCGGCGTCCGCCGGGCGTCGACAATCCATCTCCAGTTCGGGAGTACGCAAGTGTCTTTGTCCAAATCCATCATGAACAGGCTGCCGGCCATTGGTCCGGCTCTGGTCGTCGTCGCGGCGCTTGGGCTCGCCGGTTGCTCGCAAGAAAAAGTGGAAGTCAAGGACATCGTCCGGCCGGTCAAGGTCGTCGAGATCGCCAAGGCGAACGATACCCGTGAGCTCTCCTACTCCGGATCGGTGCGTGCCCGCACCGAGATGAATCTCGGCTTCCGCATCAACGGCAAGATCACCGAGCGCCTGGTCGACATCGGCCAGCGCGTCAAGCCGGGCGACGTTCTGGCCCGCATCGATCCCGCCGACTACGACCTTTCGGTCAACAGCGCCGAGGCCAGCCTCGAGGCCGCCGAGCGGCAGGTCGAGACAACGGGCCTTGCCCGCCGTCGTGCCGAACAGCTGTTTGCCAAGAAGTTCTCCTCGAAATCGCAGCTCGAACAGGCGACGCTCAGCTATGATCAGGCGGTCGCCACCCGCAATTCCGCCCGTTCAGCGCTTGACCAGGCGAAGAACCAGGTTCTCTACACCGACCTCAAGGCGGACAGGAATGGCATCGTCACGTCAGTCACCGCCGATGTCGGTCAGGTGGTCGGCTCCGGCACGCCGGTTGTGACCGTTGCCGTCGATGGCGAAAAGGAAGTGCTGATCGCCGTGCCGGAAACGGATATCGCCCAGTTCAAGCCGGGCAAGGACGTCAAGGCAAGCTTCTGGTCCGACGAAGCGCTGACGCTCGACGGCAAGGTCCGTGAAGTCGCCGGCAGCGCCGATCAGCAGTCGCGTACCTTTGCCGTTCGCGTCAGCCTGCCCAGCGATCCGCGCGTGCTTCTCGGCATGACCGCGAATATCGAGGCTTCGGCCGCCAACAACAGCCTGCAAAGCGTATCGATCCCGTTGAGCGCGCTGGCGCAAAAGGACGGCCAGCAGATCGTCTGGACCGTGGACCGCAACGGCGAGACCGTCCATGCGCGTCCGATCAAGGTCGCCGAGTTCACCGCCGACGGCGTGCATGTTGCCGAAGGATTGAAACCCGGCGATGTCGTCGTTGCGGCGGGCACGCAATTCATGACCGAAAATCTGAAAGTCAAGCTGGCCGGCGATGCGGTGCAACAGTCCGCATCGGCGGACGATGATGGCGACGCCGTCAAGCGCGTGCGCTGACGGCCAGGCAGAAAACGGCTTTTCCTCGCATCGGCGCAAGCCGCGAGGTCAAGCGGTTCACGGTTTCCGGGCGGCAGGCGCCCGATTGTCGAGACGTCAGGTCGATGTACCCCCCGACATCGATCCTGGCGCCCCACCGCGATGAGTGTCTCTCCGCTCGGAAAGCCTCGCCGCCCGGAAGCCAGCACTAGAAGCTCCGTGGGCATGCCATGTGCGTGCGCTGACGATCAGACAGATGGACTGGCGCTATGACCACCGACACCACCGACACCAATAAAAAACGGCCCTTCAATCTTTCGCGCTGGGCGATCGGGCACCCGAGCATTGCGCGGTTCCTGTTCGGCCTGATCATCGTTGCCGGTGCGCTCGGCCTGATGCGCATGGGCCAGAAGGAAGATCCGGATTTCACCTTCCGCGTCATGGTCGTCCAGGCGGTCTGGCCCGGTGCCTCGATCCAGGAGATGGAGGACCAGGTCGTCAACAAGATAGAGCGCAAGCTGCAGGAAACGCCGCATCTCGATTTCGTCCGTTCCTATACGCGCGCCGGCAGCGCCATCATCACCTTGCAGGTGGAAGGCGACACCAATCCGACCCAGGTCGCGGATGCCTTTTACCAGGTCCGCAAGAAGGTGGGCGATATCGCCAATGAGCTGCCCCAGGGGCTGCTTGGGCCTTACTTCAACGACGAATTCGGCGACACTTTCATCACCCTGCATTCGATCAGCGGCGATGGCTACAGCTATCCCGAGCTGAAGAAATTGGCCATCCAGGCGCGTGACATGCTGCTGACCACGCCCGGCGTCGAGAAGGCCGTGATCATCGGCGACCAGCCGGAAAAACTCTATATCGACGTTTCGTCCAAGGTGCTTGCCGAGCGCGGCCTGACACTCACCGATCTGCAGAACGCGATCAAGGGCCAGAACAATGTCGATCCGGCAGGCTCGGTCGACACCGGCCAGCGCTCTGTGCGCATCTCGGTCGAGGGCAGCGTGACGGAGGCAGCCGACATCCGCGAACTTCGCCTGCGCGCCGGCAATCAGGTGACGCGCCTCGGCGACATCGCAACCGTGACCACAGGTCTCGAGGATCCCTATCAGCGCAAATACCGCTTCAACGGCCAGGACAGCGTCCAGGTCGGCGTCGTCATGGCCAAGGGCTTCAACGTCACCGATGTCGGCAAGGAGGTCGAGGCGACCTATCACCGCTTCGAAGAGGCCTTGCCTTACGGCGTTTCAGTCGATCAGATCGCCGACCAGCCGGAAGTCGTGCGGGACGCGGTAAGCGAGTTCATGACGGCGCTCGGCGAGGCGCTGCTGATCGTGCTTGTCGTTTCGTTCCTGACGATCGGCTGGCGTTCGGGTCTGGTGATCGCAATCACCATTCCGCTCGTTCTGGCCGCCACCTTCGCCATCATGTACGAGATCGGCATCGATCTGCAGCGCATTTCGCTTGGCGCGCTGATTATCGCGCTCGGCCTGCTTGTCGACGACGCGATGATCGTCGTCGAAATGATGGAACGCAAGCTCGAGGAAGGAATGGTCAAGATCGAGGCGGCGAGCTTCGCTTACACCTCGACGGCCTTCCCGATGCTGACCGGCACGCTGATCACCACCGCCGGCTTCATCCCGGTCGGCTTCGCGGCTTCGACGGCCGGCGAATATGTGCGCACGCTGTTCTACGTCGTCGGCATCGCGCTGGTCGTCTCCTGGTTCGTGGCGGTCTATTTCACGCCGTGGCTTGGTCATATGATCCTCAAGCAGCGAAAACACGCCGGCAGCCATCATGATGTCTTCGACACGCGCTTTTATCGCCGGCTTCGCGCCACCGTCAGCTGGTCCGTGCGCCACCGCATCATCGTGCTGGTCATGACGCTGGTGACCTTCGTCACCAGCCTGTGGGCGTTCCAGTTCATCCCGCAGAATTTCTTCCCGCAGTCGTCGCGTCCGGAAATCCTTGTCGACCTCTGGCTGCCGGAAGGCACCAGCATCAAGGAAGTCGAGACGCAGGCCAAGGCGCTCGAAACCAGGATGATGGACGACAAGGACAAGCGCTTCATCGCCACCTATATCGGCGAGGGCGCTCCGCGTTTCTTCCTGCCGCTCGACCAGCAGCTCCGCAATCCGAATTTTGCCCAGCTTCTGGTGATGGCCAATGACGAACCGGCCCGCGAACGGCTGATCGTCAAGCTGCGCACCATTCTGGCCGAGGATTTCCCGTCGGTCCGTGCCAAGGTCGACCGCCTGTTCCTCGGGCCGCCCACCGGCTGGCCGGTGCAGATGCGCGTCATGGGCCCGGATCGCCAGGAGGTGCGCCGCATCGCCGACGAGGTGAAGGCGAAGTTCCAGGCAAATCCGCTGCTCGGCGCCGTCCACGACGACTGGCTCGAGCCGGTGCCGGAGATGAAGCTGGTGATCGACCAGGATCGCGCCCGTGCGCTCGGCGTCACCTCGCAGCGCATCCGCCAGATGCTGCAGGCGACCATGTCGGGAGCGCCGCTCGATGATTTCCGTGATGGCGAGGAGACGGTTTCGATCGTCGCTCGCGAGCCGAAGGCAAGCCGCCACCTGCTGTCGGCGGTCGACTCGATCTCTGTCCCGACGGATTTCGGTGGCTTCGTGCCGCTGTCGCAGGTCGCCAAGGTCGTCCCGGTGCTGGAGCAAGGTGTCGAATGGCGCCGCGACCGTCTGCCGACCATCAGCGTGCGCGCCACGCTGCCGGACGGCGTGCAGTCGAACGATGTCGTCATGAAGATGTACAGCGAGATGCAGGGCCTGCGGGACGGTCTGGCGCCTGGCTACAACATCGAGATCCAGGGCGGCGCCGAGGATTCGGCCGAAAGCCAGGCCTCGATTGCTGCGAAAGCTCCAATCATGCTGGCCGTCATCGTCGTGCTGCTGATGATCCAGCTGCAGCATTTCGGCAAGGCGATGCTGGTGCTGGCGACTGGTCCGCTCGGCATCATCGGTGCTGCGGCGGCACTTTTGATCAGTGGCGCGCCGTTCGGCTTCGTCGCCATTCTCGGCGTCATCGCGCTGCTTGGCATCATCATGCGCAACTCGATCATCCTGGTCGACCAGATCGACCAGGACATCGCAGCCGGCATGGAACGCTCGGAGGCCATCATCGGCTCGGCAGTCCGCCGTTTCCGGCCGATCATGCTGACGGCGCTGACGGCGGTCCTGGCGCTGATCCCGATCTCGCGCGGCGTCTTCTGGGGGCCGCTCGCCTATGCCATGATGGGCGGCATCCTCGTTGCCACGGTGCTGACCATCCTCGTCCTTCCGGCAGGCTATGCCTTGTTCTTCGGCCGGGAGCGCAAGAAGGTCGAGGACGCGGCGCCGGCCGCCGAGCCGAAACTGGCGGAAAACGATGACCAGCCGCAACTGCCCCTGGCGGCCGAATAGCGGTCGAGGCAATCGCGCAGGTTGGCGCCGCCCCTCATCTGGCTGCCGCCATCTTCTCCCCGTATAGTGACGGGGAGAAGGACGCCTGCGCAAAGGATTTCGCCAATCTCCAGCGCTGCAAAAAAGCGCCGAGCGTGCGGCCAGCCCCTTCTCCCCGTCACTATACGGGGAGAAGGGCCCGGCAGGGCGATGAGGGGCGGCGCCGAGATCGATAATTAATCTCAAGTGAGGCTACCGCGCGCCGGAGGAGGACGTCATGACCATAGCTCAGGCACCGGTGGCGCTGCGCCGGCCGATCGACGGACGCCACCGCAAAATGTTCGTCGATGGCGCCTGGGTCGACGCCCGCTCTGGCAGGATCATGGAGACCCGCAATCCGGCCACCGGCGCGGTCATTGCCACGGTGCCGCGCGGCGACCGCCAGGATGTTGAGCTGGCGGTGGCCGCAGCGCGCAGGGCCTTCGACGGGCCGTGGAGCCGGTACAAACCCTATGAGCGGCAGGTGCTGCTGCTCAGGATCGCCGATCTCTTCGAAAAGCACTGGGAGGAGATCAGCCGCTCGGACACCACCGACATGGGCATGCCGATCGTGCGCACCCTGGCCAACCGCAATCGTGTTATCGGCATGCTGCGCTATTATGCCGGCATGGCGACCTCCCTGCACGGCGAGACGATCGAGAACTCGCTGCCGGGCGAAATCGTCTCCTTTACGCGCAAGGAGCCGGTCGGCGTCGTCGGCGCCATCATCCCGTGGAACGCCCCGACGGCCGCTTCGATCTGGAAGATCGGACCGGCGCTGGCGACCGGCTGCACCGTGGTGCTGAAACCGTCGGAAGAGGCGCCGCTGACGCCGCTTCTGATCGCCGACATCATGAACGAGGCCGGCGTTCCGCCAGGCGTCGTCAACATCGTGACCGGCACCGGCGCCGAGGCAGGCGCCGCCCTTGCCGAGCATATGGGCGTCGACAAGATCGTCTTCACCGGCTCGACGGCAACCGGCCAGTCGATCGTCCGCGCCTCGGCCGGCAACCTCAAGCGCGTCTCGCTGGAGCTTGGCGGCAAGTCGCCGGTCATCGTCTGCGCCGACGCCGATCTCGACAAGGCGGTGCCGGTGGCGGCGATGTCGGTGTTCGCCAATTCCGGCCAGATCTGCATCGCCGGCTCGCGCCTGTTCGTCGAATGCTCCATCCATGATGAATTCGTCGAGCGGCTGGCGACCTATGCCAAGGGTCTCAGGATCGGCGACGGCATCGATCCGGCGACCGAGATCGGCCCACTCGTCTCCGAAAAGCAGCTGCAACGGGTCGCCTCGTATCTCGAGGCCGGCGCGGCGGAGGGCGCGACCCTCGTCACCGGCGGTCAACGCCTCATGGAAGGTGCGCTGGCCGCCGGCAATTTCGTCGCGCCGACCGTCTTTGCCGATGTCTCGGACGACATGAGGATCGCGCGCGAGGAGATCTTCGGGCCGGTGATTTCGGCGCTGCCGTTCGATACGCTCGATGAGGCGGTCGAGCGTGCCAACAACACGCCCTACGGTCTTGCCGCCGGGGTCTTCACCCGCAATGTCGCCACCGCCCACCAGCTGTCGCGAAAAATCCGCGCCGGCTCAGTCTGGGTGAACACCTATCACGCCATCGATCCGGCCGTGCCCTTCGGCGGCTACAAGATGAGCGGCTACGGCCGCGAGGGCGGTGCCGAGCACCTCGACGAGTATCTCAACACCAAGGGCGTGTTCATCAAGATCGATTGAAAACGCGGCTCTCCCTTCTCCCCTTGTGGGAGAAGGTGGCCTCGCGAAGCGAGGTCGGATGAGGGGTGTTCCAGCTTGGCACGGACGGCACTCCGGCCAACACCCCTCTTCCGTCTTGGCGCTACGCGCCGATCCACCTTCTCCCACAAGGGGAGAAGGCAAGATCAGGACCGCGGCCTGGTCTTCTGCGGGTCGTAATGGGCAAAAGTCACGACGCGTGCCGGCAGCCGCTTGCTGTGGCCGTCGAGCTTGCCGATCTCGACCGCGGTGCCGATCGCAGCATGGGTGACGTCAAGCCTGGCCAGCGCGATGGTCTTGTTGAGCAGCGGCGAGCGCATGGCGGACGTGACCTCGCCGATCTGGGCGCGGCCGACATGGACGCAATCGCCATGCCCGACCGCGACATTGGCGTCGATGTCGAGGCCGACCAGTTTCCTCTGCGGGTTTTCCTTGCGCCGGATCAACGCCTCGCGGCCAATGAAATCGTCGGTCTTGCTCTTCAGCGGCACGGTGAAGCCGATGCCGGCCTCGAACGGATCGGTCTGGTCGGAAAATTCGTGAGCAGCAAAGATCAGCCCGGCCTCGATGCGCACCATGTCGAGCGCCTGCAGCCCCATCGGCTTCAAGCCATGCGGCTGGCCGGCCGCCCAGATGGCGTCGAACACCTTTTCGGCGTCGCGCGGGTGGCACCAGATCTCGTAGCCGAGTTCGCCGGTGTAGCCGGTGCGCGAGACGACGATTGGAATGCCGTTGCCGCCGCCGATGCGGGCGACGGCGAATCGGAACCATTCGAGCTCCTCGATCGACGGCTGCAGCGGCGAGGTCCAGATGATCTCCTTCAGGATGTCGCGGCTCTTCGGTCCCTGTACGGCGACATTGTGCATTTGGTCGGTCGACGAGCGCACCAGCACGTTGAGGCCGAGGCGCGTCGCGGTGTCGCGCAGCCATTCGCCGGAAAGATCGTCGCCGCCGACCCAGCGGAAATTGTCCTTGCCGAGCCTGAGCAGCGTGCCGTCGTCGATCATGCCGCCATGCTCGTAGCACATGGCGGAATAGACGACCTGGCCGACGCCGAGTTTTTTCACGTCACGGGTCAGCGTGTATTGCAGTAGCGCTTCCGAATCCGGGCCGGTGACCTCGAACTTGCGCAGCGGCGAAAGGTCCATGATGACGGCGGCCTGCCGGCACGCCCAGTATTCGTCGATAGGGCCCTCTTTTGCGAAGGAATTGGCCAGCCAATAACCCCTGTACTCGACGAAGTTGCGGGTGTGCTTGGCAAAGCTCGAATGAAATGATGTCTCGCGGGTCATTTTCGGTTCCGAATCGGGCGTCATGCGTCTGGCGATCGCTCGCGAGAATTTATGCTTACCGGAATAGGTCCGCACATGGATGTCGGTCAGGTTCCAGCCATTGGCCGGCGTCGTGTCGTCGGGACAGGCGGACGACACGCAAACGATGTCGGTAAGTGCCCGCAGCAGCACATAGTCGCCCGGCCGCGACCATGGCTCGTCCGACACCATGACGCCATGCGCGTCGATCGCCGTGTTGAAGAAGAAATTGATCGCCATCCAGCCCGCGCGAGGAGTTACACCCTTGTCGGCGAGCGCGTGGTTGAAGTTCTCCGAGCAGTTGGGGTGACCGGGATAGCCGATGTCGTCGTAATATTTGGCGGCGCAAGCGAGCGCGAACGCATCGTGCCGGCCGCAGGTGTCCTGCACCACCTCGACCAGCGGCTCCATGTCCTGGTCGTAATATTTCGAATGCAGGCCTGGCATCGGATAGCTCGAACCCATCAGCGTGCGGGTCGTCGTCACGTCGAGCGGATGGTCGCGCCCCTTGTCGAGCTTGCGCGCCGAAAAGCACTGGAAGTCGGTGCATTGGCGCCCGTCGACATCGATGATCTGCAGATAGTCACCCGCCTTGACGAAGTAGGCTTCCGCGGTCGCCGAATGGACGCGCAAATCGAGCACCGGGTCGGCCAGCGGGTCGCCAAGCCTGGACTTCGCCGCCGGACGGATCGTGGCGCGGCGAACGATGACGTTGAGCGGCGTCGCCGTGTCGTGGCCGTCGACCGGCATCGGCCCGCCCGGGGCGGCGATCAGCATCGAGCCGTCGCGAGCGACGGCAAAACCCTGTTCGGTGCCGGCAGGGGTGGCGCTGCCGAAGACACGAACCGCCTTTGCCTGATCGAGCTGCACCTGGCGTCGCTCGAGCCCTCGGCGCAACGAAGCGAGGCTGTCGTCGCCATCGGCCAGCAGCGCCTTGATGCCGGCGGCATTGCTGTTCGATTTCTCGCCGAAAATGCCGGCATCAGGCACGCCGCTCTTGTCCCAAGCCAGCAACTCGCAAGCCTGGCCGCCTTCGACGTTGCGTACGCTGATGGTATCGCCGGCCTCGACGTCGATGAGCACCGCACCATTGCCGTGGACGGAATAGCGCTCCATGCCGGCGGGCAGCGCCATCTGGCCGGGCCGCAGGATCAGGCTCGGTCGTGGCGGTCCGGCGGCGACGGCGGGGTAGGGCGACTGGCTCATCTCGACCCGGGTCTCAAGAAACAAGTTTGCCTGTGCGTAAAATTATTTTCGCAGCAAGAATAGCAGTGCTTGTCGGTTTGGCAAGGCGAAGGTGGTGGGGCTCCCCCTTCTCCCCTTGTGGGAGAAGGTGGCCGAGCGAAGCTCGGTCGGATGAGGGGTGCTCCAGCTTGGCATCGGCCGCACTCCGTCCAACACCCCTCAACCGTCTTGGCGCTGCGCGCCAATCCACCTTCTCCCACAAGGGGAGAAGGGAAGAGGCAACCGCTACCCCAACTCCCCTGAATACCCGATGTCGACGCCATACTCGGCGGCTGCGTCGAGCATCGTGTGCCACAGGCTTTCGGCGAAACTTGCAAACACCAGAAGGTTGAACATCGGCTGCCCGTCCGGCCGGTCATCGCCACGCCAGAGATTGACGCCGGTGTGGTCGATCGATGTGGCGGCAGCGGCGTCGATCGGAAACGCCGTCGGGTGCAGGTCAATCGACGACAATTTCGCCAGCATGGCGCGCGCCTTGGCTCCCGAGACGCTGATCAGGGCGCGCGCATGCGACTGGTCCGACAGCGAGGCGGACTGCGAGAACGCCTGGCTCAAAATGTCGATCGTGTGTTTGCCGCTCTTGGACAGGACGAGGAACTGATCCGGTCCCGACCAGATGAGCGTCACGTCCGAAGCGCTGACGGCCTTCGGCAGATCCGGAGCCGCCATGCCGAAACGGACCTTGGCGGCGTTTGCCAGTTCCGCCCCTTTGCCGCGCCGCGCCATGATCTGGATCAGGTCGAAATTGCGAATCTCGGTGAGCGAAATGCCCGGCGCGACGTCGCGCGCGCCATGGGCGCCGACGACAAGCGCATGCTCCAGCGGACTGCGAGAAATCCACGAAATTTCAGCCACGCTGGCGCCCTCCATCCGGATCGTAGAAGACGGGATTGCACAGCTCGACGTCATAGTCTTCACCTCGCAGCGGATCGTGCGCATGGACGATCTCGCCGATGCGCTCGCGGCCGCGCTCGACAAGCGCGAGCCCGATCCACTGGTCAAGCGTCGGCGAGAAACAGACCGAGGTGACATAGCCCTGATCGTTGTCGGGACCCGGTATCTCGGCCTTCGGGATGACATGCGCGCCGGAGCGCAGGCGGCGCGCTCTGTCCGTCGGCTTGATGCCGACCACGACCTGCCGATCCGGTGCGACCAGCGCCTCGCGTCCGGCCATGACGCGGCCGACAAAATCCTTCTTGGTCGACATCATCTTGCCCAAGCCGAGATCGACCGCCGTCGTCGTGCCGTTCAACTCGGGCCCGGCGACATGGCCCTTTTCGATGCGCATGACGCCGAGCGCCTCGGTGCCATAGGGCGTAACGCCGTATTGTTTGCCGGCTATCATCAGGTTGCGCACCAGCGCGTCGCCGTAGCGGGCCGGAACGGAGATCTCGAACGCCATCTCGCCGGAGAACGAAATGCGGAACAGCCGCGCCCTGATGCCGCCGCGAAGGGATACCTCCCGCGCTCCCATGAATGGAAAACCCTCGTTCGAAAGGTCCTCGGCCGGATCGACGATTTCGCGAAGCAGGTCCCGGGTCTTCGGCCCGGCGATCGAGCATTGCGCCCACTGGTCGGAGACTGACGTGAGTTGCACGTCGAGTTCTGGAAACAGCACCTGCCGGCAGAATTCGAGATGCTGCATCACCGGCCCCGCCTTGGCGGTCGTGGTGGTCAGGAAATAGTGATCCTCGGCCAGCCGCGACGTGGTGCCGTCGTCATAGACCATGCCGTCCTCGCGCAGCATCAGCCCATAGCGGGCTTTTCCCACAGCAAGATTGGAGAAGGTGTTGATGTAGACGCGGTCGAGGAAGGCGCCGGCATCCGGTCCGTGCACGTCGATCTTGCCGAGCGTCGAGACGTCGCAAAAACCGACGCCGGAGCGCACCGCCTTGACCTCGCGGATGACCGTTTCCAGCCAGTCCTTCTCGCCGGTGCGCGGATACCATTGCGCCCGCTTCCACAGGCCGGTGTCGACGAACACAGCGCCCTGTTCAACTGCCCAGTGATGCGACGGCGTCAGCCTTGTCGCGTGGAAGTTTTCGTCGCGATGATGGCCGGCAAAGGCGCCGATGGCGACCGGCACATAGGGCGGCCGGTAGATCGTCGTGCCGGTCTCGGGAATGGATTTGCCTGATAGCGCCGCCATGATGGCGAGGCCGGCGACATTCGAGGTCTTGCCCTGGTCGGTGGCCATGCCGAGCGTCGTATAGCGCTTCAGATGCTCGACCGATTCAAAGCCTTCGCGCTGAGCCAGTTCGATGTCGGGAGCGGTGACGTCGTGCTGGTAGTCGACAAAGGCTTTTCCTTTGCCGGCAACATGCCAGAGCGGGGTCAGCGAAAAAGCTTCGTCGTCGGCGACTGGCGGCGTGCCGGCACTGCCGCTGTGCCCGGCGCTCTCAGCCGCTGCCGTACCGGCGGCAAACCCCTGGCGCAGGCAGGCGCCGAGCCCAAAAGCGCCGTTGGCGGCACCGGCGGCCACCATGTCGGGAGGCGCGCCGTTCGGCACGAAGGCCGATATATCGTCATGCCATCGCGGCCGGCCGCGATGGCATGAGGTCAGCCCGACCGCCGGGTTCCAGCCGCCGGAAACGGCAAGCCCGTCGGCTTCGACCTCGGCGCGTGCGCCGCCCGCGAGCGCCACCGAGATTTTCCTGACACCGTCCTTGCCGCCGTCCACCCCGCTGAGGAAACCGTTCAAAACGGCAAAGCCGGTTTTGGCGGCAAGCGCGCGATGCGCGGCCGATACGTCCGGACGCGCATCGACGACGGCAGCGATCTGCAATCCGGCGCCGAGTGCCGCCTCGACTGTGCGCCAGCCATCCTCATTGTTGGTGAACAGCGCAATCCGCTTCGCCGGGGTTGCCGCATAGCGCGCGATATAGCTCCGCATTGCCGAAGCCATCATCACGCCGGGCGTGTCGTTGCCGGCAAAGACGATCGGCCGTTCGATGGCGCCGGCGGCAACAATCGAGCGCTTTGCCACGATCCGCCACAGCCGCTGGCGCACCTGATGCTCCGGCGGCGAGGGCAGATGATCGTTGACCCGCTCGATGGCGCCATAGGTGCCGCCATCATAGACGCCGAACAGTGTCGTGCGGTTCATGATGCGGACATCGGGCAGTGAGGCGAGTTCTGCCAGCGTGCGCGAAATCCATTCGGCTGCGGGCACCCCGTCGATCGTGCCGCCGTCGGCAAGCAGGCGGCCGCCAAGCGCAAAATCTTCCTCGCACAGGATGACGCGGGCACCGGATCGGCCGGCGGCAAGTGCTGCCGCCAGCCCGGCTGGGCCGGAGCCGGCGATCAGCACGTCGCAATGCGCCCACGTCTTGTCGTAATGATCAGGATCGGCAACGCCCGCGGCGCGGCCGAGACCAGCGGCGCGGCGGATCGCCGGCTCGTAGACTGCTTCCCAGAATTTTGCCGGCCACATGAAGGTCTTGTAGTAGAAGCCGGCGACGAAGATCGGTGAGAACAGCTGGTTGACCGCCATCAGATCGTGGCGCAGCGACGGCCAGCGGTTCTGGCTGGCGGCTTCCAGACCGTCATAAAGTTCGGCGGTGGTCGCCTTGGTGTTGGGCTCACGCCGGGCTCCGTTGCGCAGCTCGACAAGTGCGTTGGGTTCTTCCGAGCCCGCGGTCAGGATGCCGCGCGGCCGGTGGTACTTGAACGAGCGGCCGACCAGCTTGACGCCATTGGCGATCAGCGCCGAGGCCAGCGTGTCGCCCTGGAAGCCGGCAAAGGTTTTGCCGTCGAAGCGAAAGTTCAGCAGCAACGAGCGGTCGATGAGACCGCCGGATGGCAGACGATTGGGTTGGCTGGAAATCACGATGCCCGGCCCCCATGCACGAGCGTCGCGCTGCCCCTCATCGCCCTGCCGGGCACTTCTCCCCGTATAGTGACGGGGAGAAGGACGCCTTCACTGAGGGTTTCGCCAATCTCCAGCGTAGCAGGAAGGG
Source organism: Mesorhizobium sp. WSM4829 (assembly GCF_055811475.1). Taxonomy (NCBI): domain Bacteria; kingdom Pseudomonadati; phylum Pseudomonadota; class Alphaproteobacteria; order Hyphomicrobiales; family Phyllobacteriaceae; genus Mesorhizobium; species Mesorhizobium sp. WSM4829. The sequence continues at coordinate 286,669 of NZ_JBVVQJ010000002.1, read as the reverse complement.
CGCCGAGGTTGCGGCCATCTCCCTTCTCCCCGTCACTATACGGGGAGAAGGTGCCGGCAGGCGGATGAGGGGCGGCGCTGAGTTGGCTAAGAATACTCATTTTGCCTGCCTTGCACCCACGCCCGCCGCCGGCTCGACCGAGGAAATCTCGTGTGTCAGCGTGTTGCGGGTGATCTTCAGCCAGGCCCGGCAGCCGCCGCCATGGTACCAATGTTCGCTCGTCTCGCCGGCAATGTTGTCGCGCAGATAGACGTAGTCGAACACTTCGTCTTCCGAGCCACCGGCTGCCGGCCGCAGCGGCTTGGCGTCGCCGAGATAGGTGAACTCGCCGAGTTCGCGTTCGCCGCAGAAGGGACAGACAATACGCATGCTTTTCGGGCCGTCCTCAGTGCAGGTTCGGTTGGGCGCCGACGCCCTTTTCATCGATGACAGCGCCCCGCCGGAACCGGTCGAGGCGGAAGCGCGCCGCCTCCTTGTGCAGTTCGTCGCGGGCCAGAAGATGGGCAAAGACAAGGCCGGAGCCGGGCGTCGCCTTGAAGCCGCCATAGCACCAGCCGGCATTGAGATAGAGCCCGTCCACCGGCGTCTTGTCGATGATCGGCGAGCCGTCCATCGACATGTCCATGATGCCGCCCCATTGGCGCAACAGGCGCACGCGACCGATCATCGGCATCAGCGCCATGCCGCCCTCGCAGACGTCTTCCATCACAGGCATGTTGCCGCGCTGGGCATAGGAATTGTAGCCGTCTATATCGCCGCCGAAGACCAGCCCGCCCTTGTCCGACTGGCTAACATAGAAATGGCCGGCGCCGAAGGTCATGACATTGGGGATCAGCGGCTTGATCGCCTCGGAAACGAAGGCCTGCAGCACATGGCTCTCGATCGGCAGCCGCAGGCCAGCCATCGCCGCGACGCGCGACGAACTGCCGGCGACGGCCATGCCGACCTTGCCGGCGCCGATTGTGCCGCGCGATGTCTCGACGCCGGTCACCTTGCCGTTGGCGTCGCGCCCAAAGCCGGTCACCTCGCAGTTCTGGATGATGTCGACGCCGAGCGCGCTCGCCGCATGGGCGTAGCCCCAGACCACGGCGTCGTGGCGTGCTGTGCCGCCGCGCCGCTGCAGCAGGCCGCCTTGCACGGGAAAGCGGGCATTGTCGAAGTTCAGGAACGGCATCATCTTCTTGACCGCGGCAAGGTCGAGCAGTTCGGCATCGATGCCGTTGATGCGCATCGTGTTGCCGCGCCGCGCATAGGCGTCGCGCTGCGCATCGGAATGGTAAAGGTTGATGACGCCGCGCTGGCTGACCATCGTGTTGTAGTTGAGGTCCTGCTCCATCCGCTCCCACAGCTTCATCGACAGCTCGTAGAAGCCGGTATTGCCGGGCAGCCCGTAATTGGAGCGAATGATGGTGGTGTTGCGGCCGGCATTGCCGGAGCCGATCCAGCCCTTTTCGAGCACGGCGACATTCCTGATGCCGTATTCGCTGGCGAGGAACCATGCCGTCGCCAGGCCGTGGCCGCCGCCACCGATGATCACCACGTCGTAGCGGTCCTTCGGGCTGGCGTCGCGCCAGGTGCGCTGCCAATTTTTGTGGCCGGAAAATGCCGCACGGGCGAGGGAGAAGATCGAGTATTTCATGGTTCTATTCCGAGGTCGCTCGCGCCGCGCAGGACCATTCTTGACGCATCGGAATCGTCCGAAAACCGCTTCACACTTTTCGGTCCGATGCTCTAGATATCCAGCGTGTGGTCGCGCTCCCACTGGGTGAAGTGGGAAGCATAGGAATTCCATTCCTGATGCTTCAGCTTTAGATAAGCCGACGAGAATTCCTCACCCAGCGCCGCCTTGAGCGATTTGTCGTTGTCGAACTCGCGCAATGCATCGAGCAGGTTGAGCGGCAGCTTCGGCGCGCCCTCCACCGTATGCCCGAACTGGTACATGTCGATGTCGTAGCGCTTGCCGGGATCGGCCTTCGAGCGGATGCCGTCGAGGCCGGCGGCGATGATGACCGCCTGCAGCAGATAAGGGTTTGCCGCGCCGTCGGGCAGGCGCAGCTCGAAGCGTCCCGGGCCGGGCACGCGCACCATGTGGGTGCGGTTGTTGCCGGTCCAGGTCACCGAGTTCGGCGCCCAGGTGGCGCCCGAAATGGTGCGCGGCGCATTGATGCGCTTGTAGGAATTGACGGTCGGGTTGGTGATCGCGGCAAGTGCCGAGGCATGCTTCATGATGCCGCCGAGAAAATTCCTGCCCTTCGCCGACAGGCCGAGCTCCATGGCGTTGTCGGCAAAGACATTGGTCTTGCCGTCCTTGTCCCACACCGAGATATGGGCGTGGCAGCCATTGCCGGTCAGGCCGGGGAATGGTTTTGGCATGAAGGTGGCGCGCAGGCCGTGCTTTTCTGCAATGGACCTCACCATGAACTTGAAGAAGGAATGCTTGTCGGCGGTCGCCAGCGCATCGTCGAAGGCCCAGTTCATCTCGAACTGGCCGTTGGCGTCCTCGTGGTCGTTCTGGTAGGCGCCCCAGCCGAGCGCCAGCATGTGGTCGCAGATCTCGGCGATGACATCATAGCGCCGCATCACCGCTTGCTGGTCGTAGCAGGGCTTTGACGCCGTGTCGTATTCGTCGGAAATCGTCTTGCCGTCCGGCGAGATCAGGAAGAACTCGGCCTCGACGCCGGTCTTGACATGCATGCCGTCGCCCGCCGCCTCGTCAATCAGCCGCTTCAGCGTGTTGCGCGGCGCCTGGGCGACCGTTTTTTCGTCCATCATGCAATTGGCGGCAATCCAGGCGACTTCCGGCTTCCACGGCAGCTGGATGACCGAATCCGGATCCGGCACCGCCAGCATGTCTGGATGCGCCGGCGTCAGGTCGAGCCAGGTGGCAAAGCCGGCAAAGCCGGCGCCGTCCTTCTGCATGTCGGCGATGGCCTGCGCCGGCACCAGCTTGGCGCGCTGTCCACCGAACAGGTCGGTGTAGGAAATCATGAAATATTTGACGCCGTTCCCTTTGGCGAAGGCGGCGAGATCGTTCCCCATTATAGTTCCTCGCTTATTGGTATTTGGTAGTCTGGTATCAGAAGCCGTTCTTCCCCGGTATCCAGTTGGTGCCGGCCAGCGGCACACCGGCCATGGCGGCGGCTTCGATCGTCAGCGCGACGAGATCCTCGGGCTCGAGATTGTGCAGGCTGTTCTTGCCGCAGGCGCGGGCGATGGTCTGCGCCTCCAGCGTCATCACCTTGAGATAATTGGCCAGCCGTCGCCCGGCCGCTATCGGATCGAGCCGTTTCATCAGCTCGGGGTCCTGCGTGGTGATGCCGGCCGGATCGCGGCCCTCGTGCCAGTCGTCATAGGCGCCGGCGGTGGTGCCGAGCTCGTTGTACTCCGCCTCCCAGCGCGGATCGTTGTCGCCGAGCGCGACAAGTGCGGCGGTGCCGATCGACACCGCGTCGACGCCGAGCGCCAGCGCCTTGGCGACATCGGCGCCGTTGCGGATGCCGCCGGAGATGATCAGCTGCACCTTGCGATGCATGCCGAGATCCTGCAGTGCCTGCACCGCCGGCCGGATGCAGGCAAGCGTCGGCTGGCCGACATTCTCGATGAACACTTCCTGGGTTGCGGCGGTGCCGCCCTGCATGCCGTCGATCACGACGACATCGGCGCCTGATTTCACCGCAAGGGCTGTATCGTAATAGGGCCGCGCGCCGCCGACCTTGACGTAGATCGGCTTTTCCCAGTCGGTGATTTCGCGCAGTTCCAGGATCTTGATTTCGAGATCGTCGGGCCCGGTCCAGTCGGGATGGCGTGAGGCTGAGCGCTGGTCGATACCCTTGGGCAGCGTGCGCATGTCGGCGACACGGTCGGAGATCTTCTGGCCAAGCAGCATGCCGCCGCCACCGGGCTTGGCACCCTGGCCGACGACGATCTCGATCGCATCCGCCCGGCGCAAGTCGCGCGGGTTCATGCCGTAGCGCGACGGCAGGTACTGGTAGACCAGCGTCTTGGAATGGCCGCGCTCTTCCTCGGTCATGCCGCCGTCGCCGGTCGTCGTCGAGGTGCCGGACAGCGTCGCGCCGCGGCCGAGCGCTTCCTTGGCCGGGCCGGACAGCGAGCCAAAACTCATTCCGGCAATGGTGATCGGGATTTTCAGCTCGATCGGCTTTTTCGCATGGCGCGATCCCAACACGACACTGGTGTCGCAGCGCTCGCGATAGCCTTCGAGCGGATAGCGCGAGATCGAGGCGCCGAGGACAAGCAGGTCGTCGAAATGCGGCAGCCTGCGCTTGGCGCCGGCGCCGCGGATATCATAGATGCCGGTCGCAGCGGCGCGACGGATCTCGGAAAGCGTGTAGTCGTCGAAGGTCGCGGATTTGCGCGGCGTCGTCGGCGGGTTGCGATAGGTCATTGAGCCTCAATACGCGTCGGCGTTGTCGATGTTGAAATTGTAGAGGGTGCGCGCCGAGCCGTAACGCGTGAACTCCGCCGCCTTGACGCCGGTCACCCCGGCGCGGTCGAGCAGGTCCTGCAGCAATGCCAGATGCTCGGGCCGCATCTCCTTGGCGATGCAGTCGGCGCCGAGGCTGCCGACCTTGCCGCGCACGAACAGCCGCGCCTCGTAGATGGAATCGCCGAGCGCATCGCCGGCATCGCCCAGCACCACCAGATTGCCGGACTGCGCCATGAAGGCCGACATATGGCCGATATTGCCGTGGACGACGATGTCGATGCCCTTCATCGAGATGCCGCAGCGCGACGACGCGTTGCCCTCGATGACCAGCAGCCCGCCCCTGCCGGTGGCGCCGGCATATTGGCTGGCATCGCCTTTGACCGTTATCGAGCCAGACATCATGTTTTCGCCGACGCCGGGTCCGGCCGAGCCATGCACCGTGATGGCGCTGCCGTCGTTCATGCCGCCGCAATAATAGCCGACGCTGCCGCGGACATCGACGGTGACCGGCTGGTCGACGCCGACGGCGACCGAATGGCTGCCTTTCGGATTGAGCACTTCCCAGACGGTCTGGTTCGAACCGGGAGTCAAATCGTGAAGCGCCTGGTTAAGCTCGCGCAACGGCATCTCGGCCAGGTCGAACACCCCTGATGCATGGCTCTGATCGAGTGCCTTGGAGACGTTGATTGCCGGCATGAACTCAATGCTCCCAGAAATAGACGGTTGCAGGCTCGGGTTCCCAGACCCTCGCATTGTCGATGCCGGGCAGTTTGGTCAGCGCACGATACTCCGAGCCGAAGGCGACATATTGGTCGGTTTCGGCCATGACGGCAGGCTTGCAGGCGATCGGATCGCGCACCACGCCGAAGCCGTTCTTGGTGCCGACGACGAAGGTGAAGAAGCCGTCGAGGTCGCTCAGCGTGCCTTCCAGCGCCTCGCCGAGATTCTTGCCATGCGCCATCTGCGAGGAGAGGTAGGCGGCCGCGACTTCGGTGTCGTTCTCGGTCTCGAATTTCATGCCTTCGCGGATCAGCTCGCGGCGGACATTGTTGTGATTGGAAAGCGAGCCATTATGCACCAGGCATTGGTCGGCGCCGGTCGAGAACGGATGCGCGCCCATCGTCGTCACCGCCGATTCCGTCGCCATGCGGGTATGGCCGATGCCGTGCGTGCCGGTCATGCTGCGCACGTCGAAGCGATCGACAACCGTTTCCGGCAAGCCGACTTCCTTGTAGATTTCGACGACCTCGCCGGCGCCCATGATGCGGATGTCGGGGCGCAGCGCCTGGATCGCCTCGCGCATTTCGTCGATCTTGGCAGGCGCGGTCCTGACCACTGCATGCGTCGATTTCACTGCGATGCTTACTGGCGCTCCGATCGCCTTGGCGAGTTCGGCGTCAAGGTTGCGGAAATCCTGCTCCGGTTTTGCCGACTGGATGGTGATCTTGGCCTCGTTGCCGGATGGCGCGCCATAGATGGCGATGCCGGCACTGTCGGGACCGCGATCGCTGAGCGAGATCAGCATCTGCGAAAGCATCGAGCCGAGCTGGGGCTCGAGCGCCTTGTCCTTCAAAAACAATCCGACGATTCCGCACATGTCAGGCTCCCGCGGTGAGGTATGATTTCGGTGCTACCAGCTTCATATCAAGAATTCAACTCATATGAAAGTTTTTTTCATCTTGGACAAGTCGTCCGGCGCAATTTGAGGCGCCAGACGACCTTATTCCGGTCTAATGGCGATCGATCGCCTTTCTGGTCTCCTCGCCGGTGCGATCCGCCGCCATATCGGCCTCGATCTCAGCGTTCTCCTGGCGCGTCTGGAGGACGTGCCACCCGATCCAGAAGACGAGGCCGACGATCACCATCACCACTTCAGAACCCTGGAAAGGGTAGATCGCGCCGACGTCCTTGAGGTCCACGGCCCAGCTTTCCATTCCATTGGTCGACATTGCGGTTCTCCCTGTCGGTTGACTAGTTGTCGGTTGACTATTTGATCATGGCCTTTTCGGCGGTTCCCAGTTCGCGGACCGACGCCTCGAACGCATGGTTGAGGGCAAAGTCGACGCCCTCGAGTTCGACCTTCTTCGGGACGCGCAGCAGGTTCATGCTGTTGAGGATCTTGCAGACGACGAAGGTGGGGACGAAGCCGAGCACGAACATCAGCACCGCACCAGCGAAATTGCCGAGCGGGTTGATGTGCGCGAAGCCCTCATAGGGCGAGGACGGCTGTCCCCACAGCATGAATCCCGCCACCACGACGCCGAGGAAGCCGCCATAGCCGTGCACGGCAACGGCGCCGACCGCATCGTCGACCTTGAAGCGGCGCTCGACGAAATAGTGCAGTTTGTAGCAGATGCTCGGGACGATCGCGCCGATCAGCATCGCCTGGATCGGGTGATAGAGGTCATTGCCGGCAGACGCCGAGATGATGCCGCAAAGCCCCATCGAGAATGTCCAGAAAGGGTCGCCTTTCGAGACGATGTAGCCGGCCAGCATGCCGCCCGACAGCGACATCAAGAAGTTGAAGGTGACCGCCGAGAGCGTGGTCGGCGCGAGATAGATATTGGTCGCCGTCCAGGTCTCGCCGGTGATCTGGCCGGCAATCGTGGCCGGGCTGATCAGCGGAATGTTGCACGCGGCATAGAAGCCCCAAAAGCCGGTGAAGATCAGGAACAGGCCGATCGTGACCAGCCAGACATTGTGGGGCGGGATGTCGCGCGCCGTGCCGTCGGGCCTGAACTTGCCGATGCGCGGGCCCAGCACGATGAGAAAAGCGAGCGCCGCTCCGCCCGCGATCGCGTGCACGACCCCCGATGCATAGGCATCATGATAGCCCCAGAGTTTCACCATCCAGCCTTGCGGATGCCAGCCCCAGGACGCGTCGAGGATCCACAGGACCGAGCCGATCAGGACCGCGACGATCCAGAACGCGCCTGAGCGCGCGCGCTCTATGATCGAGCCCGAGATGATCGACGCCGTCGTGATGGAGAACAGCAGAAAGGCGCCCCAGAACACGCCGTTGAGGCGATGCCACAACGCCGCGTCGGTCGGCGTGACCCCCGTCTCGCCGGGATTGACGCCGGAGAGATGGGTGCCCATCAGCGGATTCCATGGTTCGGCGAAAGGTGCGGTGACAAGTCCGCCGGCGATGCCCGGCCCGTTGGGGAAGCCGAAATAGATCCACCATCCGAAAAAATAAAAGGTGATCGTGACGAGCGGAATCGCCATCGCGTTTTTCATCAGCGTTTTCAGATGATTGCGCCGGCGCGACACGCCGACCTCGTACATGCAGAACCCGACATGGATCAGGAACATCATGACGATGGTCACCCAGTAATAGAACTCCGTGAAAATGGTCGTTAGAGCGTTGAGATTCCCTTCCATTGCATGTCCCCTGTTCAGTTGCGTTCCTTGCCTCTCAGTAAAACTTTTTGCATCTTAGTATTGCGCGCTTTTGGAGTTTTGAGTCAATATGGCGCGGACCGTCGCATGGCCTCAGTGCCCTTGAGCGGCGGACGCCGGCAATCTTGTGAGGAGAAGCAAGTCCATGACCGCATCCTGGAGATTTTCGACCTTGGCGGATCGCCATCGTGCGCTCGGTTCGAAGCTCGAAGACTGGAGCGGGATGGGCACGGCCTGGACCTACGACAAGGACGCCGACGAGGAGTACATCGCCATCCGCACCAAGGCCGGGCTGATGGACGTGTCGGGCCTGAAAAAGGTCCACATCACCGGGCCGCATGCCTCGCACCTGATCGACCTCGCCACGACGCGCGACGTCGAGAAAATATATCCCGGCAAGTCGGCTTATGCCTGCATGCTCAACGAGGCCGGCAAGTTCACCGACGACTGCATCCTCTACCGCACCGGTCCGAATGCCTGGATGGTTGTGCATGGTTCGGGCACCGGCCAAGAGGAGTTGCAGCGCGCCGCCATGGGCCGCGATGTCTCGCTGCGCTTTGACGACAATCTGCACGACCTTTCGCTGCAGGGACCGATATCAGTCGACTACCTGGCCAAGCATGTGCCTGGCATACGCGACCTCGCCTATTTCCATCACATGCAGACCCGGCTGTTCGGTTTTCCGGTGATGATCTCGCGCACCGGCTACACCGGCGAACGCGGCTACGAGATCTTCTGCCGTGGCCAGGATGCCGGCACGATCTGGGACACCATCCTCGACGAGGGCAAGAGCGCCGGCATCATCCCGTGCCGGTTCACCACGCTCGATATGCTGCGCGTCGAGAGCTACCTCCTGTTCTACCCCTACGACAATTCGCAGAAATATCCGTTCGAGAACGAAGGCCCCGGCGACACGCTGTGGGAACTCGGCCTCGATTTTACCGTCAGCCCCGGCAAGACAGGGTTTCGCGGCGCCGAGGAGCACTACCGCCTCAAGGGCAAGGAACGCTTCAAGATCTTCGGCGTGCTGCTCGAAGGCAAGGAGCCGGCCGACGAGGGCGCACCGGTCTATCGCGACGGCAAAAGGGTCGGCGTGGTGACCTGCGCCATGTATTCGCCGCTGGTCCAGAAATCGATGGGCATTGCCCGGCTCGACGTCGACTGCGCCGTCCAGGGCACCAGGCTCGAGATCCGCAACCAGAGCGGCGCCATCAGCGCGACGGCTGAGCCGCTTCCATTCGATGATCCGAAGAAGACCAAGCGCACGGCAAAAGGCTGAGGCATACTGAGAGGATGGCAGCGAAAAGCATCATCAGCCGGCCGGTCTACGGAACCCTGTCGCCGCAGCCCGGCAAGCACCATCTTTTCGTGGCCGATGCAGACGGCGCGCTGGCGATAACGGACTTGGCCCCCAAGGCGCCCGACGGTTTTTTTGCCGATGCCCATATTATTTTCATCCCCGGTAATGAGGGCCAGCATGTCGCCGCGCTCGAAGCGCTGAAGCCGGCCCAGTTCTATCAGGGGCCTTCCTTCGCCAGCGCCCTGCCGCGGCTGAAGCAGACGCTGGCCAACGCGCATATGGGCCTGCGCCTCTATCTCGCCGGCACCGAGGGGCTGATCGGCCAGGCGATGCAGGCGGCGCTCGAAGCCGGCATCGACCACACCTCGATCCAGACCGAGCATCGCGGCTCGCTGGCGCGCCGCGTCCAATGCGTCCATTGCAAGGGCATCACCGAAAGCGTGACGACGCAGCCGGCGACCTGCTCGCATTGTGGCCTGCTTCTTCTGGTACGCGATCACTATTCCAGGCGCCTCGCCGCATTCCAGGGCGTCTGCATCAATGCGGAAGACCGCAGCGAAATTCCTCCGGCGGAGGAGATCTTTCGATGAGCACCGGCACCACCAAGCTCGACGTCGTGGTGAGCGATGTCGTCCCGGTCAACGAACTGGTAACGCGCTTCCATTTCCGCCGGCGCGACGGGCAGCTTTTGCCGACATTCTCCGGCGGCGCCCATGTTGTGGTGGAGATGCGCGACGGCGAGCGGACCAGGCTCAATCCCTATTCGCTGATGGGCTCGCCGCTCGACACGCGCGAGTATACCATCTCGGTGCGCCGCGACGATGCCGGCCGCGGCGGCTCGCTGTTCATGCACAGCACTGTCAGGCCCGGCCATGAGATGGTGATCAGCTATCCTGTCAATCTGTTCTCGCTCGACCTGCGCGCCAGGAAGCATTTGATGCTGGCCGGCGGCATCGGCATCACGCCGTTCATGGCGCAGACCGCGCAGCTGGCGGCGGATGGCGGCAATTTCGAGTTGCATTACACCTGCCGCACCGCTTCGCTCGGCACCTATGCCGATGTGCTCAAGGAGCGCTACGATCGCCGGGTCAGGCTCTATCACGACGATCGCGACGAGCGCATCGAGCTCGACCGGCTGCTGTCGTCGCAGCCGCTCGGCACGCATCTCTACGTCTGCGGCCCGTCCGGCATGATCGGCTGGGTGCGCGATCGCGCCGCTGCGCTGGGCTGGCCGGCGGAAACCGTGCATTTCGAGCATTTTGCCGCGCCGCAGCCCGGCGCCCCGTTCGAGGTGACGCTGGCGGTCAGCGGCATGACCATCCGCGTCGGCGAGCAGCAGAGCCTGCTCGAGGCGATCGAGGCGGCCGGCGTCGATCCGCCCTATCTCTGCCGCGGCGGCGTCTGCGGCCAGTGCGAGACCAATGTCATCGCGCATGACGGCAACTTCATCCACAACGACCACTGGCTGAGCGAGGAAGAGCACCGTTGCGGCAAGAAGATCATGCCTTGCGTCTCGCGCTTCGAGGGCAGGTCGCTGGTTCTGGAAAGATAGGAGGCGAGCCTGGGCATCACCTTTCGTAACGAAACGTTCCGTAACGACTTCACCTTCAGGAACAGCCCGGAGCACATCAGGCGGTTTCCGTTCCCGTTCCACGAGGACAGCTACATGTATGCGGTCAACATCGAGCCGCACGTCGTCGGACCGAAGGGCAGCGCGCTCGAAAACCTGATCGACGTCGACGAGCACTATGTCGCCGAGATGCAGGACCGCGCGCTGGTGCTGGCGGAAGACCCGCTGCGCTGCCAGTCGCTGCCGCACATGACGCTGGCCGGCTGGGACCTGCTCGAACTTCTGATGGAACAGCAGGCGCTGGGCTATCCCGAGCATTTCACGCTGACGCGCGACGGCGACAAATGGCGCTGGATCAACCGGCCGCTCGGCATCGACGACAGCTTCACATTCGGCGATGTCTCGACGCTGCCCTACGGGCCGATGGAATACATCACGCGGCAAAGCCAGGGCGATTTCTGCATCCTCGACCAGCGTGACGGCAATCTGTGGATGGATGCCGGCATGGTCACCACCCAGGCCGACTGGTCGCTGGATTTCGACATCGGCATGAACTTCTTCGAATGGCACGCGCCGGTGCCGCTGGCGCATGAGAAGGGGATTTTCACCCGGGCGCTAAAATTCCTCACCAACATCCAGCAGGGCAAGCCGGCGCGGCGGCTGAACTGGACGATGACCATCAATCCGCGCCTCGACACCAGTCCGGAAAATTATCATAAATGGGGTCCTGACCGGACGACGGTGACGCCCGAAAACGTCGGCGACAAGGTCCACCTGCGCGTTGAGCTGCAAAGCTTCTGGCGGCTGCCGCGCTCGAACGGCATCGTCTTCCCGATCCGCTGCTACCTGATCAAGATGGACGAGCTGGTGACGCAGCCGATATGGGCGCGGCGCCTGCATCGCGTCATTCGCGACCTGCCCGAAGAACTCGCCAATTACAAAGGCTTGTCGCGCTATCGCGCGACGCTGGTCGAGTGGCTGTCGAAGCTCGACGACGGCAGCCTGACGTCAGCAGGCTTCGGGCCTGATTGAGTTTTTGCCTGGGTTCCCCGTTGCGCTGCCCTCTCAAGACCTGGGTTCCTCGCTCCCGCGAAGCGGGGGAGAGGTGGCCGCGAAGCGGCCGGAGAGGGGGCTTTCGTAGGGCGCGGTTCCCCCCTCCGTCTCAGCTTCGCCGAGCACCTCTCTCCCACTTCGTGGGGGCGAGGAAGCCAAGCTGGAATGAGGCGCAGTCCTTCGCAGACCAACCTCTCAACCGGCGCTGCCCTGCGGATAGCAGATGATCGAGAGATAGCGCATCGGCAGGACTGTCAGCACCTCCGGCCCGTGCGGCGCGTCGGCGTCGAAGAACAGGCTGTCGCCGGGTTTCATCGGGTAGAGATTGCTGCCGTGCCGGTAGGTGACCTCGCCTTCGAGCATGTAGAGGAACTCCATGCCTTCGTGCTGAAAAGTCGGAAACACATCGGAATCCTCGGTCAGCGTGATCAGATAGGGCTCGACGACGACGCCGCTGGTGTTGGAGCCGATATGGCCGAGCAGATTGTACTGGTGGCCGGCGCGCGTGCCGCGGCGCTCGACGTCGAGGCCTTCGCCAGCCCTGACGAAGACGGCGCTGCGCTCTTCCTCGAAGCGGCGGAAGAAGGCGGTGACCGGAACGCCGAGCGCCCGCGACAGCGCCTGCAAGGTGGTCAGCGACGGCGAGGTGATGCCGTTTTCGATCTTCGACAGCATGCCCAGCGAAATGTCGGTGGCAGCGGCAAGATCGGCAACAGTGATGCCGAGTTTCTTGCGAAACGCCCGCACCTCGCGGCCGATCGCGACCTCGAGGACCTTTTCGCGGGTGTCGCGAACGGCGTGCGGATCCTGGGTCAGTGGCGCCCGGATCGTTGCCACGTTTTTAGGCGATGGCTTGGCCTTGGCGGCGGCTGCCCCATTCCTGAAACTGGAAACTTTCTTCGCCATGTCGCCACCCCGTCTGTAGATTTATTTCACTCGGGGTGAACGTATTCGCTGCGGATACAGAGCGCAACAGCGACAGCAAGCCACTTTTAAACGACCGCGCGTTCTCTGGATTTTTCCGCCGTTGGCCGTTTTGCCGAAAATCCAATCGGGTGAACCGTGGTTTCGGCAGAAGGCCTGTTGACAGCATCGAAGGGGCAATTACTGTCCTGTCAGTGAAATTTGTTTCGTTAGGGAAATGAGACCGGGAGGCCCGCAATGAAAAGTCGTGTTGCCGTCATCGGAGCCGGGCCGTCCGGCATGGCCCAGCTTCGAGCCTTCAAGTCGGCAGCCGACAACGGCGCGGAGATCCCGGAAATCGTCTGCTTCGAAAAGCAGTCCGACTGGGGCGGCCTGTGGAACTACACCTGGCGCACCGGCCTCGACGAGCATGGCGACCCGGTGCACGGCTCGATGTACCGCTACCTCTGGTCGAACGGGCCGAAGGAATGCCTCGAATTCGCCGACTACACGTTCGAGGAGCACTTTGGCCGGCCGATCGGCTCCTACCCACCGCGCGCCGTGCTGTGGGACTACATCAAGGGCCGCGTCGAAAAATCCGACGTGCGCCAATGGGTGCGCTTCAACAGCCCGGTGCGTATGGTGACGTTCTCCGACGCGACGAAAAAGTTCACCGTCACCGCGCATGACCGCAGCAACGACGTCACCTATTCGGAGGAGTTCGACAACGTCGTCGTCGCCTCGGGGCATTTTTCCGTGCCCAACGTTCCCTATTTCGAGGGTTTTTCGAGCTTCAACGGCCGCATCCTGCACAGCCATGATTTCCGCGACGCCATGGAATTCAAGGACAAGGACATCCTGATCATCGGCCGCTCCTATTCGGCCGAGGACATCGGCTCGCAATGCTACAAATACGGCGCCAGATCGATCACCTCCAGCTACCGTTCGAAGCCGATGGGTTTCAAATGGCCTGACAACTGGCGGGAAGTGCCGCTGCTGCAGAAGGTCGTCGGCAAGACCGCGCATTTCAAGGACGGCAGTACCAGGGATGTCGACGCCATCATCCTGTGTACCGGCTACCTCCACTCCTTCCCGTTCCTCACCGAGGATCTGAAGCTCAAGACCGCCAACCGGATGTGGCCGGACGGGCTTTTTGAGGGCGTCGTCTGGGAGAAGAACCCGCAGCTGTCCTATATCGGCATGCAGGACCAGTTCTACACCTTCAACATGTTCGACGCGCAGGCCTGGTTCGCCCGCGACGTCATCATGGGCCGGATAAAGCTGCCTTCGGCCGAGGTGATGGCCGAGCATGGCGCGAAATGGCGGGCGCGTGAGGAAACGCTGGAAGACGCCGAGCAGATGATCTGGTTCCAGGGCGACTACACCAGGGAGTTGATGGAGCAGACCGATTATCCGGGTTTCGACGTCGAGGCTGTCAATCAGACTTTCATGGAATGGGAGCACCACAAGGCGCAGGACATCATGAGCTTCCGCGACCATGCCTATCGCTCGTTGATGACCGGCACGATGGCGCCGCTGCACCATACGCCCTGGCTGCAGGCGATGGACGATTCGATGGAATCCTATCTCGAGGTGAAAGGCGTCGCGGCGGAGTAGCGGATTCCTCGCCACTCACTTTTGCGCGCATGCACTAGCTGCGAGCCTCGCGCACCTCTTTCGTCGCCTCGATGATCCGGCCGAGCAGGGCATGAAGATCGTCGCGGTGGCCGTTGCGGCCGGCGGGGCCGTTTTCATCTGAAGTCATGACCACGGTCAACGCGCGCCCGGGCACGACATAGACCATCTGCCCGCCATAGCCCCAGCCGTAGAAGACCGTTTCGCCCGCGATCTGACGGATGAACCAACCATAGCCATAACCGTCACCGGTGAAACGCGAGGCGGTGCGTGGCTGCCAGGAGAGCTTGATCCAGTCGGCCGGCACGAGCTGCCGTCCGCTGCGGCTCTTCCCGCCGCTGCGATAGAGCTCGCCAAAGGCGAGCAGCGAGCGCGGGCTCATCGCCATCTGGTTGCCGCCGAGATAGATGCCCTGCGGGTCGCGGTCCCAGGCGGCGATGGAAAAGCCCTGCTGCGGCCCGAGCCATTCGCGCGCCAGTTCCAGGGTCGAGCGGCCGGTCCGCCGCGTCAGGATCGCCGAAAGCAGATGCGTTGAGCCGGTGGAATAAAGCATGGCGCCGCCCGGTTCGTCGTCGAAGGGCATGGCCAGCGCTGCCCGCACCCAGTTGTCGCTTGCCACCCAGCGCCCGTAGTTTGGGCCAGAAGTCCGACCGAGCCCCGCCTGCATGGAAAGCAGATGACCGATCGTCACCTGCTGGAGCCGCGGATCCGCGTCGGCGGGCAGGTCGGCCTGAAGAAGCGGAGCGATCTTCTGGTCGGTCCCTTGCAGCACGCCCTTGTCGATGGCGATGCCGACGAGCGCCGAGATAATCGACTTGGAGGCCGATTTTACGTTGGCAGGACGTGTCGGGGAGTGGCCGCGATAGCCGCGCTCGGCCACCACCGCGCCCTCATGCGCGATGGCAACCGTGCGCAGCGGCGTCAGGCGCTCGGCCTCGTCAAGGAGCTTTCCAAGCCGCTGCTCCAGGCCATCGGCGGCGTGAGCAGCGACGGAAAGGATGAGGAGAAAGGCGAGAATCACAGTGAGACGCTTCAGCATGAAGCCAGCTTGGGATGCATTTTGGGCAAGACGAAGGTGGGGCGGCGGGCAAAGACGCCTGCCTAGATGGGGTATCGATGGATGTTTTCGAAGACTTCGTGCTCGCGTCGGTGCGAGATTAGACAAACATTACCTCAAAATTTAGTCAGGTCATGGAGAGCGCGCCAATTGCCGCGCCGCTTCGTGAAAGAGGCCCATTTCCGCCAGTCTGATTGGTTTAAGGGCGCTTGGGCTGACGACGCGATCTACGCGGTGTTATCCAATTGCCAGCCGTAGTTGCCGATCTTCGTTGAATGAGAGAATGCCGTCATGGCCCCTTCATTTGCTTATCGAGGAAGGCAAACGTGTCCTTCGCCGACTGTTCGGTCACCTCTGCGCTGTATTGATACACGATCTCCTGGCCATAGACGCCGCGTATGCGCTCCCCCGCGCTGCCCAATTCCCGATGATCCCAAACATGTGTCGCATGGTAGACGATGTGTTCGACCGGATCCCCCTGCGCCTTCCGTTCTTCGAGCAGCGTCTTGCAGCCGTTCATCGGCGGTCCGCCCTGCGTGTCTTGGTCGCCTATTTCAACCAGCAAAGGTATGACGATCTTTTCCGGAATGAAGTGCATGTCGACGGGATGCGGCATTCCCGGCATCAGGAAGTTCGCGAAAAGACAAACCGGGTAAACCGAGACGATAGCGCGAAATGGCTCGGTTCCATCCGGTCGCGACCGCCTCGATCCCGCGGCGGCGAGTCCTGTCATCGCGCCTTGCGAAAAACCCATCAGAGCGACGCGAGCGGGATCGACGAAATGCTGCCGACGGAGGTGGTTGGCAGCATCAAACGCATCCTTCAGGAGCCGAGAAGCAGGGATGGCCAAGGGCCGGACACAGTTGTCGTCGACTCCGCGCGGAGCCAGCGGATCAATGACGAGCGCCGCGTACCCGTGCTCGACGGCACGCCGCGCCCAATCGAACGTGTTCGAAGTGTAGAGATGTCCATAGCAGGTGGGCATGATGACGAGCGCCGGAAAAGGGCCCTCGCCAACAGGCTTGAACATCATGCTTTCGCGTCCGGCCGCAAGGTCCCGCGTCTGATCCGGAAGCGTCAAATCCGCGCTGTTAAAAGGCACGGCAAACTCATCGAACTGATCATCAGATCCAGCAGCAGTTGTCGCCAGCACAACCGCGATTGCGGTAGCAGCTAAGGATGGAAAAGACATCGTTCAGCCTTTCTAACTCTGGAACGATTACGCCGACGCTTGCGAGCCTTTCATTTCTTTGGCAGTCCGGCTTTGGCAAGGTCGGCGAGTTCGCCTTCGAGAATAGCTGGAGAACGAGCCCTCTCGCCTCTATCTCCGGCTATCCCAGCCTTGCCCGCGCCTTGGCCGTCCAGGCGTTGAACAGCCGGTCGGCGACGATGCCGATGAAGGCGATGGCCAGTCCGGCGACGATGCCGCGGCCGGAATCGGCCTTGGACAGCGCGATGAACACCTCCTGGCCGAGATCGCGGGTGCCGACCATGGCGCAGATGATGATCATCGCCAGCGCCATCAGGATGGTCTGGTTGACGCCGAGCATGATCTCGGGCAGCGCCAGCGGCAGCTGGACGCGCAGGAACGTCTGGCGCTTGGTGCAGCCCGACACCTTTGCCGCCTCGATCAGCGCCGGCGGCACCTGCCGGAGGCCGTGATTGGTGTAGCGGATGGCCGGCACCACGGCGAAGGCGACGGTCGCGATCATCGCCGTCACGTCGCCGACTCTGAATAGCATCACCACCGGGATGATGAAGCAGAACGACGGCAGCACCTGCAGCGTGTCGATGATTGGAGTGACGATCTTCTCGACACGGTCGCTGCGCGATGCCATCAGCCCGATCGGAATGCCGATCAGGCAGGCGATGAAGGCCGAGATGCCGCACAGGTAGACCGTCGCCATGGTCTTTTCCCAGAGGCCGGTCACCGCGCAAAAGACGGTCAGTGCCGCGACCAAGGCGGCGAGGCGCAGGCCGCCGAGCTGGTAGCCGGCAAGGCCGAGCAGGAACACCGCGCCCAGCCACGGGAAGCCCTCGCAGAAGGCGCGCACCGGGTTCAGCACATTGAGGATCAGCGCCACGCGGAATGCTTCGATCGTGTCGAAGAAGTTGATCGTGATCCAGCTCACCGCTGTCTTCCACATCGGCGCGGTGGTGAAGGTGATCGCCTTCGGCACCGCGGCGAAGGCCGGCACGAACAGGCCAAGCAGCGTCGTGGCGGCAAGGATGGCGACGGCCAGCGTCAGATTGGGGTAGCGCCGCCAGAAGCTCGGGCTGACCTCCTGATAGACATGGCCCTTCGCGTGATTGCGCGCGATCGCCTGGCTTAGCCGGTCGAGCGCGATGGCCAGCGCCACGATGGCAAGGCCGGCTTCCATCGCCTCGCCGACCTTCAGCGCCCTGAGCGCCAACAGCACGTCGTAGCCGAGGCCGCCGGCGCCGATCATCGAAGCGATGATCACCATATTGAGCGCCAGCATGATGACCTGGTTGACGCCGACCATCAATGTCGGACGCGCCGAAGGCAGCAGCACGCGCCACAGTTTCTGGCGCGCCGTGCAGCCGGCCATCTCGCTGAAATCGTCGATTTCGGACGGCACCCGCGACAGCCCCAGCATCGTCGCGCGCACCATCGGCGGCGTCGCGAAAATGGCCGTCGCGATCATCGCCGAAACCGGACTGTTGCCGAACAAAAGCAGCATCGGGATCAGATAGGCGAAGGTCGGGATGGTCTGCATCAGATCGAGGGCAGGGGAGATCAGCAGCCGCTCGGCCCAGGGCTTGCGCCACGCCCAGATGCCGACGAACAATCCAGTGACGATGCAGAACGGCACGGCGATGGAGATCAGCCCGAGCGTCAGCATGGCGCTGGTCCACTGGCCGAACAGCGCGATGTAGAGGAAACAGCCGCCGACCAGCGCGCCGAGCTTCCAGCCACCGGCGGCGCGTCCGGCCAGGAAGGCGGCGATGCAGACACCGACCCAGGACAGGCGCGGCAGGACGAGCATGTCGGCGCCATGGCCGATCTTGAAATTCTTGGCGAGCAGACCGAGCGCAAAATCGAGCGGCACGCCGAGCGCCGCGGTGATCGAGCGCGTCAGCCAGGAAAAGTTCGACTTTATCAGGCTCATCAGCGCGCTGACCCAGTCGGCGACCGGAACGATTGCGCTGGCCGGATAGTTGACCGCCCAGGGCAGTCTGTCCTGCAGCAGGAACACGGCAAGCACGGCTGCGAGGGCGCCGGCCCAGACCACCAGCCAGAGCTGAACCGGCCGCGATCTCGCCTCGCTGGCGCTTGCCGTCACCGTCATGCGTTGGCCCCGGAACGCTCGATGCCGGCCAGAAGATCGATCACCGCTTGCGGCGTGACTTCGCCGATCGGCTTGCCGGTGCCGTTGACGACGGCGAACGGCTTGCCGGCCGAGACGATATCAGCCGAAAAACTCGATATCTTGGCATCCGGCGCGACCACGCCGCCATGCTCGGCGCCGGCGCAGGCGCGCATCAGGCTTCGCGCCGAGATCACCTTGGCGCGGTCGACGTCGCGGGTGAACTCGGCGACATAGTCGGTCGCCGGGTTGACCACCAGCTGTTCCGGGGTGCCGATCTGGATGACCTCGCCGTCCTTCATGATGGCGATGCGGTCGGCCAGCCGGATGGCCTCGTCGAAATCATGGGTGATGAAGACGATGGTCTTGTGCAGCATGGTCTGCAGCCGCATCAATTCGTCCTGCATCTCGCGGCGGATAAGCGGATCGAGCGCCGAAAACGGCTCGTCGAGAAACCAGATTTCCGGCTTGGTGGCGAGGCTGCGGGCGATGCCGACACGCTGCTGCTGGCCGCCGGAAAGCTCACGCGGATAGAAATGCTCGCGGCCGCGCAGGCCGACAAGCTCGATCACTTCGCGCGCGCGCTTCTCGCGCGTCGGCCGGTCCTGCCCTTGGATGCCCAGTGGAAAGGCGATGTTCTCCAGCACATTCAGATGCGGCAGCAGGGCGAAATTCTGGAACACCATGCCCATGCGGTGGCGCCGCAGCTCGATCAATGCGGCATCGGAGATTTTCAGGAGATCCTTGCCCTCGAACTCGACCTTGCCATGCGTCGGCTCGACCAGCCGCGACATGCAGCGCACCAGCGTCGACTTGCCCGACCCCGAAAGCCCCATGATGATGAAGATCTCGCCCTGGCGGATTTCGAGGTCGACGGCGCGCACCGCGCCGACCAGCCCGGCCGCGGCGACCTCCGCCATGCTGGCCTTGCCGTCGCGCTGGCCGATGAAATTGGCCGCGTTCGCGCCGAACAGCTTCCAGACGTTGCGGCAGGCAAGTTTTATCGGGCGGGCATCCTTCGGCGTGCCCGCCGCTTGCAGCACCTGTTCAGTCGTGTCGGCCATGCAGTCGTCCTTCTGGAATATGGGATAGAGACCCGGCCATGAATGACCGGGTCTCGCAGTTTCCAGTTGGAACGATCACTCGGCCGCCCAGGCTTTCCAGTCGGCTTCGTGGGCGGCGATCCAGGCGGCGGCGACGTCTTCCGGCGTCTTGCCTTCAAGATCGATCTGGCCGCTCATCTTGTTGAGCTCGTCGGTGTCGATCGTGTAGTTCTTCGCGACCTTGTAGGCGACCGGCCATTTGTCCTTCATGCCGGCCCAGGAATATTTCCAGATCTCGCCATGCGGCTTGCCGCAGTCATACTTTGCGTCGGGGTTCACGCCCCATTTCGGATCGGTGTAGCATTCCGGCGTATAGTCGGGGAATTCGACCCATTCGCCCTTGTACTTGGCCGGCGCCCAATGCGGCGAATAGACCCACAGCATGATCGGCGCCTTGCGCTGATAGGCCGAATCCAGCTCGGCGAACATCGCCGCGTCGGTGCCGGCATGGATGACGGTGAAGGGCAGCTTCAGCGCCGCGGCACGCTCGTCGTCAAAACCTTCCCATGTCACCGGGCCGCCGAGATAGCGGCCGTTCGGCGCCGTTTCGGCGGTCGAGAAGGCCTCGGCGCATTTCGGGTCCTTCAGCGCCTCCCAGTTCGGCAGGCCCGGGCATTTTTCCTTCATGTATTCGGGATACCACCATTCCTCCTTGGCCTTGGGCCCGAGCGGGCCGAGGCGTTCGGTCTGCCCGGTCGCATCCGAGGCCTTCATGGCTTCGCCGGCCGTCGTGTCCCAGAATTCCATGGCGACAGCCAGATCGCCATTGGTAAGACCGGTGGTCAGGCTGGAGAGATAATCGGCGGTCGGGTACTCGACCGTGTATCCCAGCTTTTCAAGAATGCCGCCGAGGATCTTTGCGTTCAGATTGACGCTGGTCCAGTCGAACAGCGCGATCTTGATAGGGTCGTTCGATTCTGGCGCCGCCGCTTGGGCCGAAGGCGTCAGTGCACTTGCCGCGGCAAGTGTTAAGGCTCCCATTGATAATCTCGAAATCAAACTCCGAAGTGACATGCCTGTGCTCCTGTCAAGCTCTGGTGGAAGTTATCGTTCGTTCCCTTCTTGCGTCTTTTTGATTGTGTTGGAAAAGCTGGTCGTTGCGCAAGTCCATTGGCAGCAAATTGCTGTCGGCGCTGAAGTAGGCGCAGACGGGAATGATGCCCAATTCGATGAAGAGCGACCGCGTCATGGCTGCCGTGCTGCCGAAGCAGTGATCCGCGGATCGATCGCCGCTCTTGCGGCGCCGTCAAGCTTGCGAGCCATCAAGGTCCCATGCTGTCGGCTCTCGGCAGTCGCCGAAGCCATTTTCATGAGATGAAATTATATATACCAACATTCATGTCGCGCAACGGCTAATGCGCCTCTTCCTCTCCCCTTGTTGGAGAAGGTGGCCTCGCGAAGCGAGGTCGGATGAGGGGTGCTCCAGCTTGGCACTAACAGCACTCCGGCCAACACCCCTCATCCGTCTCGGCGCTGCGCGCCGATCCACCTTCTCCCACAAGGGGAGAAGGCAAGAAGCGGTGGCGCCTCACGACATGATCAGGCCGCCATCGACATTGATCGTCTGGCCGGTGATGTAGGCGGCGTCGTTGCTGGCCAGAAAGCTGACCAGGCCCGAAACATCCTCGCCGCTGCCGGCGCGGCCCATCGGGATGTTCTTCACCCATTCTGCCATCAACTCGCCGGGCTTGTAGTCGCCCATCAGTCTGCCCCATGCGGCGTCGTTGTAGGCCCACATGTCGGTGTCGATGATGCCGGGGCAGATCGCGTTGACGGTGATCTTCTCCTTGGCCACTTCCTTGGCGAGGCTCTGGGTGATGCCGACGACGCCGAATTTCGAGGCGGCATAATGCGGTGTGTAGATGAAGCCCTGGCGCGCCTGGCCGGATGCGGTGTTGATCAGCCGGCCGCCGTCGCCATGCTTGCGGATGCGCGCGATCGCCTCCTGGCAGCACAGGAACACGCCCTTGGCGTTGACCGCCATCACCTTGTCCCATTCGGCCTCGGTCATCGCCTCGATCCTGGCGATGGTGATGACGCCGGCATTCTGCACGGAGATGTCGACGCGGCCGAACTGCTGTTCGGCCAGATCGTAGAGGGCGGCGACCTCGTCCTTCCTGGTCACGTCCATACGCAGCGATGCGACCTTGGCGCCCTCCGCCTTCAGTCCGGCGGCGACCTCGTCGACGCGAGGGTCGATGGCGCTGACGACGACAGCAGCACCCTCAGCCGCGAAGCGCCTGGCCATGGCCGCGCCAATGCCGCCGCTGGCGCCGGTGATGACCGCCGTCTTTCCCTCGAACCGCTTCTGCATTTTCTCTCCTACCAGCAGACGAAGCCGCCATCGACGATCAGGTCGATGCCGGTGACGAAACTCGAGGCGCGGCTGGCCAGGAACACGGTCGGGCCGACCATCTCTTCCGGCGCCGCCATCCGCCCCATCGGCGTGTCGCGCTCGAAGATCCTGACCTGGTCGGCGACCTCCGGCCGCTTGTTCATCGGCGTCAGCGTGTAGCCGGGGCTGACGACGTTGACCCGCAGACCGCGATCGGCCCATTCCATGGCGAGACTCCTCGACATGTGGATGACGGCGGCCTTCGACGAATTATAGTGCGCCTGGGTCAGGCCGCGGTTGACGATCGAGCCCGACATCGAGGCGATGTTGATGATCGAGCCCTTGCGCCGCGTCAGCATTACGCGCGCTTCGGCCTGGCAGGACAGGAACACGCCGCTGACATTGACGTCGTAGAGCTTCTGCCATGTCTCCAGCGACAGCGTCTCGGCCGGCTCGGCCCCGGCGACGCCGGCATTGTTGACGGCGATGGTCAGCGCGCCGAGTTCCTTCTCCGTGCGTTCGGTCGCCGCTGCCAAATCGGCCTCTGAGGTCACTGTGCCGGTCAGCACCAGTGCCTTGCGGCCGAGCGCCGAGATCCTGTGCGCGGTCTCGTCCAGCCCGCCCTTCGAGGCATGGCCGAAACAGGCGATATCGGCGCCGGCCTCGGCCAGACCGATGGCGATTGCTTGCCCGATGCCGCTGCCGGCGCCGGTGACGAGAGCAACGTCGCCATGAAGATCGAATAGTTTCATCGAAATGTTTTCCTGTTGAGCCGCCGGCGCTGCCCTGGGGAGGAAGGGCGCCAGTCCTGACTGGCGCCCCGCGCGGTCCGGTGCTTGGGAGGATACCACCTGCTGCGCTCTATTCCGATCCTTTATGCCGCCCTCAGCTTGTGGCGAGCTCCATGACGGCGACGTTGCTTGCTTCGCTGCGGTCGAGAATGCCACGCTGGCGGCCACGGCTCAGCACCAGCACGCGATGCGACAGGCCGAGCACTTCCTCGAGGTCGGAGCTCACCACCACCACCGCCATGCCGGAGCGGGCGAGTTCGGCGATGACATCGTAGATCGCGGCGCGGGCGCCGACGTCGATGCCGCGTGTCGGCTCGTCCAGGATGAACACCTTGGGCGGCCGTGAGATCCATTTGGCGATGATCACCTTCTGCTGGTTGCCGCCGGAAAGCTTGCTGATCGCCTGGTTAGGCCGGCCCTTGACGCCGAGCCGGCCGATGCCGGCCTCGGCGAATTTCTGCGCCGCCTTGGGAAATACCCAGCCATTCGGCGCGACATGGTCGAAATTGCCGATCGCCAGATTCTCGCCGATGGTCTGGTCGAGCACCACGCCTTGCGCCTTGCGGTCTTCCGGCACCAGCACGACGCCGGCCTTGATCGCCGCCGCCGGGCCAGTGAGGTGCACCGGTTTGCCGGCGATACGCACCGACCCCGAGGAAATCGGATCGGCGCCGGCAATCGCCCGCACCAGCTCGGTGCGGCCGGCGCCGATCAGCCCGGCGATGCCAAGGATTTCGCCGGCCCTTACCGAAAAGCTGACATTCTGAAAACTGCGTTCCGGCGAGGACAGGTTGTCGACCTCGAGCAACGCCTCGCTGCCCGGCTCCGACAGCGGCGGGAACATCCGCTCGACGCTGCGGCCGACCATCTGCTCGACTATCGTGCGCACCGGAACGTCGGCGCGCTCGTGGCGGGCGACAATGCGCCCGTCGCGCATCACCACGACGCGGTCGGCGATCGCAGCGACCTCGTCCAGCCGGTGGCTGATATAGATGAAGGACATGCCTTCCGCCTTGAGCTTGCGGATCTGCTTGAACAACAGCTCCGTTTCCTCGCTGCCAAGTGCCGCTGTCGGCTCGTCGAAGATCAGAAGCTCGGCATTGAGCGTCAGCGCCTTGGCGATCTCGACCTGCTGCTGGGCGGCGATGCGCAGCGTGCCCACCTTGCGTTCCGGCGAGACATCGAGGCCGAGCCGCTTCAGTTGGGCCGATGCCCGCGCATTCATGGCCGCGCGGTCGATGCGGCCGCCGCGCATCAGCAGGCGCCCGACATAGACGTTCTCGGCGACCGACAGGTCCGGCAGCAGCTTCAGTTCCTGGTGGATCATGCCGACGCCGGCGTCGATGGCCGCGGCAGGAGAGGCGGGGGAATACGGCTTCCCCCGCCATGCGATGCTGCCGGCATCGGGTTTGGTCGACCCGGCGATGATGTTCGAAACGGTGGACTTGCCGGCGCCATTTTCTCCAAGCAGCGCCACGACCTCTCCCGGCCGCACCTCGAAGCTCGCATCGGCCAGGACCTGCACCGGCCCGTAGCTCTTGCAGAGGCCGCTGACGAAGAGCCCCAGATGCGGGGTCTGCGTATGGCTGGGATCCAGGGACATCGTTCCGCTCGTCAATAATCAGGAATGTCTGGGATCAGGGATGCTTGGCGATGAACTGGTCGACATTGTCCTTGGTGGTCAGCGTCGCATCCTGCAGCTGTTCTGCGGGAACGGTTTCGCCGGCCACCAGCTTGATCGCCGCATCGACGGCAAGCCGGCCCATGCCTTGTGTCTGCTGCGTCGCAGTCACGTCGAAGACGCCGCCCTTCAGCGCCTTGAGCGCCGCCACGTCGCCGTCGAAGCCGGCAACCCAGACCTTGTGGCCGGGATTGGCGACCTTGACCGCCTGCGCCGCACCGAGCGCCAGCGCATCGGCCTGGCCGATGACGATCGACACGTCTGGATGCGACTGCAGCAGGTCCTGCGTCAGCTTGAAGCCCTCGTCCTGGTGCCAGCCTTCGCTCCATAGCTCGCCGACCACCTTGATGTCGGGATAGGCGCTCAGCGCTTCGCCGCAGCCCTTCGACCGGTCGACCTCGGGCGTCGTGCCTTTCTGGCCATGGATGATGATCAGCTCGCCCTTGCCGCCGGCCTGCTTGGCGATGTAGTCGCACACCGCCTTGGCCGATGCGACGCTGTTGGTGGCGATGAAGGTGTCGCCGGGGGCGCCCTCGGCGTTGCGGTCGACATTGATGACCGGGATGCCGGCGGCCTTGGCCGTCTTGGTCGGCACGGTGGCGGCGGTGGCGCCGGCCGGGATGTAGATCAGCGCATCGATGTTTTGCGTGATCAGGTCCTGGACCTGGCTGACCTGGGTCGCCGAATCGCCCTTGGCGTCGACGGTGACGATCTCGATGCCCTTTTCCTTGCCATAGGCCTCGACGGACTGCTTGATCTGGTTGAAGAAATCGGCCTGCAAATTGGCGACGGCGAGCCCAAGCTTCTTGGCCTCCTTGGCCGAGGCCATCTCGGACAGTCCGAGCAGCGGAATGACGGCCGCGGCAGCGAGCAGCAATGAACGTTTGGTCAGCATGTGTTTCCTCCGTTGATGTTCAATCTGTCCTGCCGGCGCATCACGGCGCCCCTTGGCCGAACAACTCCCAGTTTCGGATCACCGATCCGTGTTCGCCCGGACATCCGGGTGAATTCTTTAATGCGCCCCACTCTTCATTGGGCTCTGCGCCGCCACGTATCCATGGCCACCGCCAGCGCGATCACCACGCCGATCACCACCTGCTGGATGAAGGGCGACACGCCAAGCAGGTTCAGCCCGTTGCGCAGCACGCCGATGATGAGCACGCCGATGGCGGTGCCGCCGATCGAGCCGACGCCGCCCGACAGGCTGGCGCCGCCGATCACCACCGCCGCGATCGTATCCAGCTCGTAGCCGAAGCCGGAACTCGGCTGGACGGAATCAAGCCGTGCCGCAAGCACGATGCCGGCGAGCCCCGCCAGCACGCCGCAGACCGCGTAGACCCAGTTGGTCAGCGACTTGACCGGTATGCCGGACAGCCTGGCGACCTCGGCGCTGCCGCCGATCGCGTAGAGGCTGCGACCGGTCGCGCGATAGTTGAGGAAGATCGCGAAGATGATGGCCAGAACGATCATCAAGCCGACGGTAACCGACAGGAAGCCGAAATGGCGGATGATCGACAGGCTGGTGAACCAGTCGGGGAAGCCGATGATCTGCGAGCCGTCGGTGATCATGTTGGCAAGACCGCGGGCCACCGACATCATGGCCAGCGTGGCGATGAAGGGCGGCAGTCTGGTGACGGTCACGAGCAGGCCTGAAACCAGCCCGCAAAGCCCAGCAACGACAAGCGCTGTGACGATGCCGGCAGGCATGCCGAGATTGAGGTGGTCGGGATGGGCGACGAAGCCCATCACCATGGCGGCGAGCGCCAGCACGGAACCGACGGACAGGTCGATGCCGCCGATCAGGATGACCAACGTCATGCCGATCGCCATGATGCCGAGCACCGTGACCTGATCGAGCACGTTGAGGATGTTGCGGACGGTGAGGAAGGTGTCGGTGGTCAGCGACAGCGCAAGGCACAGCAGCACCAGCCCGATCAGCGGTCCCATGGTTCCGGCGAACAGGGCCGAAAGCTTCGCGCCCGCCGCGGCCTGTGCATTTGGGCCGGCCTTCAACTCGCTTGCACCGTTGCTCACAGCCATTTTGTCTCCTCCATCAGCGATCCGGCGATGCGTCGTCGGCTCACTCTTGTTCACCAGGCACCTCCCTGTGAACAATTTATCTTTGATATGCAATTTTGTTCAGCTAAACTGTTCGTCGGAAAATTGTCAAGGCCCGCCGCATCATTCCACGCCGGTTTGCGCCGCCAGCCGGTTTGCCTTACGAAAGGGCATGAAATGCCGCGTTCTCAGCTCCGGTCGCATCCTGCGAATTCATGTCGGCTGCTTGAGCAGGGCAGGACGGCCAAGACGAAGTAAATGTTGACCATTTTGGCTTTCATTCACGTTGTAGAGGTATCCTGTCGATGTCCTGAATCTCGAATCCTGGGCACGCAGCACGATTTCGCGTCGCTTGGTCGGATAACGCCATTTGAATGGCATTTAAGGATTCAGACGACCGCGGGAGGGCAAAAAGATGGCGATGACAGACAATGACAGGGCCTCGCGCTTCCCGGATGCCGAGCTGAAGGCGCGTGCCGCGTGGCACTATTATGTCGAGGGTCTGACGCAGGAGAGGATTTCGGAGATCCTCGGCATCGGCCGCATCAAGGTGCATCGCATCCTGTCCGCCGCGCGTGAGGAGGGCGTCGTCCAGTTCCGCATCCGTGACAGCGTCGTCGAATGCCTGGTGCTGGAAGAGGCTCTAAAACAGCGTTTTGGGCTCAGCCAGGCCGTTGTGGTGCCGTCCGCCGCCGACCGAAGCAACGCGCCGCTGATGATCGGCCATGCCGCGGGTGCCTATCTGGCCGACAATGTGAATGCCGGCGATGTCATCGCGCTGGGCTGGGGGCGCACGCTGAAATTCGCCATCAATGAATTGCCGCGGCGGCCGATCGCCAGGACGACGGTGGTTTCCATGCTGGGCGGCCTCACCCATGCCCAGCCGCTCAACCCGACCGAAAGCGCCTGGGAATTCGCCGAAAAGATCGGCGCCGAGTGCTTTCTGCTGCCGGTGCCGGTCTATGCCGACAGGCCGGAGCAGCGCGAAGCCTTCATGAGTCAGCGCAGCGTTCAGGACGTCGTCTTCCGTGCACGCCGGGCAAACATCGCCGTGCTCAGCGTCGGATCGTTTTCCAATGACAGCCCGATCGCCAATTACGGCTTCATCAAGCCCAGCGAACTCGAAGAGCTTCAGGCGGCCGGCGCAGTTGGCGATATTTTATGCCATTTCATCGACGCCGAGGGCCGGCTCGTCGACCATGAGGTCAACCGCCGGGTCTGCGCCTATCCGCTGCAGGACCTGTCGGACATCCCGGCCATCATCCTGGTCTCGGGAGGGCAGGAAAAAATCGCCATCATGCGGGCGGCGCTTGCCAACACCAGGATATCGGTTCTGATCACCGACGAGGACGCCGCCAAGGGCCTGCTCAACCGCTAAACCTGTCCGACTTCACCGAGCCGCACATGGGTCTCGCGCGTCGCCTGATAGAGGTCGCGGTAGATTGCCTTGCGCGCACGGTAACCGGAGACCAGCCCGTCGACGGGGTCGACATGCCTGGTCGGCGGCGCGGCCATCGCCTCAGCCGCCGTTTCAGGCGAGGCAAACCATCCGATGGCGGAAGCCGCCAGCATGGCGGCGCCGAGCGCTGCAGCTTCGTTGACTGGCGAGACGGAGAGCGGCCGCTCGAGCACGCTTGCCATGATCCGCATCAGCAGGGCGCAGTTGGTGCCGCCGCCGGCGGCGATCATCGCCGCCGGTTTGCCGCCGGCCAGAGTTTGCCCCGCCTGGGTTTCCGCCGCTTGGGTTTCCGCCGCCCGAGTTTCCGCTGCTTGCGTTTCCATTGCCTCGCTGGCGATGGCCTGCTCGAAGGCGATGCCTTCCAGAACCGCTCGAAAAAGGTGCTTCGGCTCATGGTCGAGCGACAGGCCGACAATGGCGCCGCGCGCCGCGCCGTCCCAATAGGGGCTCATGACACCGGCCCAATACGGCATGACGAGCAGGCCCTCGCTGCCGGCGGCAACGTCGACTGCTGCTTTCTCCAGCGCTGCAGCCGACGGCGAGCCGGTGGTGCGAACGATCCAGTCGACCAGTTGCATGCCCGAGCGCAGCACGGTCTCCAGCATGAAGCCCGAGCCGGTCGGCGAGACCAGCGTTCGAAACGCGTCCGAAGTCGTGATCCCATGGGAGTAACAGCCGCTGACGATGCCCGAGCCGAGCGAAAGGTAGTTTTTGCCGTCGCCATAGACGCCCATGCCAAGGCCCATCGCCTGGCCATCGCCGGCGCCGGCGACAACAGGCGTGCCGGCCTTCAACCCGATCAGCCGGGCCACGCTTTCGCCAAGCCCGCCGCAGATCGCGCCGGGCGCGACCAGTCGCGGCAACTGGTCCGGGCGCAGCCCCGCGGCCTCGACGAGCTGAGGGTGCCAAGTGCCATTCTTGACGTCGAGCAGCCCCAGCGGATCCGCACTTGCCGTGCTGGTGACCAGACGTCCGGTCAGCCGGTGGACGAAGAAGCCATGCACGTCGACGAGTGCGGCTGCGTCATCAAGCGTTTGCGGCTGGTGCTCGGCAAGCCAGGCGATCGCATAGAGCGCGGGCGTCGGGTCCGGCGGTTTGCCGCTCCAGTCGCGGATCGTCTCGCGGCCGAGCTCCGCCGAAAGCCTGATGACTTGCGGGCGCGCCCGCTCGTCCAGCCACAGGATCGCCGGAATAAGCGGCTTGCCGGCGTGGTCGATCAACGTGAAGGTCTCGCGCTGGTGGGCGATGGCGATCGCCTCCACCCGGGCAGCGCCAACCGCCTCGGTGACTTGCGTCAAGGCGCCGAGCAGCGCGGTCCACCAATGTTCGGCATCCTGCTCGAAATGGCCGGGCCTGGGATTTGAAAGCGGGTAGGCTTCGCGCGCCTGGAACAGCTCCTTGCCGTCGCGCGTGAAGGCAATCGCTTTCACGGCCGTGGTCGAGGCGTCGATCCCGATTACGACATCGTCCATCAGGCGGGAATCCAGCGGATCAGGCGGCGTTCGTAACGAACCGTCCGTCCGACTGGTCGAGACGACGGCGGATCTGGGTTATCACCATCGAATCGTCGGGTACACAATTTTCATAGGTGAGGAAATCGCCTGTCTTGACCGGCTTGACCACCTTGGCGCGTTCGGCGAGGCCGAGCGGCAGGGCGCCGCGGGCGCGCGCGTCCTCCCAGGTCATGGCGAAGCCGCGATAGTCGTTCTCGCCGATCATGCCGAGCGACTGGCCAGGGGCAAGCTCGCTCTTGGCAACCGCCACCGCCTCGGCGACCGGATGGTCGAGCGGCTCCATGTCGGCGCGCTTGTAGACCACGGCGCGCGCCGCCGACAGCGGCACTTCCAGGCTGGTCAAATGATAGGGGCGGAAGATCGTGAAATACGGGCCCTTGCCGACCTTGAGGTCGATCATGCGCTCCAGCACGCGGGGATGCCTGGTCTCGATGATGCAGAACACGCCGGGCGCCACGCCCTTGCCGATCGAATAGTCGACGACGCCCTTGCGGTGCAGCACGCCGCCATCCTCGCGCGGGCAAAGCACGCCGGCGAGTTCCTCCAGCGTCGCGGTCGGGCCGTGCATGCCCGGCACGTCGGGCACCAGGCCGGTGGCGTTGGCGATCGCCACCATCTCGATCGCCGTCTTCGAGCCGTCGACGAACTCGACCAGCATGCGCGCATTCATGTTGCGCTCGGCCGCCTCCTTCTCGTAGTCGGCTGGCATGGCGTCGATCTTCAGCGGATTGTTCTTGCCCTTGCCGGCGGCGATGATGTTGAAGCCGAGGCTCCTGGCAAAGCCGATGATCTCCAGCGTGCAGGCCGGCTCGTCGCCGGCCGCACCGGTATAGACGACGCCGGCCTTGCGCGCCTCCTCCTTGAGGAAGCGGCCGATGGTGATGTCGGCCTCGACGTTGAGCATGACGATATGCTTGCCGTTCTTCATCACTTCAAGCGCGAACAGCGTGCCGATGTTGGGATTACCTGTCGCGTCGATGATGACGTCGATGCGGCCGGCCGCAGCCAACGCATGCAAATCTTCGGTCACCGCGATCTTGCCGGCCTCGATGGCGCGGTCGATCGCCGCCGCATTGCCGGCCTGCACGATATCCGAGCGGTCGTGGCCGGCGAGCAGCGCCGCATCGATCGCCGCCTGCGGCCTGACCTCGGAAATGGCGCCGATCCGCATTCCCGGCATCAGCGCGACCTGGACGACGATGTCGGTGCCCATCTGCCCGGCGCCTGCAAGCCCGATGGTGATCGGTCCCTGCTGTTCAGCGCGCTGCAAAAGTTCCGCTGCAAATTGCGGATGGGCCATGTTGCTTCCTCCAGTTCCTGACGCGCCGCAGCGTCGAAGTCATCATTTTGAACATTCCTATTTCCAAATGAAAAATATTTCAACCGGCAATTCGGCAGCCGTCCCCGCAAACATTCTGTGATTTAATTTGTGCAAGCCCTGGCTTGCGGCTTGGCAGCGCGGTCAGCGAGGGCGCAGAAGGCGGTGATCTCTTGGGATGCAGGCGGCGACGACCGTGACATTCCTTCTCGCAAGCAAGCGAGTGCGACGAAAAACTGTTTCACGACCGCTCAGCTGCCGCTGCGCCTATCGCCAGCGACGAAGCCGCGCAACAGAGGGCGCCAGCCGGAATGCTCAGTCGGCGCATGCCAGTATATCGGTCAGCTGCCGACCTCGAAGAAGGGCGCGCCAAGCAGGTCGGGAACAACGTCGATGCCGAGGCCCGGCCCGTCCGGAATGCCCATGCGGCTGCCCGAAACCGGCGGTTTGTTCGATGCGGTGCGCACCGTCACCCATTCGTGGAAGGCGATGGCGTGCAGCCGGCGCTCCTCCGGCGTCGACAGCGACAGATGCGCCATGGCTGATGTGTCGATCTCGGCGCCGCCGGTATCCTCGACGGTGATCATGAAGCCCAGGTCGACGGCAAGGTCGCGGATCTGGCGCGTCCTGGTCACGCCGCCGAGCCGCGAGATTTTCAGCGTCAGCCCGTCAGCCGCCCCCTTGCGGTGGATGTCGAGCATGTCGTCCAGCGAGGTGACGGATTCGTCGAGCACCATCGGCTTGTCGAGCGAGCGGCGCACCGACATGCATTCGTCGATCGTGGTGCAGGGCTGCTCGAACGTGTAGTCGATGGCGCGCGTCGCGTCAGCGAACTGGCGCGCCTGATAGGGCGTCCAGCCGGCATTGGCGTCGCAGAAGATGACGGTGCCCTTCGGCACCGAAGCGGCGACCGCGGTGACGCGCTCGATGTCGTCATGGACGTTGCCGCCGACCTTGACCTGCAGCCGGTGAAACCCGTCCTTGACGATGCGCTTGGCCAGTGCGGCCATCGCGTCGACGGTGCCATGGGTGACGACCTTGTAGAGTTCCGCCGTCTCGCTCTCGCGCCCGCCGAGCAGCGTCACCAGCGGCACCTCGGCGGCGCGTGACGCGAGATCCGAGCAGGCCATGTCGAGCGCCGACTTGATGTAGGGGTGGCCCTTGAACACCGTGTCCATCAGCCTGCCGATACTGGCCAAGGCGCGAGGATCGTGGCCGAGCAGATGCGGCGCAATTTCGATGACGCCGGCGCGAGTGCCGGCCGCGAATGCCGGCGAGTAGAAATTGCCGAGCGGCGCCATCTCGCCCCAGCCGGTCAGCCCGCTGTCGGAGGTGATGGCGACGATCACCGCGTCGAACGCGGCGGCGACACGCCCCTTGGACATGCGGTAGGGCCCGTCCACAAAGGGCTGCACGACATGGTAGGCCTTGATGGTTTTGATCCGCAATTTTTCTGTCCGTCGCTGTGACGCCCTGACGAAGCCGCCAACCTGCATCGTCCGCTGGGCTCAACTGCCGTCAGGCCGGTTGCGCGTCAGGCCGGCGCGATCGGCCTTGACGCCTCTGGAAACACACTGTTCGAGGCCGCGCCCATAGGCAAGCAATTCTTCGAAGCTGTGCCGATGTCGCCGGCCTCGTCGAACTGCTCAGCAAAACGGCGCCCTCGGCATAGCCGGGGGCGCCGCTGGACCGGGCCTGATGGGGGGTATCAGGTGGCAGGTTTCTGTGGCAGCGGCGAGACAGGCATTCCGGGGCCGATCTTCTGCAGATTGCCTGTTATCACCTGGTCGCCTTCCGCTACGCCGCTCGAGATCGCCACCAGGTCGCCGTTGGTCGGTCCCAGCGAAACAATGCGCTGGTCGACAGTATTGTCCTTGCCGACGACGTAGAGATACTTGCCGAGCTGGCTCGATCCCAATGCCGTCTGCGGCACCATCAGTGCATCTGGCTGCTGCTTGATATGCAGCCTGACACGAACATATTGGCCCGGCAGCAGCGTGAACTTGGCATTGCCGATCGTCGCGCGTGCGGTGATGGTGCCGGTCGAGCGATCGACCGTGTTGTCGATGAAGGTGAGCTGACCTCTCTGGCGCGGTTCCGTATCGCCGGGAAGCAGGACGTCGACATCGATGGGTCCCGCCGCGCGGGCTTCCTCGATCTGTGCCAGATCCGTTTCGCTCGGATTGAAGGTGACATAGATCGGGTCGAGCTGCACCAGCGTGTTGAGCACTGTGCCGGCGACGCTGACCAGCGTTCCGACCGAGGCCTGGTTGCGGCCGACGCGCCCGGCGAACGGCGCCTTGATTTCCGAATAGCTCAGATTGAGTTCGGCGGTCCGCACAGCCGCCTGGTTGACGGCGAGCGATGCCTGGGCCTCGCGCAAGCTGCTGGTGCGCTGGTCGAACGCATCCTTGGCGATGTAGCCGCTCTTGGCCAGTTCGGTGCCGCGACCAAGGTTGGATCGTGCATAGTCGAGCGTTGCTTCGTCGCGCTGGACCTGAGCCTTCGCCTGTTCAAGGGCAGCCTGGAAATCCTCTGGAGCGATCTTGTAGAGAAGGTCGCCCTTCTTGACATCGCTGCCGTCGGGCGCGACCTGCTCCTGCAGATACCCCGGCACGCGCGCCTGCAGCGTGATGCTGCGGATCGGCTCGGTGCGAGCGGCATAGTCGAGATAGATCGGGATCGTCTTCTTGACGACGCTCACCACTGGCACCGGCATGACAAAAGCCGCGGGCTCGGGCGCCGCGGGCTCAGGCGTTGCCGCCCCTGCCGTGCCGGCGTTGAGGCCAAAATTTCCCATGTCGAGCAAGTGGACGCTGGCCATCGAGACCGCCCCCACGGCAACAGCCGCTCCCAACGCAATTTTCCATTTACGCATGATCATTCTCCAATTCTATTCGGCCGCTTCGGCCAATCGCTCGAAAGCGGGTTCGGCAGTTGCTTCAGTCGGTTCGGCGACAGGCTCGCTCTTGCTGCCGCGCTCGCGCAGCTGCTCGATCACCGCGTAGAAGACCGGCACGAACACCAGCGACAGGATCGTCGCTGCGACCATGCCGCCAAAGACGGTGGTGCCGATCGACTGGCGGCTGGCTGCACCGGCACCTGTCGAGAACATCAGCGGCAGCACACCGAGGATGAACGCGAAGGCGGTCATCAGGATGGGCCGCAGCCGCAGGCGCGCCGCTTCCATTGCGGCGTCGACGATGCTGAGACCTTCCTCGCGCCGGCGCCGGGCAAACTCCACGATCAGAATGGCGTTCTTCGCCGCCAGCCCGATCAGCATGACGAAACCGATCTGCGAATAGACGTCGATCTGCATGCCGCGCATAAGCAAGGCGACAAAGGCGCCGAACAGGGCAAGCGGCACCGCGAGCAGGACCATGAAGGGCATGGCCCAGCTCTCATATTGGGCGGCAAGGATCAGGAAGACGAAGACCATGGCGAGACCGAAGACGATCGAGGCGATCGATCCGGCCTTGAGCTCCTGATAGGTGATGCCCGTCCATTCGTAGCCGAAATCCTTCGGCAGCGCCGTGGCGGCGGCACGTTCCATCGCAGCGACCGCCTGGCCCGAGGAGAAGCCGGGTGCGGCACCGCCATTGATCAGGGCCGACGCGTTGTTGTTGTAATGCGGGACGGTTTCCGGGCCGACGATAGGCACCAGCTTGCCGAGCGTGCTCAACGGCACCATGCCGCCGGAGGCATTGCGGACATAGAGCCGCGAAATGTCGGCGGCACCCGCACGCGCATCCTTGTCGGCCTGGATCGTCACCCGGAAGGTGCGGCCGAACAGGTTGAAGTCGTTCACATAGAGCGAGCCGAGATAGATCTGCAGTGTGTTGAACACGTCGGGCAGGCTGAGGCCGAGCAGCTTCGCCTTGTTGCGATCGAGGTCGTAGTTGAACTGCGGCGTCGAGGTCGAGAACGACGAGAACAATTGCTGCGGGTTGAGTTCGGGCTGCTTGCGCGCTTCGGCGAGCACGGCCTGCGTCGCGTCGTTGAGCGCAGCGCTGCCGCGACCGGTCAGGTCCTCCACCTGGAATTCAAAGCCGCCGGTCGTGCCGATGCCCGGAATCGAAGGCGGATCGAAGCTCAGCGCGAACGCTTCCGGAAGTTCCATGAGCTTCGAGCGCACGTCGGCGACGAGCTTCGAGGCGCTCTGGTCAGGGCCGCGTTGGTCCCATGGCTTCAGGATGGCGAATTCCACCGCCGAGTTCGACTGGGCGGCACTGGTGAGGAAGTTCAAGCCGCTGATCGAGCCGACGATATCGACACCAGGCGTGTTCTGCAGGATGTCGCGCGCTTTGCGGGCCACCGCGTCGGTGCGCTCCAGGGACGCGCCGTCCGGCAACTGGATGACCACGAAGAAATAGCCCTGGTCCTCGACCGGAAGGAAGGTCGAGGGCAGGCGCTGCCAGACGAAATAGGTCGCGACAAGCCCAGCCGCGAATATGCCGAGCATGATCCAGCGCAGGCGGATGAGGAAGCGCACACCAT
The DNA here is from genome assembly GCF_055811475.1 of Mesorhizobium sp. WSM4829. Classification (NCBI taxonomy): domain Bacteria; kingdom Pseudomonadati; phylum Pseudomonadota; class Alphaproteobacteria; order Hyphomicrobiales; family Phyllobacteriaceae; genus Mesorhizobium; species Mesorhizobium sp. WSM4829. Next base: position 251,214 of record NZ_JBVVQJ010000002.1, on the reverse strand, counting down.
TGGCATAGGCATGCGACAGCCGATCGAAGCCCGTGTTGAACCAGCGGAACAGCACGAATTGCGTTGCCGGGCGGTGGCGCAGGAAAGCGGCGCTGAGCGCCGGGGTGAGCGTCAACGAGACGAAGGCGGAGATGCCGAAGGAGATCGCCACCGTCAGGGCAAACTGGTTGTAGAGCCGGCCGGAAACGCCGGGTATGAAGGCGACAGGCACGAACACGGCCATCAGCACGGCGGTTGTGGCGATGATCGGGCCGGTGACCTCGGCCATCGCCGCGCGCGTCGCAGCCAGCGGTTTGAGGCCGGCCTCCAGCTGGCGTTCGACATTCTCGACGACGACGATCGCGTCATCGACGACGAGGCCGATCGCCAGCACCATGCCGAGCAGGCTGAGCATGTTCAGCGAGAAGCCGAACATGTACATGACGACGAGGGTGGCCACCAGCGACACGGGAATCGCGATCGTCGGGATGATCGTGGTGCGCCAGCTCTGCAGGAAGATGAACACCACCGCGACAACCAGGACCAGCGCCTCGCCGAGCGTGACCAGCACGTCGTGCATCGATGCCGAAACGAAACGTGTCGTATCGTAATGCATGGCGTAGCTGACGCCCTTCGGGAAGCGGGCCGACAGTTCCTGCATCTTGTCTTTGACGCGCTGCTGCAGATCGAGGGCGTTCGAGCCCGGCATCTGGTAGACCGCGAGCACCACGGTCGGGTCCTCGCCGAAGAACGCCGACGACGAATATTGCAGGGCGCCGAGTTCGATGCGCGCGACGTCGCGCAACCGCACCAGTGAACCGTTCGCGGCATCGGCGCGCACGATGATATCGCCGAATTCCTTGGGATCGCTCAATCGGCCGACGGCATTGACCTGCATTTCGAAAGCGGTGCCGGCCGGCGCCGGCGACTGCCCGATCTTGCCGGCCGCAACCTGGACATTCTGCTCGGCGATGGCGTTTTGGACATCGACGGCGGTGATGCCGAGATTGGCGAGCTTGTCGGGATCGAGCCATACGCGCATCGAATAGCGCCGCTCGCCGAAGATCTGCACGTCGCCGACGCCGGGCAGGCGCTTCAGCGGGTCGACCACTTGCAGGTAGGCGAGGTTGCTGAGCGCGACCGGATCGACGGAGCCGTCGGGCGAGGTGAGGTTGACGATCAGGACGAAGTTCGGGTTCTGCTTCTTGATCGTCACGCCGCCCTGGTTGACGATGGCCGGCAGCGAGGACGCCGCCTGTGAGACGCGGTTCTGGACATCGACGGCGGCGGTGCTCAGGGGATAGCCGACCTCGAAGGTGACGGTGATCGTCGAGGAGCCGTCATTGGAGCTCGACGACGACATGTAGGTCATGCCTTGAACGCCGTTGATCTGCTGTTCGAGCGGCGTCGTGACGGTGTCGGCCACGACTTGCGCACTGGCGCCAGGATAGTTGGCGCTGACCACCACCTGAGGCGGCGTGATATCGGGAAACTGCGAGACAGGCAGCAGGAAATAGCAGATCGTCCCGGCGAGCACCATGATGATGGCGATCGACGATGCGAAGATCGGACGGTGGATGAAGAAATTTACCATGACACGCACGCCTCGCCCGATGCTCTTGCCTGGCCAAAGGCCTTGGCCACCCTTGACAGCCGCCGGCTGCGGCTTTGCCCGGAATCTTCCAGGAAACGAGGCGGCGCCTTGCGGCTGCGGCCTTGCGCATCCGCAAGGCTACGCAGCATCGTCTCGAAAGAGCGCGGGTCGACACGGTCGGCCTGCATCAGCATCCGGATCATCGGATCCTTCACAACTTCGTCGATCGTCAAATCTTTGCGCTGCGACATCGTAGCGGCTCCTGGCTTGGCGATCTGCGGCGTACGCCGCCGCAGATCGAGTGGTCTTCCTGTTCGCGGCCAAAGTCGCCTGGGGCGCAGTTTCATGCCTGGGCCGATTTGGCGGAGGCTGTTCACAGGCGCCTGCGAGATTGACACGAGGCAATGGGGGTGTTACCAGTAAGTAACATCTAGAAGTTACAGACCGGTAACACCCTAGTCAAGAGGTGTACCGAGGGATTTTTCGGAAACCCCGGAAACCAAGGAGGTTTTGATGGAAGACGGCACTGCGGAACGCATCCGCCCCCGGGATCGCATCCTGGAGACGGCACGGGATATGTTCCACAAGCATGGCATCAAGGGCGTCGGCGTCGACGCGATCACTGAGGCCGCCGGTACCAACAAGATGACGCTCTACCGTCATTTCGAGTCCAAGGACGATCTGGTCATCGAGTGCCTGCGGGCGACCGCATGCAGCGCCAACGCGATGTGGCAAAAGTTCGAGGCGGAGCATCCGGGCGACAAGCTTGCGCAACTGCATGCCTGGGTTCGGATGGCAGCCGATTGCCTGATGATGGACGGCCGCGGTTGCGACATGGCCAACGCCGCCATCGAGTTGAGCGAGACCGACCATCCGGCCCGTCGGGTAATCAAGGAACTCAAGCAGGCTCAGCGCGACCGCCTCGTCGGCCTGTGTCGGGATGCCGGCATCGGCCAAGCAGAGCTTCTCGCCGATACATTGTCGCTGCTGCTTGAAGGCGCCCGTGTCAGCCTGCAAAGCGTCGGAGCCGAAGGCCCCAGCGCGCAGTTTGTCCGCATGGCGGAAGGCCTGATCACCTCGTTCAAGGCCAGATAGTCTCGCAAGCGGCGAAACGATCGCTGGCGTGTTCATTGCAAGCCGCGCCGCGAGTGCTCTTTTGCCTTGGCATGTGCTGTCATCTCACGTCTCCGTTGCCGGTCTGTCACCGCGCTCTTGCGCTCGGCGGTCGCTGCTGGTTGTGAGCAGGCTAGGCCCGATGGCGAATTGGTGAGAGTGACAAGTGTGGCGGGATTCCGATGGGGCTGCGGCGCTGCCCGAACCAGCCATTGGCGATTGCCGCCGCCTTGCCCGACACCGCAGAACAAAAAAAGCCCGCTGCCGGGAGGAGGTGGCAGCGGGCTCGATTTCGAATACGACGCGGGAGGAGGTGCGCCGCACTCAGCGTCGGCATCGCATCTGGGAGGAGTAGATGGCCGACACCTGCGAAACTATCAATTGCCCAATGATTCGGCAATAGCAAAAGATGCATAGCAGATGTGCAGATTCGCGGTATCAACCGAATTTTAACCCTCGCCGAGACCGACCGTGGCGCTTGCGTGGCATCACTGGACCGGAACGTTCTCCTTGAAGATCAGGCGCGGTTCGATGAATTTCCGCGTCAGATAGGGCGCCGAGGAAGCGATCGAGCCGAGCAGGCGAATGACCGATTGCTCGGCGATCAGCCGTGCATTCTGGTCGATGACGACATCGAGCAGATCGTCGACGAGATAGCCGCGTGTCGCTCTTGTCAGGTCGTGACAGATGAACACCGGCTTCCTTTGCGGTTTGGCTTCCAGCAGCGCTTTCGCCACGCCCGAGCGTCCGGCGCCGACGCAATAGATACCGAGCAGTTCCGGCTCGTTGTGCAGCGCCTTCATCGTCGCCGTGTAGCTGATATCAGGCTCGTCGTTGATCTCGACGGCGCTGGTCACGGTCAAATTGCGGAACTCCTCGCCGAGCACCGAGCGAAAGCCCATTTCGCGTTCCTCATGCCCGCGATAGGAGCGCGAGCCGACGATCATCGCCAGATGGCCCGTGCGACCGCCTAGGAAACGTCCCATCAAAAGGGCTGCGGTGCGCCCTGCGACACGGTTGTCGATGCCGACATAGGCCGATCGCGGCGCGCCCGGAACGTCCGACACCAGCGTGACCAGGCGGATGCCGGCTTCGACGATCTCGCGCAGGATGTTGCGCGTTCTCGGGTGATCGATCGCAATGACACCGACGCCGTTCGCCCTAAGCGAGAGGTTTTCGACGGCCGCCTGCAACGCGTTCGGCGAGATGCCGGCGAGCTTGTGGATCCGACAGGAGGCGACAAGCGGCAGGCGTGCGGCATAGTCCTCGATATGATTTGCCAGATCCATCATGAAGGCGTTCGAGCCGATCGGCAGGAAGAACTCGAGATGCGCCGGCCGCGAGGGCAGCGTGACCTGATCCACGACCGGCAAATAGCCAAGCTGCTTGGCCGCCTCCATCACCCGCTGCCGGTTGGCGGCGCTGGCGCCCGGCCGGTTGTTCAGCACCCGGTCGACCGTCGCGGTCGACAGCCCGCAGCTTCTGGCGATGTCCGCAACGGTGGCTTTCATAGTCGCAGTCATAGGAGCCGATGTGATCCTGTACCAGAGATACGGCCAACCCGGCTTCCAACTGGCCACTCAGCCCTGCGATTGCTTCCCCTGCACGATGGCGTCACGGATCTCCTTGTCGGACATGCCGGTGATGATCCGTTCGACTTCCGCGACGTTGGTGTTCTTCGGATCAATATCGTCGGCAACCACCTTGCCGCGGCGCATGACGACGATGCGGTCGACCACCTGGAAGACGTGGTGGATGTTGTGGGCGATGAAGATGCAGGAATGGCCCGAATCGCGGGCGCTGCGCACGAAGCTCAGCACACCTTGCGTCTCGGCGACGCCGAGATTGTTGGTCGGCTCGTCGAGGATGATAAGGTCGCTGTCGAAATGCATGGCGCGCGCGATCGCCACCGCCTGCCGCTCGCCGCCTGAGAGTGAGCCGATTGGTGTGGTCGGCGGGATGTCCTTCGAGATGCCGACCTGCTTGAGCAGATCGCGGACAACCACGTTCATCGCCTCCTGGTCCATACGGTTGAGGAAACGCGGCGGCTTGATCGGCTCGCGCCCGAGGAACAGGTTGCGCGCGATCGACAATTGCGTGACCAGCGCGGAGTCCTGGTAGATCGTCTCGATGCCGTGGGCGATGGCGTCGCTGGTGCTGCGCAAGTCCACCTTCTTGCCGCGGATGAAGATGTCGCCGCTGGTCAGCGGGACCGCACCCGACAAGACCTTGATCAGCGTCGACTTGCCGGCGCCATTGTCGCCGAGCAGACCGACGATCTCCTTTTCGTTGACATGGAAATTGGCGTCCACCAGCGCTTGCACGCGCCCGTAGGACTTGCGGATGTTTTCCATGCGGACAAGCGGCTCAGCCATGGCTCAAGTCCCCGCCTGATGCCGGCGTTCCAGCCATGAATGGAGCGCCATCATGCCGAGGATGATCGCGCCGATGAAGATGTTGTAGGCAAGCCCAGGCACGCCGATCAGCACGATGCCATTGCGCATCACGCGCAGGATCAGGATGCCGAGCACAGTACCGATGATGGTGCCACGTCCGCCGGTCAGCGCCGTGCCGCCGATCACCACCATGGCGATGACTTCCAGCTCGTAGCCAGTGCCGCTGTTCGGGTTGGCCGCCGAAGTGCGCAGCGAGCTGATGACGCCGGCAAGCGAAGCCATGATCGACGACAGGATGAACAGGCCGATCTTGACGCCGCTGACATTGACGCCGCGCGCCCTTGCCGCATTGGGGTTGCCGCCGGCCGCCTGGATCCAGTTGCCGGTGCGGCTCTGCGTCAGCACGTAGCCGAGTGCGATCGCGGCTGCGATGAACCAGAACAGCGACATGTAGATACGAAACGGCCCGATGAAGAAGTCACCGACCAGCGCCTCGGCGAGCGAGCTGCCTTCGGCGCTCCAGGTCCGTTGCGGAAATCCGCTGGTGACGAACAGAGCGGTGCCGCGCACCACCAGCAGCATGCCGAGCGTCACCAGGAAGGATGGAATCTTGAGTTGCGTCACGAACCAGCCATTGACCAGCCCGATGAAGGCGGCAACCAGCAAGGCCAACACGAAGCCGGCCTCCAGCGAGGTGAGGCCGCTGTTGAAGAGCGTCCACATCAAGACGGGTGAGAAGCCGAACAGCGATCCGACCGAGAGGTCGAATTCGCCTGAAGTCATCAACAGCGTCATCGCCAGCGCAATCAGGCCGAGCTCGACCGTGAAGGCCAGTATGTTGCTGATGTTCTGCGGCGACAGGAAGTCGTGGTTGAACCCCCAGAACACCGCGAGCTCGACGACAAGCAGCACGAAGGGCCCGAATTCCGGCCTGGCGATCGAGCGTTGGATGATGGAACTGTTTTCCACGTTTGACCCGCGACATGGTTGGAACTGGCCAAGCCCGATACCGCATGAGGCGGTTCGAGGCTCAGCGGGATGATGGGGATGATCGTGGCAGGCGTGCCGCGACCATCCCGATCGCGGTTTTATTTGCCGGACAGGATGTCGTCGTAGACCTGTGCGGTGTCCTTTTCGTAGAGCGCGCCGGTGATCACGTCGAAGCCGGGCGGAATGCCGCTGGCGGCCATGTTGGCGATCGAAAGCGCCACATAGCTGGTCGCCTGCGGATCCTGCCATTGTGCGGCATTGACGTAGCCGGTCAGCACCTCCTGGGTGGTGTCGAGCGAGTTGCCCCAGCCGACGACCGGGATTTCACCCGGCTTGATGCCGGCCTGGTCGAACACCCGCTTGATCGAGCCGGTCACCAGGTCGCCGAGACCGATGATCGCCTTGACCTTGGCCCTGTTGGCGGTGAGATAGTCGACCATGCGGTTGATTGCTTCGGCCTGGTCGAGCGTGGCTTCGGTGATTTCATAGGTGATGCCGAGCGGCTCGAAGACGCTCTTGATGCCCTCTTCTTCCTGGACGCCATAGGTGGCGCCGGGGATTTCAACCGGCATCCAGACAAAATCGCCCTTCTTCACCAGGCCCTTGTCGACCAGATACTGAGCCCAGTTCTTGCCGAAGGTGACGTTGTCGCCGCCGACATAGGCGTTGAAGTCCGCCTTCGGATCGGGCGTGTTGAAGTTGATGATCGGGATGTTTGCCGCTCGTGCCTCCTTGACGAGCTCGATAAGGCTGCCCGGGTCGGGGCTGGTGGTGGTGATGCCGTCGGCCTTCGCCGCGATGGCGGCGCGAACAGCCTCCTGCTGGGACGACACGTCGCCATTGTGGAACGAGGTGTTGACGGTGTTGCCGGTGTCCGTCGCCCATTGCTTGGCGCCGGCGAGGAAGTAGGTCCAGACCGGATCGGCCGGGCCGCCATGCGAAATCCAGTAGAAGGTCTTGGCCTGTGCCGCCGCCGGAATCGCCAGCGCCACGATCAAGCCGAATACAAATAGTCGTAGCCTCGTCAGCATTTGATTTCCTCCCATTTTGAAAACGTCCTCCAGCTCCGGCGACGATCACGGCAAGCCTGACCGTATTCTTGCCAGCGGCGATCTGGATGCATCAGAGCATCCGCTTTTTCGATCAATGGCAAGCCTCCATTTGCCAGTGGTAGTTGGCGCACGACGATGCGCCATCAGCCATCCCATCAGATCGCATCAGTTTGGCTGATATCTTTTGCGGCAAGCGGTACTCGGCGCCGAAAACGAGGCGCAGGCGGGACGGAAGCTAGATGAGGTCGGCCCTGGCAAGGTCGCGCATGAGATGGCTGGCGCCGTAGGTCCAGTGGGGACAGTCGGGCGACAGCCGCACCCGGTTGATCAAGGCGCCGAATTTCTCCGATGAGATGGTGGCGATGTCGCCGACCTTGTGCGTGAAGCCCTTGCCCTTTTCGCCTCGGTCCTTCGACGGCACGAACATGGTGCCGAGATAGAGCGCCAGCCCGTCGGGGTACTGGTGATGCGGGCCCATGGCGGCGGCGACCAACTCTTCGGGCGAGCGGCTGATCTCGGCCATCGAACTGGCGCCCTCCAGCGAGAAACCGTCCTCGCCCTCGACCTTCAGCCGCACGGTGGCCTGCTTCACGTCACCAATGGAAAAGGTATCGTCGAACAGCCGGATGAACGGGCCGAGCGCGGCCGAAGCGTTGTTGTCCTTGGCCTTGCCGAGCAACAGCGCCGAGCGCCCTTCGACGTCGCGCAGATTGACGTCGTTGCCGAGCGTGGCGCCGACGATCTTGCCGCTGCCGGCGGCGATCATGGCGATCTCCGGCTCGGGATTGTTCCAGGTGGAGACCGGATGCAGGCCGACATCGGCGCCGAAGCCGACCGACGCCATCGGCTGGCATTTGGTGAAGATTTCGGCGTCGGGGCCGATGCCCACTTCCAGATATTGCGACCAAGCGCCGCGCTGGATCAGCTTGGCCTTGATCTCCATCGCCTCCGGCGAGCCTGGCTTGAGCTTCGACAGATCGTGGCCGATCAGCCCGGCAATGTCGGCGCGAATGGCGTCCGCCTTCTCGGCCGAGCCGCGCGCCTGCTCCTCGATGACCCGTTCGAGCAGACTGACGACGAAGGTGACGCCCGATGCCTTGATCGCCTGCAGGTCGACCGGAGAGAGCAGGTACGGTTTTTGCGGATCGCGCGCGGCCTGGAAACTGTTGGCGGCGATTGCATCGAGCGATCCGATCGGTTCGCCCGCGGCGGCGTGGACGTAGCCTGCTGGGTCCGGCATCTCGCAGACGTCGCGCACGGTTGGTGCCATGCTGGAGGTGATGTCGAAGACCGTGCCGCCGCGTACCGTGACCACCAGCGGATGCGATGCTCCGCTCGTCCGGGCGCGGCCGATGAAGAGGCCCTCGTCGGGCAGGAGGGTGGCGTTCGTCATGGCTTGCGGTCCTCTGCTGTCTTGTTCTGCGTCGTCGCTGCGGACCGATGGTTCATCAAAAGCCTGGCCGCGGCGGCGGCACTTTCGACAAATTCCCGACAAAGGTCTATCCCGTTCCTCGCGGTCGAGCCCCTGCGCTGCATTTCGCAGTGGCGGACGCCTTCCTCTTCAATCCCCCCTGATGCCGAGATCAAAGGCTCTTTCAAAATCATGAAATCGTCACTAGGATTTTCATTTGACGAAGTACATTCAGGTGACTCTTGCCCCTACCGTTTTCCGATCCGATCTGGCGGAAGCCGCCGGCGGCCCCTGCGTTCCGGTCGCTTTTTCCCGGCTGCCAGCGTACTGATGTCGTCATTGTCGGTGGCGGGATTCTCGGTCTGTCGACAGCCTTTTATGCAGCCCGGTTCGGCCTTGCCGTGCAGGTGCTGGAAGCCGGCGAAATCGGCCAAGGCGCATCGGGCCTGAATGGCGGTCAGGTTATCCCTGGCCTGAAAAATGATCCGGAATGGCTGCTGGAGCATTTTGGCCTTGAACGCGGTGAGATCCTCGTCAATTTTGCCGCCTCAACGGCGGACGCCGTCTTCGAATTGATCCGCGACGAGAAACTGGCGGTGCCGTTCGTCCGCAACGGCTGGATCCAGGCAGCGCACACCGAGACGGCGCTGGAGGCGGCGGCGAACAGGGATCGGCAGTGGCGGAACCGTGGCGCCGATGTCCGGCTTCTGAGCCAGACCGAGATCGCCGCGTTGACTGGCGCGCAGGGCTATCTCGGTGGCTGGCTCGACCGCCGGGCCGGCGTGATTGATCCGCTTGCCTATACGTCGGAACTGGCACGGATCGCCTCGGCCGCGGGCGTGAAGATCGCCGAACACCAGAAGGTGATGCGCCTCGATTACAACGCCGGCATTTGGCGCATCTCGACGGAGGGCGGCGCCGAATTGCAGGCCAAAGCGGTCATTCTGGCGACGAACGCCTATACCGGCGACCTGCTCCCCGGTCTCGCCGAGACAATCGTTCCGCTGCACTCCTTCCAGATCGCGACTTCACCGCTGCCGCCCGATCTGGCGGCCAGGATTCTACCGGAACGGCAAGCAGTGTCGGACTCACGTCGCATCCTCGTTTATTACCGCAAGAGTGCCGACGGGCGGCTGGTGCTCGGCGGGCGCGGCCGAATGGCGCTGCCGACCAGCGAAAGTGATTGGGCGCACCTCGAGCGCGCGCTGCTCCGGCTGTATCCGGCGCTATCCGGAGTCGCAATCGAAAAGCGCTGGTTTGGCCGGGTGGCGATGACGCCGGATCACCTCCCGCATATCCACGAGCCCCAGCAGGGCCTGATGGCCATGGTCGGCTGCCAGGGCCGTGGCGTCGGCCTGATGACCGCGCTTGGCGAGCGCATTGCTGGCTATCTGGCGAGCGGCGACGCCAGGCAATTGCCGTTCCCGGTCTCGCCGATCCGGCCGATCCCATTCCACGTCTTTCGGCAGGTCGGCGTCGCCGCGACGATCGCCTGGTATCGTATGCTGGATGCATTCGAGCGCTGATTTTATGCCGATGCAGGAATCAGCTTGACAGTTTCACGATTCTGAAAAAGTCTTATGTGATTTCAAATTTCGATGGGCAACCCCGATGTCGACCATCGTTGCAAGGCAGCCGCTGCCGGAGTCCCGGTCCTCGACGGGTTTCCGGTTGGCCATGCTGCTGCCGGGCGGGCTGGTCACCTTCTTCCTGATCCTGTTTGCCCTCGGCCTCGTGGTTTTCCTCGCCCTTCGCGGCAATGACGGTTCGCTGCTGGGCTACGGCTTCACTTTTGCGAATTTCATCACCGTGGCATCCGACCCGCTGTACTGGACGGTAACGCTGCGCTCGCTGGTCATTGCCGGCCTGGTGACGCTGGCGACGGTCGTCACCGCCTATCCCGTCGCCTACTACCTGGCCTTCCATGCCGGACGGCGGCGCGGGCTGCTGCTGTTTCTGGTGACGCTGCCGTTCTGGACCAGCTATCTCTTGCGCGTTTTCGCCTGGAAGATCGTGCTTGCCTACAATGGCGTGCTGAACTCGGCGCTCATCGAAAGCGGCATCTGGTCCGAACCGACACCGGCGTTTCTCAACACGCCGGCCGCCGTCGTCGTCACGCTGGCTCACGCCTATGCGCCGTTCGCCATCCTGCCTATCTATGTGGCGCTGGACACGATCCCGAAATCGCTGCTCGAAGCTGCTTCCGATCTCGGCGCCAGACCGTTCACCAGCTTTCGCCGCGTCGTGCTGCCGAATTCGATGCCGGGGGTGCTGGCGGCGGCTCTCGTCGTCTTCGTGCCGACGGTCGGCGATTATGTCACCCCGGCGCTGGTCGGCGGCCCTGCCAGCACCATGATCGGCTCGCTGATCCAGGCCCAGTTCGGCAAGGCAAATGACTGGCCGTTCGGCGCAGCACTCGCCGTTGCCGTCATGCTGGTCATCCTTGCCGTGGTGCTGGTCGTGCGTTCCGCCGACCGCAGGTTTGGCAGCCGCACATGAGCGCCGCGCACATAGACGCAAAGCAAGGTGGCCGCTGGCTCGGCGCCTACGTGCTTGTCTATCTGGTATTCCTCTATTTGCCGATCTCGCTGATCCCGCTGTTTTCCTTCAACGATTCGATCCAGGCGGCGTTTCCGCTGCAAGGCTTCACGTTTGAATGGTACACGACGCTGTCCGGCAATTCGGCGCTGTCCGGCGCCCTTGCCAACAGCCTGGTCATCGGTGCAATTGCCGCCACCGGTGCCACGCTCTGCGGCATCACCGTGTCTTACATGGATCTCTTCGGCCGTTCGCCGCTTGCCTTTACGATCAGCGCCATCGCGCGGCTGCCGATCCTGATCCCCGGCGTCATCGTCGGCATCTCGCTGCTGATCCTGGTCAACCTCATTGGCTTCGGGCCGTCACGCACCGCCATCGTGCTCGGCCACATATTGGTGGCGCTGCCGACGACGGTGGTGATCATGAAAAGCCGCTTCGCCGCTATCCCCAAGACCATCCACGAGGCGGCACTCGATCTCGGCGCCTCCGACTGGACGACATTCAGGCGGGTCATGCTGCCGCTCAGCCTGCCCGCCATTGTATCAGCGTTCATGCTGGCCTTCCTGACCTCATTCGACGAGTTCATCGTCGCCTTCTTCCTCGCCGGCACCGAACCGACCTTGCCGCTTTATATCTGGAGCCAGCTGCGTTTCCCGAAATCGCTGCCGACCGTCATGGCACTGGGCACAGCCATCCTGGCCGTGTCCTTCGTCATCGCGGCAATTGCCGAAATCCTGCGCCATCGCGGGCTCGCCGCCGCTCAGCGGCCAGTGCCCGCCAACCTGTCCAAACCAGAAGAAACCGAAAGAGGAGAACTGCAATGGCATTCGACCTGAAATCGATAAATCGCAAGACAGTCCAAGCCGGATTGGCAGCCTTCGCGCTGGCGCTTTCGTCGACCGTCGCGCTTGCGGCCGACAAGCTGCAATATTTCACCTGGTCGGGCTACGAACTTCCCGACTTCAACAAGAGCTTCCTCGCCGCACACCCCGATGGCGTCGAGGCCTCGATGTTCGGCGACGACGATGACGCCTTCACCAAGGTCAAGGCCGGTTTCCGTCCTGACGTCGCGCATCCCTGCTACGACAAGGTGGCGCGCTGGAACAAGGAAGGCCTGCTGCAGCCGATCGACACCAAGCGCATCAAGAACTGGGATTCGATCTTTCCGGTTTTCAAGAACCTGCCCGACCTGCAGGCCGGCGACGGCAAAGTCTGGATGGTGCCGTGGGACTGGGGCAACACCTCGATCCTTTACCGCACCGATCTGGTGAAGAACCCGGAGCCAAGCTGGAACCTTTTGTGGGACAAGCAATATGCCGGGCGCATGGCGACGATCGATGCCGTCCACGACACGCCGGTGGTGGCGGCGCTTCTCGCCGGTGTCAATCCGTTCGACATGACGCCGGAACAGATGGAAAAGGTGGCTGAAAAACTGCGCGAGCAGCGCCCGCTGCTCTCCAACTACACCACCGACATGACCTCGGTCGAACAGGCGCTGGCGAGCGGCCAGCTGGTCGCCGCCATGACCTGGAACGCGTCGGCCACCTCGCTGAAGAAGCAGGGCGTGCCGGTCGAGTTCATGAAGCCTAGGGAAGGCATGCTGACCTGGTCGTGCGGCTTCGTCATGCTCAAGGACGCCAAGAATGTCGACCTCGCCTATGATTTCATCAACAGCCGGCTGGAGACGGATTCGGGAAAATACCTGATTCAGACCTATGGTTACGGCAGCTCAAACAGCTCGGTCTTCGCTGCGGTGCCGAAGGAGGAACTGGAAAAGCTGCAACTGCCGTCCGATCCGGAAGTGATGCTGAAGACTACCGTCTTCACCGGGCCGATGAAACAGAATGACGAACTCGCCAAGATGTTCGAGAAGGTCAAGGCAGGCGGCTGAGTTCGCTCTTCCTTCCCCTTGTGGGAGAAGGTGGATCGGCGCGTAGCGTCGAGACGGTAGAGGGGTGCTGGACAGAATGCGGGGTTTGCCAAGCTGGAACACCCCTCATCCGTCCGAGCGGAGCCTGTCCTCGGGCTTGCCGGAGGCAAGACCCGTGGGCTCGGCCACCTTCTCCCACAGGGGGAGAAGGGAAAGTGCTGGCGAACGAGGAAGTATGCATGGATATACTGGACCAAGCGGCTGAAAAGCCGAAAGACGACGCCGATGTGCGGGTCGGCCGGCGCGTGCGGGCGCTTAGGCTGGAACGCAGTCTTTCGCTGGCCGATCTCGCAGCCAAGGCCGGCGTTTCGATCGGGGCGCTCAGCCAGATCGAGCGCGGCTTGTCCTCGCTTCGCGTCAAGGTGATCTGGCCGCTCGCCGCCGCTCTCGACATCGAGCCGTCGGCGCTGATTGCTGACGGCAACGATGCCGTCAGCGATCTCTATTGCGTGCGCGCCAACAGTCGGCGCCAGATCCCGGTGAAGTCGGAAGGCATCGCCAAGGCGCTGCTATCGCCGCCGGCCGCGACGCTCACCGGCATGCTGGTGACGGTAGAAGCCGGTGGCGGCACCGTCGAAGCCTACGCCCATCCCGGCCACGAATTCGGTTTCGTCCTGTCGGGCGAGGTCGAACTCGTGATCGATTCAACCACCTACGGGCTGAAGACCGGCGACAGCTTCGCCTTCAAAAGCACCTTGCTGCATGCCTTCCGCAATCCGGGCACCGAGCGCTGCCAGATCCTCTGGGTCAACACGACCAAAGCGTCCGAGGTCCGCGATGGCGCCTGATCCTCTCGTCCGGCTGGATGCGGTATCGAAGATTTTCCCCGGCGGCATCGTCGGTCTCGACGCCGTCGATCTCGACATCGCCCGCGGCGAGTTCCTGACCTTGCTCGGCCCATCTGGCTGCGGCAAGACCACTAGCCTGCGGGTGATCGCAGGATTTGAAAGCCCATCCAACGGACGGGTGCTGCTCGACGGCCGTGACATCACTTCGCTGCGGCCGTTCGACCGTCCCGTCAACACCGTGTTCCAGGACTATGCGTTGTTTCCGCACATGGACGTCGCCGAAAACGTCGGCTTCGGCCTGTCGCTGCGCAAGCTTTCCGGGGCAGAACAGGCAAAGCGCGTCGGCGAAGCGCTCGACATGGTTGGCCTTGCCGAGAAGCTCGGCGCCCGCGTGTCCGAATTGTCGGGCGGCCAGCGTCAGCGCGTCGCGCTTGCCCGTGCGATTGTCTGCGAACCACGTGTGCTGCTGCTCGACGAGCCGCTGTCGGCGCTCGATGCGCATCTGCGCGAACAGATGCAGGTCGAATTGAAGCGGCTGCAGTCGCGGCTCGGCACCACCTTCGTCATGGTCACCCACGACCAGACCGAGGCGCTGTCGATCTCCGACCGTATCGTCGTCATGAACAAGGGCCGCATCGAGCAGATTGCGCCGCCGGCCACGCTCTACGACCGGCCCGCCACCAAATTCGTCGCCAGTTTCATCGGCACGATGAACCTGCTGCAGTCGTGCTTTGTCGGCCGTGACGGCGATCGGTTGCGTTTCGCCGCCGGCGCCCTGCCGCTCGAAGCCACGTCGGAAACCGGCGAAGTGCCGGGAGAAGGCGCGGTGCGAACCATCGGAGTGCGTCCGGAGGATCTTTTGGCGGCGACCGAAGCAGCGACCGGCACCGCGCCGGTGCGGGTGAGCAGCATCGTCTTTCACGGCCGCACCTTGCGCCTGCACGCCGAATTGGGGCAGGGGATACCAGTGGTGATCGACGCGCCACGCCGGGCGGAAGGTTTTCAATTCAGCGTCGGCGACGTGGCGCATATCAGCCTGCGCCGCGGCGCTAACTGCCCTATGCTGCCCATCTGACCCTATCCTTCCAGAAAACCGGAGCACCACCCATGAGCAATCACTTGAACTTCTTCATCGACGGCAAATGGGTCGCGCCGGTGGTGCCGGCGACGCTGGATGTGATCGATCCGTCCACCGAAGAGGCCTACACCAAAATCTCCGTCGGCTCGAAGGCCGATGTGGATCGCGCCGTGGCGGCGGCCAAGGCGGCCTTTCCGGCCTTTTCGCAAACCAGCAAGGCCGAGCGCCTGAAGCTGCTGAAGCGCATCCTCGAAGTCTACAACGAGCGCTACGAGGACATCGCCCAGGCTGTCAGCCAGGAGATGGGCGCGCCGATCACCTGGGCGCGCGAGGCGCAGGCATGGGCGGGCAGGGCTCATATGGAGTCCACCATCAAGGCGCTGGAGGATTACGAATTCAGCGAGAAGCGCGGCGCCACCATGGTGGTCAAGGAGCCGATCGGCGTCTGCGCGCTGATCACACCGTGGAACTGGCCGCTTAACCAGATCGTCTGCAAGGTGGCGCCGGCGATCGCCGCCGGCTGCACGGTCGTGCTGAAGCCTTCCGAGATCGCGCCGATCAGCGGCATCGTCTTTTCGGAAGTGATGGAAGCGGCCGGCACGCCGAAGGGGGTCTACAACATGGTCAACGGCACCGGTCCGGATGTCGGACAGGTCATGGCCGGACATCCCGATGTCGACATGGTTTCCTTCACCGGCTCGACCCGGGCCGGCATCATCGTCGCCAAGACGGCGGCCGAGACGGTCAAGCGCGTAGCGCAGGAACTCGGCGGCAAATCGCCCAACATCGTGCTAGCCGATGCCGACTTCGAGAAGGCCGTGCGCAAGGGTGTCAACGCGTGTTTCGGCAATAGCGGTCAGTCCTGCGATGCGCCGACGCGCATGCTGGTGCCGGCCGCCCGCCACGATGAGGCGCTGGCGATCGCCAAGAAGGCGGCCGAGGCGCACAAGGTCGGCGATCCGCGCTCGGAAGACACCAGGCTCGGGCCGGTGGTCAGCAATATCCAGTTCGACAAGATCCAGCGGTTGATCGATGCCGGCATCGCCGAGGGTGCAACGCTGGTCACCGGCGGCCCTGGGCGGCCGGAGCATCTTAATCGCGGTTATTACGTGCGGCCGACCGTCTTCGGCCACGTCACGCCGGGCATGACCATCGAGCGGGAAGAAATTTTTGGGCCGGTGCTTTCGGTCATCTCCTATGATGACGACGATGACGCGGTGAAAATCGCCAACGACACCGTCTATGGCCTCGCCGCCTACGTGCAATCAGGGGATATCGACCACGCGCGAAAAGTCGCCGGCCGGCTGCGCGCCGGGCAGGTCTCGATCAACTATCCGGAGTGGGACACCTTCGCGCCGTTCGGCGGCTACAAGCAATCCGGCAACGGCCGCGAATATGCCGATTGGGCGATCCACGATTTCCTCGAGATCAAGGGCATCATCGGCTACGGCGCTTAGCCCATGACACCGAACAGCGCCCGCGCCTAAGAAGCACGCGCGCTGTAACGGGCTAACCGAGCTATTCGGCGGCTTCGCGGACAGGGATCAGGCGCCGCTCGACCTGCTGGAGATGCAGGCGCATCGCTGCCGCCGCGCCGCCGAGGTCACGCTCGGCGATCGCCTCGACGATCCGTTCATGGTCGGCGAAGCTGTGATGGTCTGCCGGGGGGCGGGCGCCTTCTGAACGGAGACGTCCCCAGACCACGGTGCGGCGCACGGCGTTCAGCACGTCGAACAGGCCGAGCAGCACATTGTTGCGGCTCGCCTGCGCAATCTGCCGGTGGAGCAGATTGTCGACATTCTCATATTGCCGCCACGTGACGGCCTCCCGCGTCTGCACCAGCGATTGCCGCATCGCGGCGATATCCGAAAGCGTGGCGTGCAGCGCCGCTTCGCGCGCAATCTCCGGCTCGAGGATGAGGCGCGCGCGCATCACGTCGGCCGGATTGGTGCGCCCGGCGATTTCCGAAATGCCGATCGTCTCCTCGACCGGCCCGCTGCCGACGAAGGTGCCCCTGCCGACGTGACGCCAGATGCGGCCGTCCTTCTCGAGAACCGCCAGCGCCTTGCGCAGATCGCCGCGCGATACGCCGAGGCTCTCCGACAGTTCCCGCTCGGCAGGCAGCCGCGTCTCACCGGCATGATCCATCTGGGCAAGATAGGCCTGCAGCTGAACCAGGGCGGCGTGGCCGCCATTACCGGGATCGTCCATCAATTTAACCAATCCGCATATGATTTTCCTCTGCCGGTGTTAAAACGATTAGTGGAAACCGTCAACTGCCGAGTTTTCTGGGCACACCCGTTCGATGCGGTGCAGTTTCTCCTTGACCAATCCGTCCCGTAGTCTTAACCAATCAAGGAAATGGTTACAAAAAACGGGAGGAATGACAATGGCCGGCGTGTCCAGACGTACCATCCTTGCCACCGCTTTCGCAGCGGCCCTGGCATGTGCAGCGCCCTTGTCGGCCGCAAATGCGGGCGACATGCGCATCGCATTCGGCGACCTTCCCGGGATCGAATCCATCCAGACGCTCGCCGCGATAGAGCGCGCCAAGGAGCGCGGCGTGAATGTCGAGCTCATTGTTCTCAATGACGAGGATCTGGCTGCCCAGGCCATTGTCGGCGGCCAGGCCGATGTCGGCATCGGCGCGCCCTATACGTTGATCCAGAAGGTGGGCGTGCCGATCCGCATTTTCGCGCAGATATCGACGCTGCGCTTCTTTCCCGTCGTCAACAGCGAATTCTACAAGGAATGGAAGGATCTCGACGGGCAGGAGGTCGCCGTGCAGGCGCGCGGCTCCGGCACCGAAGCGGTCATGCTGCTGATGGCGAAAAACCACGGCATCAAGCTCGGCAACATCAGCTATGTCCCGGGTTCCGAGGTTCGCCGCAATGCGCTGCTCCAGGGGACCATCAAGGCGTCGATCGTCGATGCCGCCAACAGGCGCGCGCTCGAGGCCGAAGCCCCCGGCAAGTTCATCGTTCTACCGGTCGAGGATCTCGGCGCCTCTGACGAAGCGCTTTTCGCGACCGCGGACTATCTGAAGAACAACGCCGCCGACGTCGACATCCTGGTCGAGGAACTGATGAAGACCGCGCGCGAGATCACCGCGAACCCCGCGGTCGCCGTCGAGCTTCGCAACAAATACAAACTGCTGCCGGATCTCGGCGCTGAAGGCGACAGCGAAATCACCGAATACTACAAGGAAACCGCGGAAGCCGGCAGTCTTGCGCTGAACGGCGGCGGAGCCGATGCGGCCAAGGACGACTTTGCCTTCTTCAGCCTTGCCGGCCAGATCGAAGGCGATCCCGCCAGCCTCAAGGTCGAGGACTTCTGGGATGTCTCCGCAATCGACCGCGCCGTCGCCAAGCTCGGCAAGAAATAGGCGGCCTGCCGGATGGCCGTAAGCATCAGAACCGACGGGGAGGCTGCCGACCTCGCTCCTCTTTCCAATCGCAGCGCAACGGGCGCATCGTGGGACCAGCCGGTCCTGCTCAGGCTGGTGTCGATCGCCCTGTTCGCGGGAATCTGGGAGGTGGCTGGGCGTATTCCCGTCAGCTTCGCTTTCCCGACCTTTTCCGATACGGTCGTCGCGTTCTTCGGACTGCTCGCCGACGGCAGCCTGGCGACCGCCTATCTTTCGACGCTGCAGCCGCTGGTGCTTGGCGTTGTCCTGTCGGCGTTCCTGGGTGTCGGCCTCGGCACGATCTGTGGCCTGTGGCGCACCGGCGAATGGCTGGTGATCCCCGTGTTCATCGTGCTTCAGGCAGCACCGGTCGCCGCCTTCATTCCGATGGTCACCTTTGTCTACGGAATAGGCATGACCGCCAAGACGCTCGCCGTCATGATCCTGGCGCTGCCGGTTATCGTGCTCAACACCTACAAGGCCGTGCGCAATGTCAACGAGTCGCTGCTGGTCATGTGCCGATCCTTCCTCGGCACCCGCTGGCAGACCGTCGCCAAGATCATCCTTCCGGACGCCAGCCCGGTGATTTTTGCCGGCTTGCGCCTCGGCGTCGCTGCCGGCTTCGTCGGCGTGGTGCTCGCCGAACTGCTGATCACTCCGACCGGCATCGGCGACCTCATCACCTTCCACCGCTCGCGCGCCGACTACGCCGAGATGTACGCAACAATCGCCTCGATCATTGCGCTTTCCACCCTGACGCTCGTCTTTCTGCAGTGGGTGGAAGTCCGCGTTTTCAGGCCCGAGAGCAGAGGTGCTTAAGATGGGCGCGACCGCATTGCGAAATGGACCGTCGCCGGTTCCCGCACCGATCGATTCAATCGTGGAAGTGAGGGGAATCTCCAAGACCTACGGCAATGTCGAGGCGCTGCGCGGCATCGATCTCGACTTCCCCAGGGGCAAGCTGACCAGTCTTCTCGGACCCAGCGGTTGCGGAAAGACGACGCTGCTGAAGATCATAGCGGGGCTGATACGGGCCGATGGCGGCACCGTCGCGATCAACGGCAAGCACGTCACCGCACCCGGCCCCGAACGCGCTTTCGTATTCCAGGATTTTGCGCTGATGCCGTGGGCGACGGTGATGCGCAACGTGGCCTTCGGACTTGAGTTGCGCGGCACCAACAAGGCCGAGCGCGAAGCGATCGCCCGACGCTACATCGCCGAGGTGGGTCTCGCCGGCTTCGAGGACAAATACCCGCACGAACTGTCGGGCGGCATGCGCCAGCGCGTCGGCCTGGCGCGCGCCTTGTCGGTCGATGCCGACGTCCTGCTGCTCGATGAACCGTTTTCGGCGGTCGACGAGCAGAACCGGCGGAAATTCCAGGAAGACCTGATCCGGCTGCGCACCAACCAGAACAAGACCTTCATCTTCGTGACGCACTCGATCGAGGAAGCGGTCTACATCTCCGACCGCATCGTCTTGCTGTCGCCGAGACCCGGCCGGGTTTCGCAGATCATCGAACCGGAAATCGATCGCTCCGGCGACCCCGAGCGCATCCATCGCGACAGGCACTATCTCGATACTGTCGAGGAGATCTGGCAGGGGCTGAAGCAGTATGTGGAGTGACCGGCCGTGACCTTGTTTGGCTACCGTGTGCCCATGATGGCGTCCCTGCTGGTCTGGTGCGTCGTATGGGAAATCGTCGGCCGGCTCGACCTTGTCTTTCTGCTGCCGCCGTTTAGCGACGTGCTGGTTGCAGCGGTCAGCCTGGTGCAGACGCCGTCCTGGCAGAGCGCGACAGTCACGACCCTTCGCGCCTTCGCGACGGGCATGGCCCTGTCGATCGTGGTCGGCGTGCCATTGGGTATCCTGATGGGACGCGTCAAGATCGCCGACGACCTGCTCGGCATGTGGGTCAACATCTTTTCAAGCGCACCGCTCTCGGCGATCGTCCCGGTGCTGATGATCCTGTTCGGCTTCGGCGAGAAGACGATCGTTGCGGCGGTGTTCCTGTTTGCGATCTGGATCATCGTTCTCGACACCCGCGCCGGGGTCCGTCATATCTCGCCGTCGCTGATCGAGATGGCGCGTTCCTACGGCGCCTCGCGCCCGGCGCTCTATGGCAAGATCATCCTTTGGGCGGCACTTCCGGAAATCCTTGCCGGCATTCGCCTCGGCCTCATCCGCGGCGTCAAGGGCGTCGTCATCGGCCAGTTGCTCGTCGCCATCGTCGGCTACGGTGCGCTGTTCGAAACCTTCTCGCGAAATTTCCGCATGGCCGAATTCTGGGCCTTGACCATCATCCTTTTTGCCTTCGCCCTGCTGATCGCCGAACTGATCGAACGGGCTGAAGCCAAGGTCGAATATTACGCAGGAGCAAGACAGTGAACATGCACGGCACGACTTCAAGCTATGTCATCGAACCAACCGCAATCCCGAGCATCCCGGTGGCGGGAACCGACAAGATGTTTCCGGTGCACCGGGTCTATTGCGTCGGGCGGAACTATGCCGCGCATGCCGTCGAGATGGGACACGACCCCGACAGGGAGCCGCCATTCTTCTTCCAGAAGAATCCCGACAACCTCGATACGACAGGAGAATTTCCGTACCCTCCGGCCTCTAACGATGTTCATCACGAGATCGAAATGGTCGTGGCGCTGAAGAGCGGCGGTACCGACATCCCGGTCGAAAAGGCTCTGGACTGCGTGTTCGGTTATGGCGTAGGTCTCGATATGACGCGGCGCGACCTGCAAGGGAAGGCGAAGGACATGGGCCGTCCATGGGAGGTCGGCAAGGCCTTCGAGGCATCGGCGCCATGCACGCCATTGGTTCCGGCAAGCTCGACCGGCCATCCCAGCCAGGGCGCGATCTGGCTGGACGTCAATGGTCAGCGAAAGCAGACCGGCGACCTCAACCAGATGATTTGGAAGGTTCCGGAAATGATCAGCTATCTGTCAGGTCTGTTCACGCTGAAGCCGGGGGACATCATTCTTTCCGGCACGCCGGCGGGCGTCGGCGCGGTCGTGCGCGGTGACGTTCTTCGCGGTCATATCGATGGCGTCGGCGACCTAGAGGTTCGCGTTGTCTGAAGCAGCCTCGATCATTGAACGGCTTGCCGCCGGAGCCGACGATGCGCCGGCGATTTCGGCACCCGACAGGATCACGCTCACGCATGGCGGACTGCGCCGCCTGATCTCCGAAACGGCAGCGCAACTGCATGCACTGGGGCTCGGCCGTGGCGACCGGGTGGCCATCGTGCTGCCGAACGGGCCGGAGATGGCGACGGCCTTTGTCGCAGTGGCGGCGGCGGCGTCGACGGCGCCGCTCAATCCGGCCTACCGGGCCGACGAGCTCGATTTCTATCTGTCCGACATCGGCGCCAAAGCGATCCTCGTCGCCGAAGACGAAAGCGGCCCGGCGGTGACCGTGGCCGAGCGCCTCGGCATAGCGGTGCTCAGGCTCACGGCACTGCGTGACGCGCCAGCCGGCAGCTTTGAGATCAAGGGCAAACCGGTTGGTCCGTCTGTTTCGCCAGGCTTGGCTGAGGACGGCGACATCGCGCTGTTGCTGCACACGTCCGGCACCACGTCACGACCCAAGCTGGTGCCGCTCAGCCACGCCAATCTCGCCGCCTCGGCCACTCATATCGGCGCGACGCTCGGCCTGACATCAGGCGATCGCTGCCTCAACATCATGCCGCTGTTCCACATCCATGGGCTGATCGCGGCGGTGCTGTCCTCGCTCGCCGCCGGCGGCAGCGTCTTCTGCACGCCGGGCTTCAACGCGCTGCGCTTCTTCCATTGGCTGGGCGAGGCGCGGCCGAGCTGGTACACGGCGGTGCCGACCATGCATCAGGCGATACTGCCGCGCGCAACGCGCAATGCCGATGCATTGGCGGCGGCGCCCTTACGCTTCATCCGCTCGTCCTCGGCATCGCTGCCGCCGCAAGTGATGGCCGAGCTTGAGGCGACTTTCGGCTGCCCGGTGATCGAATCCTATGGCATGACCGAGGCCGCGCACCAGATGGCTTCGAACCGGCTGCCGCCGGGCCAGCGCAAGCCGGGCAGCGTCGGCGCCGCCGCCGGACCGGAGGTGGCGGTGATGGCGCCGGACGGGCGATTGCTGAAGCCCGGTGACACCGGCGAGATCGTCATTCGCGGGCCTAATGTCACCGCGGGCTACGAGAACAATCCGGACGCCAATGCCACGGCTTTTGCGCATGGCTGGTTTCATACCGGCGACCAGGGCGTGCTCGACGACGACTTCTATCTGCGCGTCACCGGCCGGCTCAAGGAGATCATCAACCGCGGCGGCGAGAAGATCTCGCCGCTCGAGGTCGACGACGTGCTGATGGATCATCCGGCGGTGGCGCAGGTCGTCACCTTCGCCACGCCGCACGACAAGCTCGGCGAGGAGGTCGCGGCTGCAATCGTGCTGCGCGAGGGCATGGCTGCGACAGAAGGCGAAATCCGCAGCTTTGCCGCGACACGGCTTGCCGACTTCAAGGTGCCGCGCATTGTCCTGATCCTGGACGAAATCCCGAAGGGCGCGACCGGAAAGCTGCAGCGCATCGGCCTCGCGACCAAACTCGGTCTTGCAAAACCTGGGCTGGGATAATGCGGATCAGCATTTTTGGCGCCGGCGCGATCGGCGGCTATCTCGCGGCCAAGCTTGCCATGGCCGGCCGCGTCGATCTGTCGATCGTGGCGCGCGGCGCGCATCTCGACGCGATCAGGGCAAACGGGCTTCGCCTGATCGAAGACGGTCATGAATCCGTCGCCTCGGTCAGGGCCGCCGCGCAGGCGCAAGAGCTAGGCGTCCAGGACTATGTCGTGCTGGCGCTCAAGGCCCATTCGGTTGCGCCAGCGCTCGACCAGATCGCGCCGCTGCTGGGCGAGGGGACGGCCGTCGTGACCATGCAGAATGGCGTGCCGTGGTGGTATTTCCACAGCATCGGCGGGCCGCTCGAAGGCACGCGGTTGCAAGCGGTGGATCCCGGCGGGGTGATCTGGGACCGGCTTGGGCCGGATCGCGTCATCGGCTCGGTCGTCTATCCCGCGGCCGAGGTGGATGCGCCCGGCCTGGTCCGCCATATCGAGGGAAAGCGGTTCTCGCTCGGCGAGCCCTCGGGCGAGAAGAGCGAGCGTGTCACCCGGCTTGCCGAGGAGATGGTCGCAGCCGGGCTGCAGGCGCCGGTTCGCGACGACATCCGCAGCGAGATCTGGGTGAAGCTGTGGGGCAATCTCTCCTTCAACCCGATTTCCGCGCTGACCGGCAGCACGCTTGCGGCAATCGCTGCCGACGAGGCCACCCGCGCGCTTGCCCGCACCATGATGCTGGAGTCGCAGGCGATCGGCGAAAGCCTCGGCGTTCGTTTCCCGATCTCGGTCGACCGCCGCATCAAGGGTGCCGGCGACGTCGGCGAGCACAAGACCTCGATGCTGCAGGATCTGGAGCGTGGCCGGCCGATGGAGATCGATGCGCTGGTGACGGCGGTCCAGGAGCTTGGCCGGCTGACCGGCCAGCCGACGCCGACCATCGACAGCGTGCTGGCGCTGGTGCGCCGCCTCGCCATCGAGCGCGGCTGCTATTGATGTACCAATCGTGAAGTTGCCGCCTCGCTCTCCCCGGGCGAACGAGTACAGATGTATCGGCAGAGATCTGGATCGCATGGCTATTGATCGTCGCATCACAAGTGCTTCAGCGGTCAAGGCTGGCGCGCAATACTCATCCTGACAACAATTGTCAGCTGTCGAGCGGACCGCCGGTGGCAGGTTAGCAAACGGTTCCCTACTTGGAACGCGTCTGAACAGGAGGAACACGCATGACTACGGCGGAAATTGCCAAGGAATTCACAGAGCTGCTCAAGCAAGGTCAGAACAAAGCTGCGGCTGAGAAGTTCAATGCCGATGACATCGTCAGTTACGAAGCGATGGAAGGGCCGATGGCGGTCTGCAATGGCAAGGAGGCCGTGAAGCAGAAGGGCCAGTGGTGGGAGGAGAACAACGAAGTTCATGACGGCTCGGTCGAGGGCCCATATGTCAACGGCGACCAGTTCGCAGTGCGCTTCAGGTTTGACATAACGCCCAAGGCTACAGGCGAGCGTGTCAGCATGGATGAGGTTGGTCTGTACACGGTCAAGAACGGCAAAATTGCCGAAGAGCGCTTCTATTATTGAGGCTGAAACCGGATTTCGGAAGCTCTGTCACTCGCTGCATCGTTGGTGATCAGGCATGGCGGCCAGGACGATGCCCTGGCCGCCATGTGAGCAAGCTCAAATCCCCTTCACATATGGCCGCTGGCAATGCTTGAACGGTGGTTTACGGTGCGGCAGATTCGATGAGCGACCAGCCCGAGGGCCAAAATATTGACGATCACCATGTACGGCATCACCAATTGCGACACGATCAAAAAGGCGCGCATCTGGCTGGAAAGCCACGATGTCGCCTATCGTTTTCACGACTACAGGGTCGAGGGGCTGGAGGCGGATAGGCTCGACGGCTGGTCCGGCAAGGTCGGCTGGGAAACCCTGCTCAACAAGTCGAGCACGACGTTTCGCGAACTGTCGGACACGGACAGGCTGAGCCTCGACGAGAGGAAGGTCAAGGCGCTGATGCTGGCCAAACCGACGATGATCAAGCGGCCGGTCCTCGATCTCGGCGATCGTATCCTCGTCGGCTTCAAGCCTGATGTCTATCAGCAGGCGCTGGGTGGGTTGAAGTAGCCGGACGGGATGCTTTTCACGCTCCGGTTCGCCAGGCGAATCGGGTCGCGGAAAAGACCTTGGCCTGCCTGGCCGAGAGCGCGTCCCACGCTGCGCGGCAGCCGGGGTCGGGCTCGATTGTCTCGGCGATGCTCGTCATCGCATCCGCAGCCTCGGCAAAACCCTCGAACCATCCGATGCCGACCGCCGCGCTGATCGCTGCGCCGAGCGACGAGGCTTCGGCATTGTGACCCTTATGGATCGCGATCCCGGTTGCGTCCGCGATCATCTTTGTCCAAAGCCTGCTGTTGGCGCCGCCGCCGATCGCCACCATTTGCGCCGGCGAAAGACCATGGCTGCGCATCTCTTCGAGAGCCCGGGCGGTTTGCAGCGTCATTGCCTCGAGCCCTGCACGATAAAAATGACCGAGCGTGTGCGAGGGGTGCATGCCGATGAAGCTGGCGCGTGCGCTCGGATCCCAGTGCGGGTCCATGCAGCCGACCAGGGTGGTGCCGGCGAGAAGTCCGTCCGAGCCGATCGGCACGGCCGCCGCTTCCCTTTCGAGGCGGTCGAAGATCGCCGAATCGGAGCGCCCGCCGGCAAACATGTCGACGAACCAGTTGACGAAATAGACACCCGCCCGCTGCACGGCCTCGAGGAAATAGCCATCGCCGGTTGGCGAGGTCATGGTGCGCCAGAAGGCGCCGACCACCGGTTCTGGCGACCAGATTCCCGCGATGATCGCGGTTCCGAGATTGAGATAGACGACGCCGTCGCGCATGGCATTGACGCCGAGCCCGGCGCATTGCCCATCGCCGCCGGCGGCAATCACCGGGGTTCCTTCCGAAAGGCCGGTTGCGGCGGCTGCGGCGGCATGAACGGTCCCGACTCGCGTGCCGGACCGCACCGCATTGGGAAGTTGCGACGGTTTGATGCCCAGATGATCGAGGATCGGCTGCGACCATGCCTTGCGCGAGATGTCGAAGAGACCGAACGGATCGGCGCTGGTCCAGCTCGCGCTTGGCGTTCCCGTCAGTCTCAGCGTCAGATAGCCATGCACGTCGAGGATTTTGTTCGCCTGGTCCAACCGTTCCGGCTCGTTCTCGCGCAGCCATTTCAGGCGATAGACGACCGGCGTCACGTCGATCGGCTTGCCGGTGATCTGGTGCAGCCGCTCACGGCCGATCTCCGCCGCGAAACGGTCGACCAGCCCGGCGGCGCGTTCGTCGAGCCACAGGCTCGCGGGTCCGATCGGCGCGCCGGCGCCGTCGATGAGGGCAACGGTCTCGCGCTGGTTGGAGATCGCAATCCCGGCGATGCGTGTCGCGTCGACCGCGTCGACAAGCTGTCGCAGCGCCGCTGTTGCGGCCCGCCACCAGTCGGTGACCTCCTGCTCGACATAGTCCGGCCTCGGCTTCATCAGTTCGAGCGGCGCCCGGCCTTCCGCCACGGCTCGTCCGTCCCGGCTCCAGGCAATCGCCTTGCAGGATTGGGTGGAACTGTCGAGGCCGACGACAAGAGGTCCGTCGCTGCTGCCCATGATTGTCCTCCCGAGACGATGAGTTCCACCGATGCTGGTTACCGGCT
This sequence comes from Mesorhizobium sp. WSM4829, assembly GCF_055811475.1. Lineage (NCBI taxonomy): Bacteria > Pseudomonadati > Pseudomonadota > Alphaproteobacteria > Hyphomicrobiales > Phyllobacteriaceae > Mesorhizobium > Mesorhizobium sp. WSM4829. Next base: position 224,651 of record NZ_JBVVQJ010000002.1, on the reverse strand, counting down.
ATTCCAAGAGACTGTTCGCGGTGGCCATGTCGGTGACAAAATGTGTCGCATATCCGCCGCCGAGCCCGGCCCTGATCGCCGCCATCTTGCGGGCGCCACCGGCGGCGCAGATGCGGACCGGCACCGCTTTCAGTTCGTCGAGTGTGATGCCGACGGTGCGTCCGTCGAGCGGCGTTGCGAAAGGGGCTCCCTGAGCGTCGATGAACCGCCCGATGATGACCCCGAGCGCGCCCTGCTCGATCATGCCGGCAAGTGCGGCGGCATCCGATATCCCGGCTCGGGCATAGGTGCTCTCCGGCCCGATATCGCCGATCCCGAAGATGACTTTGCCGGCGGCATGGATCATGCGGAACTGGTTGACGAGCATCGGCTCCTGCATGAGTTGGTCGTGCAGTTCGTCGGTGGAGACGATCGCCGGGGCAAGCAGGTTGATGCAGCGGGCGCCGAGCCGATTGGCCATCAGCGAGGTGCAGAATTCCGGCGAGAAATCGCTGGTGCCGATCGAGCTTCCCGAGAGCTGGACGACGGTGAGGTTCCGGTCATGCAGTAGTCGTGGGATCGAGCGGGCGGCAGCGAGCACCGTTTTTCCCCAGGCAACGCCGATCGTGTCGCCCGGATCGACCATCGACGCCAGCAACCGTCCTGCCGCTTCGCCGATGCGGCGGTCGGCATCGTTGGGATCGAGGTCGGGGATAACCGCGGCGCCGCGAAGCCCGTATTTTTCCATGAGACGCCGCGAGGTCAAGGTGCGGGCAAAAGCGTCGTGGTCGACCTGCACGGCGACAAGTCCGCTTTCGCGCGCCTCTTGCAGATAGTGCACCACGCTCGCCCTGGAGACGTTCATGACCTTGGCCACGTCGCTCTGGTTGAGCTGGTCGACATAGTAGAGCCAGGCAGCCCACGCTACCGCGCTGTCGAATTCGGGCGGCAGTGCCGAGAGCCCAGATGGTCGGACTACGTCGATGTCGGCGTTGGCATTCATGTCCCTTTTTCCGCAGGTTTGCAGAACGAAGTCAAGCGTCGCGGGCAAATGCTTGACAAAAGACAGTGATAGGTGACTATTGTTTATAACACCAACGCTCCTGCGCCTCGATTACAGGGTCGCCAGCATGAGGACGTCATGACCAATCCGGCAGCCGGATCCTGGACGGCATTGATCGACGACATTCTGGACGGGCGCTGGACCAACCCGGAGACCGGTGAAAAGGCCGTGGTGCCGTATGACCGGATTGTCATCGAAGAAAGCCTCGACGGGCGGGCGGTCGATCTCGTTTCGGAGCTCGATCTGGGCGAGCGGTTCACGGTCGTTGCGGATGCCGCCACCTATGAGGCGCTTGGCCAACGCGTTGCGCGCGAACTGAAGACGCTCGGCCCCGTCGATGTGGTGATCCTGGATCACCCACATGCCGACATGGCCAATGTCGAGAGCCTCGCCGTCAAACTCGCCGATGCAGACGCCGTGGTCGCGGTCGGTTCCGGGACGATCAACGATCTCTGCAAGTTCGTCACCGGAAGGAATGGACGGCGCTATTGCGTGTTCGGAACGGCCGGTTCGATGAACGGCTACACATCGACGACTGCGTCGATCACACTTGAAAGCGGCCTGAAGGTATCGCTGCCTTCCCACGCGCCATCAGGCTTTTTCGTCGATCTTGGCGTCTCCGCTGCCGCCCCGACCTATCTATCGGCGGCGGGGTTCGGTGACTGCCTTTGCCGCTCGGTCGCCCAGATCGACTGGTGGATGTCGCACCGCCTGCTTGGCACTGCCTACCATCAGGTCCCGTTTCTCATCCAGGAAAAGGATGAGACGGCGCTCAACCAGCGTGCCGGAAATCTTGCCGAACACGACATCGAGGCCAATGGCTACCTCTATCGCGTGCTGACGCTCTGCGGTCTCGGAATTTCCTTCACCGGCGTCTCCAATCACGGTTCCATGGGCGAGCATCAAATATCGCACTACATCGACTGTTTCGCCGGCGAGCGTCACCCCGGCACGCTGCACGGCACCCAGGTCGGCGTCGCTTCGCTCACCATGGCGCGATTGCAGCAGGCAATGCTTGCAAGCGACAAGCCGCCGTTGGTGAAGGCGACGAAGATCGATCCTGACGACATGATCCGTCGCATGGGCCCGGCTGTCGCCGCACAATGTCTCGACGAACTGAACAAGAAGGCCTTCGACGAGACTTCCGCCGCGGCATTCAACGAGCGGCTGCAGGAGCTCTGGCCGACACTCAGGCAGGAGCTCAAGCAATTCATGGTGCCTGTCGACGAGATGCAGCGCCTGCTGAAATCGACCGGCGGGCCGATTTCAGCGGCCGAATTGGGCACGCCCGCCGATTTCTATCGCGAAGCCGTCGTTCATTGCCGGGAGATGCGCAATCGCTTCTCGTTCCTCGACATTGCTGCGGATGCAGGAATGCTGGAGGATTTTGCGCGTGGGGAAGCCTGACCGGATGCGCGACCTCGCCGAATTCGGACCCGAAACTGCATCGCGCATTCGCGGCGTCTTCTGCGATATCGACGACACCTTGACCACCGAGGGTCGTCTTCCGGCCGACGCCTACCGTGCGCTCGAACGCCTGCACGAGGCGGGCCTTGTCGTTGCTCCCATTACCGGGAGGCCGGCAGGCTGGTGCGACATGATTGCCCGGTTCTGGCCGGTCACCGGCGTGGTCGGCGAAAATGGCGCTTTTTACTTCGCTTATGATCAGGCAACGCGAAAGATGATCCGGGTTTTCGCGGCAAGCGCTGACGAACGCCGGGAAAACAGGCGCAGGCTCACCGAACTGGAAAAGCGCATTGTCCAGGAGGTGCCGGGTTCGGCAGTATCCGCCGACCAGCAATATCGCGAAGCCGACCTGGCCATCGACTTTTGCGAGGATGTTCCGGCGCTGCCGCTGTCCGATGCCAGGCGCATCAAGCAGATTTTCGAGGAGGCCGGCGCTGTCGCCAAGATTTCGTCGATCCATGTGAACGGCTGGTTTGGCCGATACGACAAGCTGGCGATGACGCGCCGCTTTGCAAGCGAGAGGCTGGGAACCGATCTCGATGCTGAAAGGCAGGCCTATGCTTTCGTTGGAGACAGCCCGAACGACGCCCCGATGTTCGGGTTCTTTCCGAACGCGTTCGGGGTCGCGAATGTGGTGGATTTCCAGGGACAGATCGACGCCGAACCCGCTTTCGTCGCCAGGTCGCGGGGTGGCCGCGGCTTCGTCGAGATTGCCGATATGATCCTGGCGAACCGGAGGTCGGGATTGGGCTGATCGGCGGGCGCGAAAAATGCGGACTGCAAAAGGCGCAAAAAAGGATGTTCTGCAGGCGATGGAACCGAACCAGGGACGGCTTAGGCAAGCGGGCGCAATGCGCCAGGCAACATCGCACGGCAGCTTCGGCTGCCGCCGCAACCCCGGCCGGTCACAGCGAACTGCCCGTCCCCTGGTCGGTGATGAGGCCGGTGAAGAATCCCTTTTCCAGGAGCTTGGTCATGATGCCGACCTTGTTCTTTCCGCCGGAAACGAGGATGCGCTTGGGAATGTTCAGCGTGTCGCGAGGATAGACCCCGACAATGCGCTCGTTGACGGGATGGTCGATGAGTTCGGCGTCCCGGTCGAAGAAATAGCCGAGAAAGTTCCCGATCGGCTTCAGTCTCAGGACATCGTCGAATTCCTCGTCGGTCATGTAACCGACGCTTCGCAGCGTCGAACTGGTTGTGCCGCCGACGCTCATCAGCGCAAGGTCGGCGTTCAGCGCCTTCTGGATAACCTCGCGCGCGCTCGGTTGCTGCAGGATCGTCTCACGGCTTTCACGGCTGTCGCAGATGATGGGTCCGGGGAGATAATAGGATTCGGCCTGGGTGCGCTGGGCAAAGACGGCGGCCGCGTCGTATTTGTCGATCGACGACCGGCGCGACAGCGAGCCGAGAAGCGGTACGACGGTAACGTTTCTGAGCGCCACCGGCTCGATGTTGGAAGCGAGCCATCGCATGGTTCGGCCCCACGCCATGGCGACCGTCATGTCGTCCCTGAGCAGCGTCTCGACGGTCTGCGCGGCATAGATGCCGATCACTTCGGAGAGCCCGAGTTCCGACCCGGTGTCATCAGGTGTGACGCTGCATATGTCGAGCCGGTACTTCCGCCTGAGCTGTTCTTCCATTTCGAGCGCCTGGGACGTCCCGGCATTGATGCGGATCGAGACGATGCCGCGCTCCTTCGCCTCGGCCAGCAGCCTGTGGATCTTGGTGCGGTTGATCTGCAGCCGCTCGGCGATGGCCTGCTGCGTTTCGCCCAGCACGAAATACTGATGGGCAACCCGTGCCAGCAGACCGATCGACGTCATGAGGGTCCTCCGATGCTTGTGGCGCACCCATCCGAATGCCGCTGTAGCCGGCCAACAAGTGCTTGCCACAGACAAGGCGACGATATAGCATTTGAACAAATGCACAAGATATGAACATTTGTGCATCGCAAAACGAAGCGGTTCGGGAGGAACGCGTGCGGGTTGCCCAAGCCAGACGTTTCGTCATTTCGGATCACCCGCTGCCTTGGCTGCTGCCGCTGGTGGCGATCCTCCTTGTCTTCACCGTGTATCCCCTCATCTACAACATCTGGCTGAGCTTCCATGAGTTCGTCCCGCGCCGGCGGGCGCTCGAATTCGTCGGAACGGAAAACTGGGTGCAGCTGTGGAACGACACGCGGTTCTGGCAGTCGCTCGTCATCACATTCACCTATTTCGCCATCGCGCTGGTGTTCGAGCTGGTGCTCGGCATGGCGATCGCGCTGCTCCTCGACAGCGACGGCTTCGGTTTCGGATTCCTGCGCGGCGTGCTGACGATGACGCTCGTCATCCCGCCGGCCATTGTCGGCATGATGTATCTGCTGATGGAGGATCCGCAGTTCGGCGTGATCAGCTATCTCCTGCAGTCGATCGGACTGCTCAATTCGAACAACCCCATCCTCGCCACCGCGTCGACCGCGCTTGCCGGCGTTCTCGTCGCGGAAATCTGGCAGTGGACGCCGTTCATGGTGCTCATCTTCCTCGCCGGTCTCAGGGCGCTGCCGCCGGAGCCTTACGAGGCCGCGATGATCGACGGCGCGTCGTCGTTCCAGATCTTCCGGCGCATCACCTTGCCGATGATGTCGAAGGTGATCGCCATCGCCGTGCTGGTCCGCGGCATCGATCTGTTCCGGGTCTTCGACTACGTCTTCGTCATGACCTCCGGCGGGCCGGGAGCGTCGACCTACTCGCTGTCCCTCTATGCATGGCAGCAGACGTTCAGCTTCGTAAAATGGGGCTATGGAGCCACGCTCAGCCTCGTCACCCTGGTGATCATCCTCGTCATTGCCAACCTCTTCATCCGTATCGCCAAGGTGAGGTGGTAGAATGAACGGCTCCTTCTCGACCCGCATGCTTCGCACCATCGCCGCCTGGGTTGTGGTCGCGATCTTCTTCTTTCCGATCTACTACTGGACGTCGGTGGCGTTCAAACACGGCAACGACATCTTCAACCGGCCGCCGAAACTGTTCGCCTTCACGCCGACCTTCGACAATTTCCAGAAGGTGTTCGGGATTTCGCTGGGCAGCGGCGGCATCACCGTGACGCCGGGCGGCGGCAATTTCTACATGGCGCCCCGCGTCTGGGATTCGATCGTCATCGCGACGCTGTCGACCGTGCTCGCTGTCGCCATCGCCACGCTTGCCGCCTATGCCCTGTCGCGCATGAACTTCCGCGGCCGGCACAGTTTCGTCGGCTGGGTGTTGTCGACGCGCATGATGCCGCCCGTCGCGGTCGCGGTGCCGATGTTCTTCATCTACAAGAATTTCGGTCTCATCGACACCTATACCGGCATGGTGCTGATCCACGCGCTGATGAACCTGCCGCTCGCCGTCCTCCTGATGAAGAGCTTCTTCGACGACATTCCCTCCGAGATCGACGAGAGCGCCATCGTCGACGGCGCCAGCCGCTTCATGATTTTTCGCAGGATCGTGCTGCCGATGGCCAAGGGCGGCATCGCCGCCACGGCGGTGCTCTGCTTCATCTTCAGCTGGACCGAATTCCTCTTCGCGCTGACCCTGACCACCACGTCGGTCAAGACCGTGCCTGTCGTCTCGTCGACCTTCGTCACCTCGATCGGCACCGCCTGGGGCAACATGGCCGCGCTTGGCGCCGCATCCATCATTCCCGCATTCATCTTCATTCTGTTGGTTCAGAAGCACCTCGTGCGCGGTCTCACGATGGGATCGTTGAAACAATAGATGGGAGGCTCGAATTCGCAGCCTTGTGAAAATCGCGAATTAAACCGGAGGAGTAGACAATGAAAGACAGCATCAGAAAGGCGCATCTTGCTTCTGTCACCGACCGCTTCGTTCGCGGACAGATGGACCGCCGCTCGTTTCTTCGCGCAGCAGGCATTCTCGGCCTCGGCGCCGGCGCGCTCGGCATGGGTTTTGGACGACGTCCGTTCTACGGCATCAGCCAGGCATCGGCCCAGGAACAGGAACTGAAGCCCAGCGCCGAAATCACCAAATGGCTCTCGGATGTCGGCAAGCCGTTTGCCGGAACGACGCTTCGTCTCGCCACCGAATCGACGCCGCCGTCGAATGCCATCGCCACGCAGCTCAAGCAGTATTTCGAGGAGGCTACCGGCATCAAGGTCGAGATCGAAGTGCTGCCGCTCGAGCAGGTGCTGCAGAAGCTGACGCTCGACGTCGCCTCGAGCCTTGGCACCTACGACCTCTACTATATCGACCAGAGCTGGGCGGCGAGCTTCAGCCAGGACGTCTTCGATCCGCGCGAGCAGCTCAAGAACGCCGACCTGGCAATGCCGAACTACAACATCGACGACTTCCTGAAGCCGCTCGTCGACGGTATCGCCATGTACGAGGACCGCATGGTCGGCGTACCCTACGACATCCCGATCTTCATCATGCAGTACCGCAAGGACGTCTGGGACGAGCTCAAGCTGCCGCCTCCGGCGACGCTGGACGATTTGCTGAAGGCGTCTGCGGCGATCACCGACGCCAAGGGCCCGAACATGTACGGCACCAGCGGCCAGATGAAATCGGGCCATTACAGCCTCGAATGCGATTGGACGGCGTGGCTTTGGGGCCATGGCGGTTCGATTTTCGGCCCCGACGGCAAGTTCACCGGCAATGACGACGCCGGCTTGGCCGCCATGGCCTACTGGGACAAGCTCAAGAAGACGATGCCGCCCGGCGTCGACGGCTGGACATGGGATGGCGAGGGCCAGTCGGTCGGCCAGGGCGTCGCCGCCTCGATGCTGTCCTGGGGCGAGTTCTTCCCGTTCTTCGACGATCCCAAGGCCTCCAAGGTCTCCGGCCTGATGGAAGCGATGGTTCCGCCGAAACCTGCCGCGACGCTTCGCACCGTCGAGCAGACCGGATTCGGCGAAATTCCGGGCGTTGGTCACCAGGGCGGTTCTTCGCTCGCCGTATCGAAATACTCGAAGAGCCCGGACGCCGCTTGGATTTTCATGCAGTGGGCGACCTCAGCCGATACTCAGGCGCTGATAACGGTTCTGGGCGGCGGTACCGGGCCAACGCGCACCAGCGTCTATGACGATCCGCGCGTGCTGGCCAATGCGCGTGTCGGCGCCGGCACGACCCGCCACTTGCCGGTCGTGCGCGACACCATCGCCAACTACATGGGATCCGAGCCCGACCTGCCGGCATGGGCAGAACTCTCGAGCGACATGATCCCGGTTGCGCTGGGCAAATACTTCGCCGGCCAGTCGGGCTCGGCCAAGGAGTCGCTCGACGCCCTGAAAACCCAGGTCGACGATCTCGTCGCCAAGGGCTGAGTCTTCCCCCGGGCTGGCTGCCCGAAGGCCGCCAGCCCGGGGTATCGACAATTTTCGATTGAGGAAAGCCATGGCTGGAAAACAGCTCGTAGCAGTGACAGGAGCCAGTTCTGGTATCGGCGAGGCGGTCGCCAAGGCGTTTTCCCGCGCCGGCCACCCTGTTTTGATGATGGCCCGCCGTCTGGAGCGCATGGAGGCGCTGAACCTGCCCGACAGCATGGCCCGGCAGGTCGATGTCCGCGACCGCGCCGCGATCGCGGCTGCCGTGAAGGAGGCGGAAGCCGAATACGGACCGGTCGACATGCTGTTTGCCAATGCCGGCATTGCGCGGCTCGCCGACATAGGCCGCCAGCCGCCCGAGGAATGGGACGAGATGATCGACATCAACACCAAAGGCGTGCTGAATTCGGTCCACGCCGTGATGTCGGGCATGATGGAGCGCCGTCATGGAACGCTGTTCATGATGAGTTCGATCGCCGGCCGAAAAATCTATCCGGACCATACCGTTTACTGCGGCACGAAATTCTTCGTTCACGCCGTGTCGGAATCGCTGCGCGACTATCTTTCCGACTACGACGTCCGCGTCGTCGTGCTTTCGCCCGGGGTGATCGAAACCGAGGTTCTGAGCGGCGTCCTCGATCCGCAGACACTCGCCAACTACAAGGCCAACAAGCTCAAGATCGGCGGCGGCATCGGCCCGGAGCACGTCGCTGACCTCATGCTGCACACCTACCAGCTGCCACAAAACGCTCTCGTGCAGGAAATCGTCATCACGCCGACCAGGCAGAAATACTGACGACCCTGACCCGGGCGTCTGGAGACAGAGAATGGCCACCGTAGAATACAAGAACATCGCCAAGAATTTCGGCCATGTCGAGGTGATGAAGGACATCTCCTTCGGCATTGCCGACCGCGAATTCGTCGTCCTTCTCGGGCCGTCGGGCTGCGGCAAGACCACGCTCCTTCGCATGACAGCCGGGCTCGAGCGCGTGACCAACGGCGACCTTTTGATCGGCGACAGGCGGGTCAATGACGTTCACCCGCGCGATCGCGACATCGCGATGGTGTTCCAGAACTACGCGCTCTATCCGACAATGAAGGTGTTCGACAATATCGGCTTCAGCCTCGAAGTGGCGAAAGTGCCAAAGGCGGAGATCAGGAAGAAGGTCGAATGGGCGGCGGAAATCCTGAACCTTACGCCCTACCTCGGGCGCTATCCCAAGGAACTGTCGGGTGGCCAGCGCCAGCGCGTCGCCATGGGCCGCGCCATGGTGCGCAATGCCGCCGTCTTCCTTTTCGACGAGCCGCTCTCCAATCTCGACGCCAAGCTGCGCACGCATATGCGCGTGGAAATCCGCCAACTCCACAATCGTCTCGGCACGACTACGATCTACGTCACCCATGACCAGATCGAGGCGATGACGATGGCCGACAAGATCGTGCTGATGCACGCCGGCAGGATCATGCAGATCGGCACGCCCGACGAGGTCTACGAGCGCCCGAACTCGAAATATGTCGCTGATTTCATCGGTTCGCCGTCGATGAACTTCATCGCCGGCGCTGTCGAGACCGCAGGCGGCAGCCCTCGCTTCGTCGCCGAAGGCGTGTCGATCGGCCTGTCACCGCAGATCAAGGCGAAGCCAGGCCAAAGGGTCATCATGGGGGTGCGGCCACACGATCTCGGCATTTCGGATACGGGTGAGATCAAGGGCGAGGTCGTGCTGTCCGAAACGACCGGCGCCGATGTCCAGATTCATTTGCGCGTGGCGGGATACGACGCCGTCGCCGTGGTGCCGCGTGACGAGCGCCGCAACGCCGGCGCCGCGATCAATCTTTCGGTGCTGCCGGGCAAGGTGCACCTCTTCGATGCGGCCACGGAACTGCGTGTCGCCTGAGATTAGCGCCGACGGCGTCGATGCGACCTCGGCAACGACTACGTGTTCGCTGGCACGAAGAAGGGTCAGGCGGTCGGCGAGACGGCGCTCAACGACATGATCGCCAAGAACCGCTCGCGCGGCGGTCTGCTGGCCCTGCAGGGCATCGCCACCCAGCATGGGCATGCGCGCCTCGTTCCGCACATGGGCGAAGGAGCACAAGTTCGATAACGATGCCGCCGAGCTTTGCCTTGCGCACGTCGTCGGCACCAAAACCCAGCAGTCCTATGACCGCGTCGAAATGTTTGGGGAGCGCATCAAGATCATGCGGGCTTGGGGCAATTACTGCACGGGCGTTTCGAACATCGTGCCTCTGCAAGTGGCGGCATGATGAGCACCCCCAAGCGCGAAACGGTTGAGATGCTCGACGTCTACTCGGACGACAACAGGGCGACTGGTCCATCTAGGGCCAGGTCGCAAAGAGGTCTGCCCAACAGCGGACGTTGTGTCGGCAACCAAGTGAGGTATCGTCCAAATCCAACGTCCCGCAACACTGGAAATTCGATACTTAGATCAATGCTTTCATTACCTCGCGTTTGCCGGTTTCTCATCTTTGTCGCGCTGACAATCGTGACCCAGATCGGTGGCCTTGCCTATCTTCTGGCTTTGCTCGCAACCCACGCTTTGGGCACGCGGCGCCTCGCGGCAAAATTTGGGATGTTCATCCTTTTCTACGCCGCTACAGCATTTGCAGCGAGTTTTGTTGCACCGATATTCGGGCGGGTTCCTCTATCCTGCTTTCCAAACGAGAAGGTCCGTCTTGTCGTGAAGTCGCCGATCTATTGCTTGCTCAACCGCAACTACGTGGCGCCGCCCATGCATGATCTCGTCACGGCGCTTGCGGAAGATGTGGACCGCGAATTCCCTGGCACTGCCACAGTCGCACTGGATGGAAACTTCCCCTTTTGGGACGGTTTTCCGCTGCTTCCGCATCTTTCCCATGCCGATGGCAAGAAACTCGATCTCGCATTCTACTATAAGTCCCCGCAAGGCAACTTCCTGAATGGCGTAGCAAGGTCCCCGATCGGGTATTTTGCCTTCGAGGAACCGGCGGCGGGCGACGAACAGCCCTGTGAAGGAAGGAACGACTTCATCACTGCGCGATGGGATCTCGAGTGGCTGCAGCCATTCTTTCCCGGCTATCAAATCGAAAAGCGGCGCACGGCCTTTTCCCTCCATTGGCTTTCCACGAAAGGCGTCGAAAGGTTCGGGCTGGATAAGATCTTCCTGGAACCGCATATTAAGAATGCGCTGGGCACCACCGTTAGCCATATCCGGTTTCAGGGATGCCGCGCCGCCCGCCACGACGACCATATTCATATACAGATCAGGTAGTGATTATGGCGGGCAGATGGCAGCGGCAGAGCGCGCGCTATTGGCTAAGCTGGTCTGGGGGAGCACCAAATGTGGAAAAGAGAGCCAACTGAGTTGCAAAAAAGAATTGAACTCCAATTCAAAGAGGACACCCGCGTCGATCCATTACACCCCGTCGAAAGCAGCGAACGTTTGCGGCGGGCGTTCGAGAAATACGGGCTCACTCCAATTCTAAACCGTGGGATCGTTGTTATGTTTTTTCTGATACTCGGGTTGGTTATTTGGGAAGCCCTCCGCGGGCTTTGGGTCGATTAGGCGGTGGCGCGGGCGCGCTTCAGGATTTTGCCTTCCGTGTGGAACAGAGAGGCGGGCAGGAAGTTTGAATCCTGCAGCATGCAGACACGCTGCGAGATCGGTGTCCCATTCCGATCAGCCCGCGTCTTTCGTCCCTCCGTGGGGGGCGGCTGGCGTTTATCCCTCCGATGGAGCCCAAGCTGGTCGTCAAGCCGCCCGAGGGTGAAAACTGGATTCACGAAATCAAGCTCGACGGCTATCGCTCCCAGATCGTCATCAACAGCCCCGAGGATATCCGCGTCTATACGAAAACCGGTGCGGACTGGACGAAGAAGCATGCAGGGCTCGTGGATGCAGCGCGGGAGCTTGATGTCAAGAACGCGATCATCGATGGCGAGGCTATTGTCATCAACCAGGCCGGTCTGCCCGATTTCCGCGCGCTCCAAACAGCCGTCCACGTGAACCCCTATGCCATGTATCTCGGTGCCTTCGACATTTTGCACCTGAATGGTCGCGATCTGCGCGACATCGGCTGTCTGGCACGCCGCGAAATTCTCCATGGGCATCATAAAACCGAACACAGCCGGATTCAGTTCAGCGAGGCCATGCCTGGCGACGCCAAGGCGATCTTCTACCTCGCCGACCAGGCTGGGTTCGAAGGGATCGACTCGAAGCGCGCTGACAGCAAATATCGCAGCGGTCCAACGACGAACTGGCTGAAGACCAAGAGCTTCACGGAAGATGAATTCGAATTGCTCGGTGTCAAGCGCGAGCGAGGTAAGGCGGCATTCGCCTATTTGGCCGAGCCCGGCACCGGGAAATATCGTGGCTCGGCCTTCATCACCTTGGGCCGAGACATAAAGGATCGGCTGTGGAAGCGTGTCCAGGATCATGCCGGGTCGAGGCCGGAGGTGATGAAGGAGAAGCCGGAGGCTCAGTGGGTCAAGCCCGGCATAAAGCTGCGTGTCAAACATCTTCGCGGCGACCACGCCCACATACGCCACGCGTCACTGCTGGGTTTCAGTGACGAATAGGCGACCTATTGTACTGCCGGAAGCGGTTCGTGCTCCGGCTGGGCATGATGAAGCATCTGCCCCAGTTATGGAGCGAAGTTGCCGGTGATGATTATGAGAAAGAGAACAACACGCTGGAACACCTCCCAAGCTATCATCAAGCCGAGGCAGATCACCACAGCCCACGCAACCAGATTACCCCAATTCTTTCCGGCAGTTTGGCCAGCAGGCGGCTTTCTTTCCCCTTCGGTCATAATCTCGCCCTTCGGTTAAGTTTGCCAACGGTTGCCTTTGTCCCGCCTGGCTGACTGACTGCGGCCGCTATCGAATCATAGATGGGAACACCCAGATTGGTTTCGCGCGGTGCTGACATCTGCGACATGAGAGTGATTGTTGGCAGCCAGATGATAAGTCATCCCGCACTCCCTAGAGATAGGCAGCACGCGCTGCCTCAGCCCTTCAGGCTGAGATAATCAGCCAAAGCCACTGCGTTGTTGTGCATGTCGTCCTGGGCGCCGTAGAGCAGCGTCACCCGGCCGTTGTCGAGCAGGGCGCGCAACTGGCCGACCGCCTCGCTGTTCCTGTCGAGCTCGCCGCGATAGCGCTGCTGGAACTCCATCCACCGCGTCGGATCGTGGCCGAACCATTTGCGCAATTCATCGCTTGGCGCGACGGTCTTCAGCCATAGCGTCAGCGCGGCGTATTCCTTGCGGACGCCGCGCGGCCATAGGCGGTCTATGAGCACCCGCTGCCCATCGCCAGGCGAGGGCGGCTCGTAGATGCGTTTGACCCTGATATCGAGTTTCATTGCCAACTCCGGGGTTGGCCGCCATGTCGTCTTGCTGGCCATGTCGTCTTGCTGGCCATGACGGCTTGCTGGCGGCTGTTTACGCCCACTCGCCCTTACGCCCACTCGCCCCCTAAGCCCATTCGCCCTTGCGCATGACCGGCACGCGGCCGCCGTCCTTGCCGAGGCCGTCGATGTCGACCTTGTCCGAACCGATCATCCAGTCGATATGGATGAAGCTCTTGTTGCCGCCGCGCGCCGCGATCTCGTCCTGGGTGAGCGAGGCGCCGTCGACAAAGCATTTCGAATAGCACTGGCCGAGCGCGATATGGCAGGCGGCATTCTCGTCGAACAGCGTGTTGAAGAACAGCAGGCCGCTCGCCGCGATAGGCGAGGAATGCGGCACCAGCGCGACCTCGCCGAGCCGGCGTGCGCCTTCATCGGTGTCGAGCACTTTTTTCAGCACATCCTCGCCGCGGCTGGCCCTGGCCTCGACGATGCGACCCTGCTCGAAACGCACCGCAATGCCGTCGATCAGCGTGCCCTGGTACGACAGCGGCTTGGTGCTCGTAACATGGCCTTCGACGCGCCTTGCATGCGGCGTGGTGAAAACCTCCTCGGTCGGGATGTTCGGGTTGCAGGTTATGCCGTTCCTGGCGGTCGAGGCGCCGCCCATCCATTCATGGCCGTCGGCCAGGCCGACGGTCAGGTCGGTGCCAGGTCCGGTGAAATGCAGCGCATGGAAATTATGGCCGTTCAGCCATTCGGTGCGGCTGCGAAGCGCCGCATTGTGCGCCTTCCAGTTGCCGATCGGGTCGTCGACATCGACCCGTGAGGCGGCAAAGATCGCGTCGGCGAGCTTCGCCACCGCGACGTCGTCGCTATCGCCCGGAAAAACCTGCCTGGCCCAGGCCAGGTCGGGATAGGCGACGATGTTCCAGTTGATGTCGAAGCCGGTGATCTTTTCCAGTGCCGGCTGGTAGGCGATCGAGTTCGCCTTGTTGGCGCGCGCCACTTTCGCCGGATCCTGCGCCGACAGCAGCGACGGGTCCTCGCCGCGCACGGCAAGCCGCGCCGCGTTGTTGGCGAAGGCCTTCGCCATGCCCTCATAGAGCCAGCCGGCGGCGTGGTCGAAGCCGGCGTCAGCGCCATGGCGAAAACGTGCCAGCGTCATCTCGTCGTCGTTGAAGATCGGCGTCACCAGGCCGGCGCCAGCTTTGTAGGCATGCTCGACGATCCGTCGCGTCAAAGGCAGCGCTGCGATCGACGATGTCAGCACCAGATCCTGTCCCGGCTGCAATTGCAGCCCGACCTTGATGGCGACTTCTGCCAGCCTGTCGAGCTTCACCGGGTCGATCGTTGCGGCAACGCCGCGCGAATGTGTGGTCATGATCCTGCCTGTCGCGATGTGGGAGTCTGGTTCTTACATAGACCGGTGCCATCGGTCTTTCCACCGTGATCGACCGGGCCTGCTCAGGCCGCGCCGGCGAGCGCGCCGAACTGCGCCATCGTCGCCTCGATCTCCTCGCGGATCCAGATCTTGAAATCGCGCAGCTTGCGGCTCTCGCTCTTGCTGGCCGAGGTCACCAGCCAGTAGCCCAGCCCGCTCTCGGCGCGGACGCCGAACGGCGCGACCAGCCGGCCGTCGGCGAGAGCGTCAGCCGTCAGCAATTGCCAGCCGAGCATGACGCCGTGGCCGGCGATCGCCGATTCCAGGCAAAGCATCGGGTCGGTGAAGCGCGCGCCCTTGAGGAAGCTGACCGGCTTCACCCCGGCCGCCTCGAACCAGCTTTCCCAGCTGATCATCGCTCTTTCGTCGGTGATCGCGCAGGTCAGGGCGAGATCTTCGATCGATTTCAGTTTGTCGGCGATCGCCGGGGCGCAGACCGGGAAGACTTCCTGGGCCAGTAGCAATTGCGCGCGCACGCCCGGCCATCTGCCGTCGCCGAGCCGGATGGCGATGTCGATGTCCGAGCGATCGAGATCGGCAATCCGCACCGAGGCGTCGATGCGCAAAAGCACATTCGGATGCCGGGCGAAGTGACGTGACAGTCGAGGCAGCAGCCACTTCGAGGCAAAGGCCGGCGCGACCGAGACCACCAGCGTGCATTCGGAGGCCTCGTCGGCGAGCGCCACGGCTTGGGCGAGCTCGCGGAAACCTGCCCCGAGCCGGGCGGTGAAGACGGTGCCGAATTCGGTCGGTACCAGACCGCTTGCCGTTCGTTCGAACAGCGCCTGGCCAAGTTGCGCTTCCGTCCGCTTGACCTGCTGGCTGACGGCGCTGGCGGACACGTTGAGTTCGCTCGCCGCAGCCGAAAGCGATCCCAGGCGGGCGACGGTTTCCACGGCGCGCAGGCCGTTGAGGTGGACGCGGTTCAGCATGGCCATACAGTTTTTCTAAACCGACACGGTTGAAATCTCAATTGAAAAGCGGCGAGGAACGGCAAATTTTAAGGAACAAGCAGACCTGTGGAGGAAAATACGATGAAGATTTTGTCACTGCTCGGGGTCTTTTCCGCTGCCGGCGCGCGGCAAGGCCAGTCGCATGAAAGCGAGGCCACCCGATGGGCCACCGATCCGGTGTCGCATCCTGTGCTCGACACCATGTCGGAGCGCGAACTCGGCGACCTGCCGTTCCGGATGACAGCCCGGCGCACGGCTTATGAGACTGCGGACGGTCGCTGCCGAAACGTTCGCGGGACAGCGCCCCCCTCTGTCCTGCCGGACATCTCCCCCACAAGGGGGGAGATTGGCCGTCATCTCCGCTTTCGCCAAATCTCCAGAAGTTGAAGAAGGAGAGCCGGCGCCGATGCTGCCGATCTCCCCCCTCGTGGGGGAGATGCCCGGCAGGGCAGAGGGGGGCGCGAAGGATCGCCGACGTTCGTTCTGTGCCGCCGCGGCGCTCGGACACGGTCCTTGCAACCCGTTCTGGCCCAACAAGAAGCGGATTGTTTCACCCGCTCGTGCACCTATTGTGCACCGCAATGAAAGCCGCTTCGCCGTCCCCTTTGCGCCTCGCCTTCGCCGGCATGATTGCCCTGGCCGTTGCCATGGGCATCGGCCGCTTCGTCTATACGCCGATCCTGCCCGGCATGATGGAGGAACTTGGCCTGACGCCGGCCGATGCCGGCTGGATCGCGTCCGCCAACTATCTCGGCTATCTCGTTGGCGCGCTCGCAGCCGTCGGCGGCTGGGCGCACGGTCTCGAGCGCCTGCTGATGCTTGCCGGTCTTGCCGCCACCGCAGTCCTCACCGGGCTGATGGGCCTGGCCGACACGATGGCGGCCTTTCTCGTCATCCGCTTTCTTGCCGGTGTGGCCAGCGCCTTCGTCCTTGTGTTCATGTCCAGCATCGTTTTCGGCCATCTCGCCGCGGTCGGCCGAAACGACCTGCAGGCGCTGCATTTCGGCGGCGTCGGCCTTGGCATAGCAGCGTCCTCGGCGCTGATGGCAATACTCGTCACCGGACAGGCCGGCTGGCCGGCGGGCTGGTTCTGGTCCGCCGCGATCTCGGCCTGCGCCATTGCCGTCGTGGCCTTGCTGCTCGGCAGCACTGCGATCGCCAACGGCGCCGATGGCCGCGAACCGGCGCTGCCGAAGGACCGGTCACTGGTGAAGGTCATTGTCGCCTACGGGCTGTTCGGCTTCGGCTATATCGTGACGGCGACGTTCCTGGTCGCCATCGTCCGGCAGGGCGGCGGCGGCCGCGTCTTCGAGGCCGTGGTGTGGATGGTCACCGGCCTTGCCGGGATTCCCTCGGTCTGGCTTTGGCAGAAGATCGCGGCAAAGATCGGGCTCTACCGGGCTTATGCCTGGGGGTGCCTCGTCGAGGTCGTCGGCGTCAGCGCGAGCGTCACCATGGGCGGACACATTGGGCCGCTGCTCGGCGGGTTTCTGCTTGGCGGCACCTTCATCGCCATCACCGCGCTCGGCCTTCAGACCGGAAGGCAGCTTGCCCCGCAGGCGCCACGCCGGATCCTGGCATCGATGACGGCGTCCTTCGGCCTCGGCCAGATCATCGGTCCGATCGTCGCCGGCTTGCTTGCGCAAGCCTCCGGCGACTTCCTCCTCGCATCGATCGTGGCCGCCGCGGTGCTGCTGGTCTCTGGCGCGGTCATCTGGTCGGCTGCGCCAAAATCGCCATGATTGTGGTCTTGCTCGGTGCCGGGCATCACGCACCGGCCATTTTCATTCCGATCGATGTGTGACCTTATGCCCGCTGAACAGCAACGCCGCTGATTTGCGCATCGACCGAGGATTTCCCAACAGTGTTCGTATCCTTCTTCCCGCAGCCGAAGTTGTTTTTCACTTCGGCCGTCGCCTGGAGCCTTCTGCTCGTCCTCCTGTGGTTTTTCGGCGGCGAGCACCTTGGCACGATGCTCGGCATGCCGCCGGTCGACCCGCAGGCAGCACCAGTCATCAGCCCGATAAGATTCCTGACGCCGGCATTCCTCTGGTTTTACGGATATTTCTTCGCCGGCATGGGCGTATTCTACCTTTTCTGGGCGCTGTATTCCCCGCATCGCTGGCAGAACTGGTCGATCCTTGGCTCTGGTTTGATTATTTTCGTCACCAATTTCATCGTGCAGATCAGCGTGGCGCTCAATGACTGGCGCGGCATGTTTTACGATATGGTGCAGAAGGCGCTGACCACGCCGGGCTCCGTTTCCCCTGCCGAGCTTTACTACGGAGTATGGCAGTTTCTGTCCTTGGCCCTGGTCTATATGAGCATCGCCGTTCTGAACGTCTTTTTCGTCAGACACTATGTGTTTCGCTGGCGCACCGCGATGAACGATTATTTTACCGCTTACTGGCCGAGGCTGCGCCATATCGAAGGGGCGTCGCAGCGCGTTCAGGACGACACGATGCGCTTCTCCGGCACAATGCAGGGGCTCGGCGTGAACTTCATCGACTCCATCATGACCCTGATTGCATTCCTGCCCTTGCTGGCCTCCCTTTCTCTCCATGTCTCAACGCTACCAATCGTCGGCGCAATCCCTTATCCGCTGGTCATTGCGGCGATCGCCTGGTCGCTGTTTGGCACCGGCTTGTTGGCAGTCGTCGGCGTCAGGCTGCCCGGGTTGGAATTTCGCAATCAGCGGGTTGAAGCCGCGCTGCGCAAGGAACTTGTCCTCGGTGAGGACGATACGGCGCGAGCGCAGCCACCAACTCTGGCCGAGCTTTTCAGAAATGTTCGCAAGAACTATTTCACTCTTTACGCGCACTATGTCTATTTCGACATGGTCCGCTATCTATACCTTCAAGTCGATAATGTATTCGCTACGCTTATTCTTGTTCCGACCTTGGCAATCGGCAAGATAACATTTGGCGTTTTCCAGCAGATTGTTACCGCCTTTTCACAAGTCGCCACTTCGTTCCAATATCTCGTGAATTCCTGGCCGACCATCGTCGAGCTGATATCCATCTACAAGCGCCTGCGCGCCTTCGAGGCGACACTTGAAGGGGCGCCGCTGCCGGAAATCGACCAGGCCTATCTGGAGCGAGAGCGAGCCGGCTTGCGCCCTGAGGATCAGCCGGTAAGTTGAGAGTGACGGGGCGGCGAGCGCTTTCGGTTCAGCCGCCCACCGACGCCCACTTTTGCCGGCGTTGGCGCGAAACATAGTCGCGATAGCTGATGCACTCGACATCGGGCCTGGTGCAGACCTCGCCGGCAAAGCGCTCCAGCGCCTTCCAGTAGGCGCCGTCATTCATCAGTGTGAAATGGAAGCCGAGTTCCAGCGGAATGCGTTTGCCCTGATATTGCGCGTCGAAGGCGGCGCGAAAGGCGTCATGGGTCCGGTTGGCGAATTCGTCCGCCTGGCTCGGCCGCTCGAAGCCGCCGGAATGCCTGAGATAGAGATTGTAGTCCATCGCGATCACCGGCCTTGTGTCAGGACCTTCCGGAATCTTCGGCAGTGAGAAGCGCGTGATGCC
Source organism: Mesorhizobium sp. WSM4829 (assembly GCF_055811475.1). Lineage (NCBI taxonomy): Bacteria > Pseudomonadati > Pseudomonadota > Alphaproteobacteria > Hyphomicrobiales > Phyllobacteriaceae > Mesorhizobium > Mesorhizobium sp. WSM4829. Next base: position 205,559 of record NZ_JBVVQJ010000002.1, on the reverse strand, counting down.
GTCGCTGGTCGGTGGCCGGGCAGGGCCGCGCGACACACCGCTCGCGTCGAACCAATAGCCCGCCTTTGGCAGCGCCTCGTAGAGCGCCTTGTTTGCCGACAGATAGGGTGCGCGAAAGCCAACCGCCTTACGTGCAATTTCGCGCCAGCCTGCGGGTTCGGAGGTAATAGCGTTGATCGAATAGGCATTTTCGAGAATGCGCTTGAACGAACCGAACTCGCTCAGCCAGTCGGCCTTGTTCCAGTCCTTGCCGTCGAAATGGCCGCAAGCGTGGCTGCCGATGTCATGGCCTTCCGAGGCGGCAAGGTTTATCTGCTCGAGCCGGTAAGCGATTTCCTGTTTCGAGGCGGCGAAGCCGATATTGGATTTGCCTGATGCCTTGCCGGGCGCCGTGTATTGCTTGCGCGTCTCCGGCGAGAGCAGGAAGACGCAGGACACGAAGTAGGTGAAATGGGCGCCGGTGCGCTGGGCCAGCGCCCGGCTGCGCTTCCATTGCGAAATATCGCGGGCGCTGTCGAACGAGATGAGGACGGCCTGCTTCGGCTTTGCCGGCGCTGGCGGGTCGGCGACAGCAGCGCCCGCCGCAGCAAGCGACGCGATCGAAAACGCAACAGCGCGGGACAAACGAGGCATCGATGTCTGATCTGGATTTTGAGGAGGGTTCGCGCACCGGCTATCGGCGAAATGTGGCGTGGGTGCGGTCGCCCTTTGCAGTCATCCTTTACATCGTCGTCCGGCGATTAGCCGATTTTCCGGTCGAACCCCTTCCATGCCGGCAAAATTTCGCTAAAACGCGGGCTACCGCATCGGCCTGAAGTGCAGAATTGATTTTTTTTCAGGAAACACGATGCGCAAATTCAAAGTGTTAGAGCGTACTTTCCATGGACGCACGTCGCTCTAAACCGCCCTGAGGCGGGCAGGATGGTTTTGAGATGTCGGACGACAGTTTTATCCGCGAAGTCAATGAAGAGATGCGTCGCGATCAGGCGCATGCGCTGTGGGACCGTTTTGGTCCTGCCTTGCTTGCGCTCGCGATACTGGTTGTGGTCGGCACCGCCGCCTTCGTCGGCTATCGCTATTGGGACGAGACCCGCGCCAATCGCTCGGGCGATGCCTTCTCGCAGGCGCTGAAGCTTGCCAATGAGGGCAAGAGCGACGAAGCGCTGGCGGCCCTCGATGCGCTGGAAAAAGATGGCTACGGCGCTTATCCGCTGCTCGCCCGCATGCGGGCGGCAACCGTCAAGGCGGATAAGGGCGACGTCGCCGCCGCCGTCAAGGACTTCGACGAAGTCGCCGCCGACACGGACATTCCATCAGGCCTTCGCGATATGGCGCGCCTCAGGGCTGCGCTGCTGCTCGTCGACCACGGTTCGTTCGCCGATGTCTCGAGCCGCGTCGAGACGCTCACCGCCGACACCAATCCGCTGCGCCATACCGCGCGCGAGGCGCTCGGCCTTGCCGCCTGGAAGGAAGGTAAGGCAACGGACGCACTGAAACTGTTCGACCAGATCGCCTCGGATGAAAGCGCCCCGCGCAACGCGCGCGAGCGGGCGACGTTGATGTCCGAGTTGATCCGTGGGTCGGGCAATGTGTCGTGACGGATGACGTTCAAAGTCGCCATCATCGGCCGGCCTAACGTCGGCAAATCGACCCTTTTCAATCGTCTGGTGGGAAGGAAGCTGGCGCTTGTCGACGACACGCCGGGCGTCACCCGCGACCGTCGCGTCCATGCCGCCAAGCTCTACGATCTGCATTTCGACGTTATCGACACCGCCGGCTTCGAGGATGCTGCTGCTTCGACGCTGCCGGGCCGCATGCGCGCCCAGACCGAGATCGCCATCCGCGAAGCCGACCTGATCTTTTTCACCATCGACGCCAAGTCCGGGCTGATGCCTGACGACAAGACTTTCGCCGAGATCGTGCGCAAGTCCGGCAAGCCGGTTGTCGTGGTCGCCAACAAGGCCGAAGCGCGCGGCGCCCAGGGCGGCATGCTGGAGGCTTGGGAACTCGGCCTTGGCGAGCCGATCCCGGTCTCGGCCGAACACGGCCAAGGCCTGCCCGATTTGCGCGATGCGGTGATATCAGCACTGGGCGAGGCGCGCGCCTTCGGCGAAGAAGAAGATGCCGACGAGGAGGCCGCCGCCAGCGAGGTGCTGATCGGCGAGGACATCACCGATCCGGACGCCGAGCCGAGCTATGACGATACCAAACCGATGCGCATCGCCGTCGTCGGCCGTCCGAACGCCGGCAAGTCGACGCTGATCAATGCCCTGATCGGCGAGGAGCGGCTCCTGACTGGGCCAGAAGCCGGCATCACCCGCGATTCCATCTCCGTCGACTGGGACTGGCATGGCCGCCGTCTCAAACTGTTCGACACCGCCGGCATGCGCCGCAAGGCCCGGATCCACGAAAAGCTGGAAGTCATGTCGGTGCAGGACGGCTTGCGCGCCATCCGCTTTGCCGAGATCGTCATCATCGTGCTCGACGCCACCATTCCCTTCGAGAAGCAGGATCTGCAGATCGCCGACCTGATCATCCGCGAGGGCCGTGCGCCGGTGATCGCCTTCAACAAATGGGATATGATCGACCGTCCCCAGGAACTTCTGGCGGAACTGCGCGAGAAGACCGAGCGGCTGTTGCCGCAGGCGCGCGGCATCCAGGCGGTGCCGGTCTCGGCCGAGACCGGGCGCGGCCTCGACAAGCTGATGGATGCCGTCATCAAAACGCACAGAGTGTGGAACAGCCGCGTCTCGACCGGCAAGCTCAACCGCTGGCTGGAAGGCATCCTGGCGCATCATCCACCGCCCGCCGTCGCCGGTCGCCGGCTGAAGATCAAATATGTCACCCAGGCCAAGACGCGCCCGCCGGGCTTCGTCGTGTCCTGCTCACGGCCGGACGCGATGCCCCAATCCTATGTTCGCTATCTCTCCAACAGCCTGCGCGAAGCCTTCGACATGCCAGGCGTGCCGATCCGCATCGCCTTGCGCACCTCGGAAAATCCGTTCGCCGGCAAGGCGAAGAAACGCCGCTGAGCGCCGCGTCTCCGGGCGCCGGCATCAGCTGCGACGCGCTTTAATGGGCGGTGTAGGCTCCGTCCACCAGATGGTAGCTGCCGGTGATAAAGCTGGCCTGATCGGACAACAGGAAGCACACAAGAGCCGCTACCTCTTCCGGTTTGCCGCGCCTGCCCATCGGCTGAAGGGCTGCCATGCGCCTGGTATTGGCTAATGCCTCCGCTTGCTCCGATAGAAGCGGCGTTTCGATCCAGCCGGGGCCGACGGCATTGATCCGGATGCCCATCCTCGCATATTCAATCGCCGCAACCTTGGTCAGCCCAACGACCCCGTGTTTCGCTGCCGTGTATGCGGACGCAGTCGGCAAGCCGACGGAACCGAGAATCGAGGACATGTTCACGATGGCGCCTCCGCCTCGATCCAGCATGGCGGCGATTTCGTACTTCATGCTGTAGAAGACGCCATTCAGATTGACGTTCATCAGCCTGTGCCAGTTGTCGAGCGGATAGTCTGCCGTCGCTTTTCGAACGCCGTCGATGCCGGCATTGTTTACCGCCATATCCAGTCCGCCGCATTTCTGGACAGTGAACTCGATCAGCTTTTCGACGGCTGCCGCATCCGTGACATCGACCGCAAAGTCGTAGGCACTGCCGCCTTGCGCGCCTATTTCGGCGGCCATGCGGCGCGCGGCCTCGGCATCAATGTCGGCGACAACGACCTCGGCTCCCTCTTGCGCGAGTTGCCGTGAAACAGCCGCTCCTATTCCGGAGCCTGCGCCGGTCACAATCGCGACTTTACCTTGGAAGTCAGGCTTCATCGTCTCTGTCCTATGCCCTTTGTGACCTAACGAACAGAGGCAGACGGTTATCGCAAGAAGTTTCGCTCCAATTCGCTTGTCAATCCTGTGAATTCATTTTGCCACCCCACAGCGAGACTTGGCCCGCAGGCCGTGGAATGGTAGAGACGAGCGGGGCGGTAGATCGACCAGTTTCCTAGCAGGTAGAAATGGAAGAACACCACATTGCGCGCCGGGGGCTCGTGCTGGGTACTCTGGCTCTGATGCTCTCCGGATGTACGTCGACGTTACGACAGGTGACGGAGCCGATTTCATCCGCGTTCGGACCAGGGGATGGCATCAATCCTCGTTTCCGACGGAGGCAGGTGCGGTACCACGGAAACGAGCCGCCTGGAACGATCGTCGTCGATACTTCGCAACGTTTTCTCTATGCCGTCGAGACCGACGGGTGGGCGACGCGCTACGGCGTCGGCGTCGGCGAGCAGGGACTTTCGTTCAAGGGTACAGCGACCATCGCCCGCAAGGCGGACTGGCCGTCGTGGACACCCACCACCAGCATGATGAGGCGCAAGCCGCGCTTGGTGAAGTATGCAGGGGGGGTCCCTGGCGGACCAAACAACCCGCTTGGTGCGCGTGCCCTTTATCTCTATCGCAACGGGCGCGACACCTACTTCCGGATACATGGTACAAACGAGCCATGGACGATAGGCACCGCGGTATCGAACGGGTGCATCCGTTTGACAAATGACGACGTCATCGACCTCTACGAACGGACTCCTTTGGGCACGACGGTGGTGGTGGTTTGATGATGGTGGTGGTTTGATGGTGGTGGTGGTTTGATGGTGGGCAGGCCTGATCTCCGTTGCATGGTGAGACCTGCCGGCACGTCACCGCAAGGATTTCGGCTGCAACCGAATGCCGACTGTGTCATTTCTGCACTAGGCTTTGGTGTAGATCGCAGCTAACTTGGTTGGGCTGCATGTAATTTTTTATTTGTGGCGATTCTATAGGCTGTTCCGCCCCTGGGGAAAGGATTGCTTGATGAACAGAATGTTGATTGTAATGGTTGCTACCCTCGCCGTTACCAGCCTGAGCGGCTGCGCGAACGGGATCGGTAAAGGAAAGGGGAAGGCTCCTCCGCCGGAACCCGTTGCCGTAGAAGAGCCAGTGATTAAGTAAGCATCGGCTTTCGAAGATTTTGGGAAGGGCCGCCAGGCCCTTCCCTATCGATATGCAGGGGCCACCGGATTCGCAGCCTACCTGCGGTTAACGGGCATAGGCTGGCAGCAGGTCTGCGGTCCTCGGAGTTCTGGATGAGATGACGCTTGTAAGTGGCCGTTCAGCAATTGTGGCCCTGCTCGCGCTAGTCGCGGCGTCATGCCAGTCGCAAGACAACAAACCCCAGCCGACTTTTGTATCCAATAATCGGGCACTGAGTACCGCGGCGATGCCGGCGCGCGCGGCCCAACGGCATTTCATCGAGTTCCGCTCCCGGTACGCCCTTACCTACGGCCATTCCTATGTGATTTTTGGACGATTGAACCAGGCGGGACGGATGGTCAACCCCGAAGTCGCGGGGCTCGCTCCGAAGTCCGATGATCCCAATGTCTATGTTCTCGGCCATTTGGCGCCTGTGCCAGCCACGACCGGGTGGACGGACGGCGACCTGGAAGATGCCTACCGGTCGGCAAGCTGGCGCGTTTTACTTACCGAAGCCGAATATAGGAAAGTCGTCGCGAGCATACGAAAGCTGCAGGCCAGCTCTCCACTTTGGCACGCCTCGCTCTACAACTGCAACGCATTCGTAGCGGACATCGCCAAATCGATGGGGTATAAGACCCCCGGTACCTGGCTCCGGCCGCAACAATTCATAACCAACCTTCGGGAGATGAACGGCGGTTGAAATGCGATTGGCAAACCGCTTTCGCCTCATTCGCCTGGTCAACTCCGAAAGGAGCGCGCTCTGAATGTCTATCGGTCGACATTTCGGACGCTGGCATCGTTGCGACGGTCTATCGTGATCCCAGATCGAGAAAAGGCTCCGGTGACCTGAAGTGACCATTTCTGTAGCTTCATTTGGCGAGATCATATGGGTGATCGGCCTCGTTGCCTGGTATGTGATCCGGTATCCGTTCGAGCGCCGGGCAAGGCGCGTGCGGATTGTAGCTGGCGGCCGCTCAAGTTCCGACACCGTCGGGCTTGCATCGGCTCTCCTTGGCCTGGCGATCCTGCCTGGCTTCTATGTCGCCACCGGCATCCCCGCAGCGGCTGACCATCCGTCCAGCGTGTGGTCGGTGGCGCTCGGAACCATCATCTTCTGCTCCGCGCTGTGGATTTTTCGCATGTCCCACAAGGAACTTGGCCGTAACTGGTCGATCACGCTCGAGATTCGCGAACGGCACGAACTGGTTAGCGCCGGGCCGTACGCCTTGGTCCGTCACCCGATGTACACCTCGTTCCTGCTTATGGGGCTCGGCCAGCTCTTTCTGCTGCCGAACTGGGTTGCGGGCATATCCGGCTTGATTGGTTTCGCCGTGCTTTTCCTGCTGAGAGTGGATAAGGAAGAGCGTATGATGCTGGAGACTTTAGGCCCGCAATACCGTGCCTATATGGAAAGGACCAAGCGAATAATCCCTTATCTTTATTAGAGGTCGTTTCATGCGAGGCCGAGCCCTCAAGCTTTCGGCGCCCCGGCGCCTTGTTGGCGATCTGATGAGGTTTTCGATCGGCGTGCCACGGGTCGCGGTGCAGCGTCAGATGAACCTCGGCCCACTGGTAAGGGCCAGAATGGCGCAGCAGACCCGGCCCTCGTGGACCGCGATCTTCCTGAAAGGATATGCGCTTCTCGCCATCGAGATGCCGGAACTGCGGCGCGCCTATGTGAAGTTGCCCTGGCCGCAGCTTTACGAGTATCCGGCAAGCGTAGCCTCGATTGCCCACGAGCGCGAATATGAAGGCGAGCCGGCCGTTCTGCTGAGCTGCATCAAGTGCCCGGAGCGCTACTCCATCACGCAACTCGAGGCGGCCATCCACGCGGCTCGGTCACGGCCGGTCCTCGAGGTCCCGGAGTTCCGGCGTGCCTTGCGCATGGCAGCTGCGCCCGCGCCGGTCAGGTGGCTGCTTATGTGGCTGGGGTTGAACATCGCCCGGCAAAGGGCAAATTACTTCGGTACCTTCCAACTGTCCGTCTATTCTGGTCTCGGCGCGGAATCACTCAACCCGCTGACACCATTGACCACGCTTCTGAACTACGGTCCGATCGGCAACGACGGATCGGTGAATGTCCGCATCCACTACGATCACCGGGTCATGGATGGAGCGAACGTCGCACGAGCACTGGAGCGATTCGAAAAGATCCTGAACGGCACTGTCGCCAATGAAGTGGTGCTGCTCGGTCAGGATGTTGTCGCTCCCGCAATACGAAGGAACGCGACGTGATTTCGCACCATGAATTGCGGCCGGCCGTCGTCGTGATTGGCGGCTCGGGTGGAATTGGCCGGGCAATTGCAGGCGTCGCTGCACGGGAGCGCGTCGCGATCGTGCTGGTTGCCCGCTCGCCCGAGGGCTTGGCCGCCGCGGCGTCTGAGGTTCGGCAGGCGGGTGGCGAGGCCTTCACGCTCGAATTGGATCTCGTGGCAGGCGACGCGCCAACGCGCCTGGAGGGCTTTCTGTCCGCACATGGCCTGGTCTGCGATGTCCTGGTCAACAGCGCCGGCTATGGCTTGCGCGGCGCGACGACGGCGCTGCCTGTTGATGGTCAACTCGGCATCATCGATCTCAACATACATTCCCTCACAGAACTGACCCTCCATTTTCTGCCCGCAATGGTGGCGCGCCGACGGGGCGGGGTGCTCAATCTCAGTTCCGTGGCCGGGTTCCTCCCCGGGCCTTATATGGCTCTGTACTTCGCCAGCAAAGGTTTCGTGCGCTTCTTCTCAGAGGCGCTTCACCAGGAGGTGCGCCGAACCGGTGTGACGGTCACATGCGTGGCGCCTGGCCCTGTGTCGACGGAGTTTCTCGCAAGGTCAGGCGCCAATCAGACGGTGCTCTTCAACGTCTTGCCCAAGGTGGATGCGCAGTATGTGGCCGAACGGGCGTGGCGAGGGTTCAAATCGGGTCGTCGCTTGGTCGTGCCGGGAATCTCGGCCAAGTTGGTGGCCCTTGCGGCGACGCTCCTGCCTTCCGCAGCGATGCTGCCCCTGGTCGGCCGGCTGCAACGCAGCGGCAATGATCAATGTCCTTGCGGTTCAGGGTTGAAGTTCAAGAAATGCTGCGGTGCCCGCCAGATCCAGCTGCGCCGGGGCCCTCGGGGAATTACCCCCTGACCTGACCGGACCAGCACGCCACGGAAAAACCTCATTGAAGCAAGAGACCGCTCGCCGATGGCGGGCCGTTAAGCATGTACGTGGCATAGCCGTTAAGCATGTTGATGGCATGGGGGAGGCTCCTGCATCTCTCAACAGCGCTCTGCGGAGCAGTTATTGCGACCGTTGCAGCCGTTCTCCAACAACGCCTTTGAAATGATTGCCGCTGTCGAGGTCCGTTAACGCCCCATCAAGGTTAATGCATCATCGTGCCTCTCCAGTGGGGTCCGTTGCGTTTCTGGAGAGTTCCGTGCATCGACGTGTTTTGAAGCGGCTTGTCGCTTTCGCCGGTGAGAAAAGACGTTCCTTTCTGTCTCCTCTGGTCATTGGACTTGGCATCTGGGTCGGCTTTCCCAATGTCATCGCCTATCAGGACATGACGAGCCTGGTCTCCGGCCTCAAGCGGCCGAGCGCCCGCTGGAACGCCTATGTCGAGAAGTCCGTCGCCGGCTCGGTCCATGCCGCCGAAATGCCTTTCCTCGATTCGGATGCCACCGGCTCGATCTCGGGTTCCGGCGTCCGCTTGCCCGGGATCGGCGCCGTATCGTTTCGCGGCAAGGGCAGCGTGGCCGGCACGACGCCCGACGAGGACCGCATCATGCGCGCCGACAAGAAGGGCCGCATCATCATCGTCTCGCCGGTCGCGCCGCCGAAGAATTTTAATGCCGGCTCGGTGTTTGAGCGCACGTCCTCGCTGCGTCGCCCGAGCATGGACAGCGGCCTGAAAATGGCTTTCGCCAAGCCCGAGATCAAAGGCAAGGAGATCCAGATTGCCGCCGCGTTCCATAGACGCGTCGACAAGAAGCCGGATCCCGGCGTGCCGGCCATGCTGGCCGCGCTGGTCAACAACGACCGCCCCGACGTCCTGGCGACGGCCTACGCAGCGGCCGCGCCTGACTATGCCCAGGCTTCGCCCTTCGAGGCCTTGCTTCAGGACGAGAAGCCGAACGATGGCCGCTTCATTCCGCCGGTGGCCAAGGGCGATCATTCGTGGATGCAAACTCCGTTGCCGGCGAGCGTCTTCTCCAAAGCGGAACAGACTTGCCTCGCCAACGGGATCTATTTCGAGGCGCGCGGGGAATCGGTGCGCGGCCAGGCCGCCGTCGCCCAGGTCATCCTCAATCGCGTTCGCAATCCGGCCTATCCGAACTCGATCTGCGGCGTCGTCTATCAGAACGACAAATGGTTCAATCGTTGCCAGTTTTCCTTCGCCTGCGACGGCAGGAAGAAGCGCATCCAGAGTCCGGCCCATTACAAGACCGCGCAGGACATCGCCATGGCGGTCACTGCCGGCAAGATCTTCATCCCGGAAGTCGGATCGTCGACCCATTACTACGCCAACTACGTCAACCCGGGTTGGGCGCGGACGATGAAAAAAATGACCAGGATCGGCCTGCATATCTTTTACCGCACCTACGGCGGCGGCTGGAGCTGAGCGCCCCGGCAAGGCCCCGGGCGCGGCCGATCCAAGACCCGTCGCCGCAGGGATTCGGCTGCGGCACGCCAGCAGAGGTAGCGGGCACGATGTCGCACCTTGGCAAGCTATTGATTTTCATGGGAAAAATACTTGACGCTGAAGGCCTGCCCGTGGCTTGACGGGCGGGGACCCTCTAACTATGTTGCCGGCGACTTAAGAGCGGACGGACGGTGACGATCTGACCGGGCAAGGGGGTTGCGATGGCCGACAAGAATGGGCCAGACGGAACCGGAGAAACCGGCCGCGGCAAACAGCGTCAAGCCGACATCCGCGACGACGATCTTGAGCGCCGCCGGCGTGACCTTGAAGCATCGCTTGCGACAAGGCGGCCGGACCGGCTCGAGGGGAAAGACGACGCGAAAGCGGGCAGTGCGGCCGGATATGGCCAGGCGCTCAAGCTATCCAGCGAGTTCATCGCCGGGATAGTGGTTGGTGCGGGTCTTGGCTGGATCATCGACCGTGTGGCGGGGACATCGCCATGGGGTCTGATTGTTTTTTTGCTGCTCGGTTTTGGCGCCGGCGTGCTCAATGTCCTGCGCTCCGCGGGACTTATGGCGGAATTCGGACAGGGCGACAAAGCCCGCGATCCGAAAGAATGACTTGAGGCGCCGCTTGCCGGCGCAGTGAACAGGACACTAAAGCCGCGCGCGGCTTTGATGGGGATTTAAAGTGGCTGCTGACAAGGTCGATCCGATCCACCAGTTCCATATCAACAAGCTGATTCCAATCGAGATCGGCGGCTACGACCTGTCGTTCACCAATTCGGCGCTCTTCATGGTCGCGACCGTCGCGGTTGCCTCGGCGTTCCTCTATCTCAGCACCTCGAGCCGCAGCCTCGTTCCCAGCCGTCTTCAGTCGGTCTCGGAAATGGCCTACGAATTCGTCGGCAACATGCTGAGGGACGCAGCCGGAACCCAAGGCATGAAGTTTTTTCCCTTGGTATTTTCGCTGTTCATGTTCGTTCTTGTTGCCAATCTGCTCGGTCTTTTTCCATATTTCTTCACCGTCACAAGCCATATCATCGTCACCTTCGGCCTTGCCGCGCTGGTGATCGGAACCGTCGTCGTCTACGGCTTCATGAAGCATGGCCTTGGTTTCCTGAAACTGTTCGTGCCGCATGGCGTGCCGGTTTACCTGCTGCCGCTGGTGGTGCTGATCGAGGTGATTTCCTTCGTATCGCGCCCGGTCAGCCTCTCGGTTCGTCTGTTCGCCAACATGCTGGCCGGCCACATCACGCTGAAGGTGTTCTCGGGCTTCGTGGTGAGCTTGAGCGCGCTTGGCACGCTCGGCATTGCCGGATCGGTCCTGCCGCTGGCGATGGCCGTGGCGCTGACGGCGCTGGAGCTGCTGGTCGCCTTCCTGCAGGCCTACGTCTTTGCCGTGCTGACCTGCATGTATCTGAACGACGCCCTGCATCCCGGGCACTGACCCAGGTTGACCCAAGAGTTTCCGGCCCTGCTGCCGGGATAGAAATCGCAACGGAATTTTTAGATCCAAAGGAGTTGAACACATGGAAGCAGAAGCAGCAAAGTTCATCGGCGCCGGCATCGCATGCCTCGGCATGGGTGGCGCCGGTATTGGCCTTGGCAACATCTTCGGCAGCTATCTGGCGGGCGCGCTGCGCAACCCGTCGGCCGCGGATGGCCAGTTCGGCCGCCTGATCTTCGGCTTCGCCGTGACTGAAGCGCTGGGCATCTTCTCCCTGCTCATCGCGCTTTTGGCCCTGTTCGGCTGAGCCCCTGTTCGGCTAACATTGGGAATTGGAAGGGCCGGCCGCAAATCCGCGGCAGACCTGACATCAGGGGATAGTCCATGTTCGTGACATCTGCCTTTGCGCAAGAGTCCGCGCCTGCTGTCGAAGGCGGCCATACCGGCACGGAAGGCGATACGCATTCCAGCACCGGTGTGCCTGCCGAGGCGCACGGCGTGTTCCCGCCATTCGATCCGGCGACATTCCCGTCGCAGCTTGTGTGGCTGGCGATCACCTTCGGGTTGTTCTACCTGTTCCTGAAGAAGGTGGTGATGCCGCGTGTTGGCGGCATCATCGATGTCCGCAACGACCGCATCACCCAGGACCTCGACCATGCCGCCAGGCTGAAGGGCGAGGCCGATGCCGCCGTTGCCGCCTATGAGCAGGAACTGGCGGAGGCCAAGACCAAGGCCAATGCGATCGGCCAGCAGGCCAACGATGCCGCCAAGGCGGAAGCCGAGGCCGCCCGCAAGAAGGTCGAGGCAGCGCTTGACCAGAAGCTTGGCGAAGCCGAGGCTCGCATTTCGACCATCAAGGCCAATGCCATGAAGGAAGTCGGCACGATCGCCGAGGACACGGCTTCGGCTATCGTCGAGGCGCTTGTCGGCGGCAAGGCCAGCAAGGCCGAGATCGCGGCAGCCGTCAAATCCGTGGCCCGGTGAGGAGCGCATCATGGACGCCACATCACTCGCGACGCTTTGGGCCACCGTTGCCCTCGTCATTTTTCTGGCCATTGCCGTCTACGTCAAGGTGCCGAAGCTGATCGCCAAGGCGCTCGACGCCCGCGCCGACAAGATCAGCAACGAGCTTGAAGGAGCGCGCCGGCTGCGCGAGGAGGCCCAGCAACTGCTCGGCCAATACCAGCGCAAGCGCAAGGAAGCCGAGCGGGAGGCCGCCGACATCGTCGCCGCCGCCAAGCGCGAGGCCGACATGCTGGCTGCCGAGGCGCACAAGAAGACCGAGGACTATGTCACCCGGCGCACCGCGCTTGCCGAACAGAAGATCGGTCAGGCGGAGCGCGAGGCGATCGGCGAAGTGCGCGCCAGTGCCGTCGATATCGCCGTCGAAGCCGCCCGCACGCTGCTCGCCGCCAAGATTGACGCCAAGGCGGGCGCCGACCTGTTCCAGGCCTCGCTTCAGGACGTCAAGTCCAGGCTGAATTAAAGCGGGGAGAATCTCCCCCCTTGAGGGGGAGATGTCGCCGAAGGCGACAGAGGGGGTCGCCTCGGCGTCGCGACGCCCTATCGGATAATATGTCGAATGAAAGAGGGGCGCGGCGCTTCACGCGCGGCTACCCCCTCTGGCCTGCCGGCCATCTCCCCCTCAAGGGGGGAGATGGGCGCTCGCCTCAATCCAGACCGGAAAAACTCTCTTCGTCGAGCACTTCGGTTCCGCCAAGCCGGAACGGTGCGAAGGACGCGCGGTGCAGCCGCGCCACCGGTCCATGCACCTCGATCGCCGTGCGGTGGCGGACCGTGGCGTAGCCCATATGGAGCTCGAAACCGTAATGCGCGTGATGGCTGCCGCAGCCGCACATCATGCGGTCGCGCATCACCTTGGCGACGATCGAGGCGGCGGCGATCGACTGCGAGCGCTGGTCGCCCTTGATCAGCGCTCTGCCTTCGCATGGCAGTCCGGGCGGCACGTCGCGGCCGTCGGCCAGGGCCAGCTTTGGCTGCACCGAGAGCCCGACCAAGGCGCGGCGCATCGCCTCGAGGCTGGCCTTGAGAATATTGCTGCCATCGATGCCTTCCGCGCTGACCGACGCCATCGACACGGCAAGAGCGGAGCCGAGGATTTTCAGGAACAGCGCCTCGCGCTGCAGGTGGCTGAGGCGCTTGGAATCGTCGAGACCGTCGGGAATGTTGGCGGGATCGAGCACTACCGCTGCCGCGACGACCGGTCCGGCGAGCGGGCCGCGCCCAGCCTCGTCCATTCCCGCCACCGGCCACAGGCCTTCGGCCATCGCCTTCGTCTCGAAGGAGAAATCGGGTCTCTCAACGATTTCGAAGAGAAGCGGAGAATCAGAACGCGCGCGAGCCATGTTGCGGCGAGGTTCGCATCGGCTCCGATTCTCCGCAAGCCCCTCCGGGTCGGGTGAGGCACCGGACCCGGAGGGCACCGTCTGCAAGCCCGGGGACAGGACAGGCCGGACGGGATTTTTTCATCTGCCGCCGGCGTCGGCGGCAGACGATGTCTTCAAAGCAGCATCAGTTGCTCGGTTGCCTTGGCTGCGGCGACGAACTGGTCGGTCCTGAGCGACCGCCGCTCGGCGTTGAGGCCAAGCCGTTTGGCGGCGATCTCGAAGCGCCGGCCGATCTGCCAGGCATAGGGGCCGGAGCCTTTCATGCGCTTGCCCCATTCCGAATCGTAATCCTTGCCGTCGCGCATCGAGCGGATCAGCGACATGACGTGTCGGTAGCGGTCCGGATAATGACGCAGCAGCCAATCCTTGAAGATCGGCGCGACCTCCAGCGGCAGGCGCAGCAGGACGTAGCCGGCCTCGCGCGCTCCTGCCGCACGTGCCGAATCGAGGATTCGTTCCATCTCCTGATCGGTCAGGCCGGGGATGATCGGAGCGACCATGACCGAGGCCGGAATGCCGGCATCCGAAAGCTGCCTGATCGCCTCCAGCCGCTTGGTCGGCGTCGACGCGCGCGGCTCCATCGTTCTGGCCAGCATACGGTCGAGCGTCGTCACCGACAGCGCCACCTTGGCCAGCCCGCGTTCGGCCATGCGCGACAGAATGTCGATGTCGCGCGTCACCAGCGCGGATTTGGTGACGATGCCGACCGGGTGGCCGCGCGCCTCCAGCACTTCGAGGATCTCGCGCATGATCCGGTACTGCTTCTCGATCGGCTGATAGGGATCGGTGTTGGTGCCGATGGCAATGGTGCGCGGCTGGTAGCCGTCCTTCGACAATTCCTTGTCGAGCAGCCGCGCCGCATCCGGCTTGGCGAACAGCTTCGATTCGAAATCCAGTCCCGGCGACAGGCCCATGAAGCTGTGCGTCGGCCGCGCGAAGCAATAGACGCAGCCATGTTCGCAGCCGCGATACGGATTGATCGAGCGGTCGAAGGAAATGTCGGGCGATTCGTTGCGGGTGACGATGGTGCGCGGCTTCTCGACCTGCACCTCGGTCTTAAACGGCGGCAACTCCTCAAGCGAATTCCAGCCATCGTCGAACACATGCCGGCTGACCGGCTCGAACCGGCCGGACGGGTTGATGCCGGCGGACCGGCCGCGATTGCGCTCCGGACGGATACGGACGCCACTCTGCTCGATCATTGCATTGGCCATCTCGGCTCTTCCAGCCCCGAAGGCAGCAATGTCGGCACGCACGATCTGTTCCATTTTCGCCCTCTCCCAGGGACTGTCGGCTGGCTGTCGAATCGCTCTGTTCATGAAAATAATCCTATTTCATCCGTTGGAACAAAGCAAGAACATTTTTATGGGGCGACGCAAAAACTGGCGCTGTGCCCGGCTTTCCGCTATTCGGCTAACGATGCTCAGCGTTCTCATCCAGACCCTGAATGACGAGGAAAGACTTGCCCGCACGCTCGCCTCGCTGATCGGCGGCGCGGTCGAGGGCGTGGTGCGCGACGTTATCGTCTGCGACACCGGCTCGACCGACCAGACGCACCGCGTTGCCGAACATGCCGGCTGCCTTTATGTGGCGAGCGGCGGCATCGCTGCCGGCATCAGGCAGGCCAAGGGCGACTGGCTGCTGCTGCTGGAGCCGGGCGCGCGGTTGGGCGAGGGCTGGATCGATGAGGTCGTCGCCCACACCGCCAGGCAAACCATGCCGGCGCGATTTTCGCGGGCGCGCGGTAGCCGCGTGTCGTTCCTGTCGCGGGTGTTTTTGGGAAACCGGGCACTGGCCGAAGGGCTGGTGATCAGCAAGCGTCAGGCCGCGGCTCTATCGAAAAATGTCGGCAGCGCCGAAGCCATCGCCCGCGGCCTTGCGACCAAGCGGCTCGACGCCGAGATCTGGGTGGCGCCGGTGAAGTGACGGTCGTTTCTTTGCCGGTAAGCGGGCGAGGGACGGTCGCGTCGTCTGTGTTCCTCCGAAGGAGCCATGCGACCGCAACGGACGCATCAAGGACGAAGACCATTAGTAGCGATGGCTGTCATGCTTCCAGGCCAGAACCTCCTCGGCGGTGACGGGCTTGGCCCTGGACCGCGCGGCGCGGACTTCTTCGATCAGGGCGCCCAGGTCGTTGATTTTGGGAATTCGGCTCAGTTTCGCGATCGGTTCGTTGCCGCGCGAAATGATGACTTCTTCGCCGGCTTCGACCTTGGCCAGCAGATTTGACAGGTGTGTCTTGGCCTCTCCGACCTTGACGGTGATGGTCATGGTTCTCTCCTGAGGTCGCGCGTCAGCGCCGTCGTCGAGCGGCGTGTGGACAGAACGGCAATCGGGAACTTTAGACGACGGCAGCGCGATTTTTCCGTGTTGGTCAACGCTTGATCTTACGACAATTATCCGGAGCGATTGAAGCAAATTGAATCAGCCGACGAACTCCTGCATGCGGTGATGGCCGGGCATGATGGAACCGCATTGGCGCGATATTCGTGGGAGGGATGCACATGCTTGTCGTCCTGCGGGAAACTCGCGATACTCGGCGAGATTTCGGGGAGATCGCAGATGAATATATCCAAATTCGTTCGTATCGCCTTGCTGGCAGCCGCTTGCTCAGTGCCAACGATCGCGGTGGCGCAGGAATCGTCGCTTTGGTCGGTTTATGAGAACACGCTCAAATCGGCCAAGTACATCGATCTGACCCACGCCTTCGAGCCGGTGCAGCCGGTATGGCCGGGCTTCGCCAATGCCAGGTTCAGGCCGGCTGTCGCCGGGAAGGACATCGATGGCTACGTCAAGGCCGGCGAAGAGTTCACTTACGACAAGCACGGGTTTGTCGCGAGCGCCTACGAGTTGACGACGGACCAATATGGCACGCAGCTCGATCCGCCCTCGCACTGGAACCCGCTCGGCGCAACGATCAGCGACCTGCCGGCCACCTATGCCGTGCGGCCGCTCGTCGTCATCGACATCAGCGGCAAGGTGCGGACTGACGAAGGCTATCACCTCCAGGTCGCCGACATCGAGGAGTGGGAAAAGCGGCACGGCCGCATACCAGAAGGTTCAGTCGTCTTCGTGCGTTCGGATTGGTACAGGAAATGGTCCGATGCCGCCCGCTTCAACCAAAAACCGTTTCCAGGCGTCAGTTTGAACGCACTGAAATTCCTGCACCTGGAGCGGAAGATCCTGTTTCATGGTCATGAGCCGCTCGACACTGACACCACGCCCAATCTCGAAGGCGAACACTGGCTGCTTCACAACGATTTCACTCAGGCAGAAGGCGTTGCAAATCTCGACAAGGTGCCAGAGGCCGGTGCGTTGGTCACAATCGGCTTCGCCAAGCCGCTCGGCGGGTCAGGCGGATACGCGCGTTACATCGCGATTGCACCCGCCGACTGGACCGAGGGCGTCTCGGTCACCGAAGCGCCTGGTGCGCCGCTTTCCCGGCAAACCGCGCCGCTCAAGCGCGACGAGAACGGCGTCTTCCGCCCGACACCCTGATCACTGGCGATGTCAGTCAGGAGCCCGGGCCATGGCGCATTCCACGCGATTTGTCGCGCAAGTCGGGACAAAGGTCCAGACGATCAGCTCCTCCGCGCTCGCGAAAACGTGACTGTCCCGACGATAGTCATCACAATTGCTGGCGCTATCGTGGCACGTGCGCCAATCCTGCCACGGGAGACAGCCTTGCTCCGCCTGTCCGCCGCCGTTCTGCTGACTGTGGCTTTCTGGCCGTTCGCCGCTTCGGCCCAGGAAGAGCCGCCGCCGTCGAGATGCGTTGCGATCGCTGAAGCGCTGCCGTCGGCCACCTTTGCCAGCTTCACGGCGCCAAAGGCGCAGACGTCTCGGCTGGCCCAGGCTTTCGTCGATGGCGACGTTACAATCACCTATGCCGGCCATTCGACCTACGTGATCGAGACACCCTCCGGCGTCAGGATCGCCACTGACTTTTCCGGCGTCTATGGCGCAGACCCGCTGCCGCGCGTCGTGACTATGAACAAGGCCCACCGCACCCACTATTCGGACCATGTCGATCCCGGCATCGAATATGTGTTGCGCGGCTGGAATCCGGACGGCGGTCCGGCGCGCCACGCGCTTGTCGTCGACGATGTCTATATCCGCAACGTGCCGACGGATATCCGCAATGGCGGCGATCTCGGCAAGGACGGCAATTCCATCTTCATTTTCGAAGTGGCTGGACTCTGCATCGGCCATCTCGGCCATCTGCATCACCGGCTGGAGGACGCGCATTACGGCGCCATCGGCCGGCTCGATATCCTCATGGTGCCTATCGACGGCGGCATGACGCTGTCGCTCGACCGGATGACCGAAATCACCGCGCGGCTCTATTCCTCGATGATCCTGCCGATGCATCGCCATGCGACCCCGATCAGTGAATTCACAGGCAGGATGGGCGATGATTTCGCGGTGGAATTCCTCTCCGGCCGATCGCTGACGGTCTCACTGAAGACGCTGCCCGACCGGCCCACGATCATCATCCTCGAAGGTGTCTGATCGCTTCGGCTCGATCCAATCCGCCATGCGTGGCCTCTTGCTAACTTGTCTTGGTGCCGCCGCGCCGCAGATGCTCGTCCAGGCGCGGCATGATCTCGACGAAGTTGCAGGGCATGTGCCGGTAGTCGAGCTGCGGCTTCAAAATACCGTCCCAGGCGTCCTTGCAGGCGCCGGGCGAACCCGGCAGCACGAAGACGAAGGTCGCGTTGACGACGCCGCCGGTCGCCCGGCTCTGGATCGTCGACGTGCCGATCTTGTCGTAGGAAATGCGGTGGAACACTTCGGAAAAGCCGTCCATGCGCTTTTCGAAGATCGGCTCCAGCGCCTCCGGCGTTACGTCGCGGCCGGTAAAACCGGTCCCGCCGGTGGTGATGACGACATCGATCGCTTCGTCCCTCGACCAGTTCTGAACCTTGTCGCGGATTTTCTCGCGGTCGTCGGTGACGATGTCACGGGCAGCGAGAATATGGCCGGCCTCGACGATGCGGTCGGCCAGCGTCTGGCCGGATTTGTCGTCGGCAGGGCCGCGCGTATCGGAAACGGTCAGCACTGCGATGCGCACGGGAATGAAGGAACGGCTTTCGTCAATCCTGGCCATATGCGTCAGGCTCCGATGTCATGCTTCGCGTCGCGGCGACGAACCAGTCGGGATGGCGGCTGCGGATATCGACGGCGGCGCGCTTGGCGACATTGCCGGTCTCGAACAGCCCAAAACAGGTCGCACCGGAACCCGACATTCGCGCGAACCCCGCTCCGGCCTTGTTGAGCACCGAAAGCGCCTTGCCGATGATCGGTTGGATCGCCCGTACCGCAGGCTCGAGATCGTTGCGCGTGATCTCCAGCCAATTGCGGATACTGTGGAAGTCGAGGTCGCGCGGCAGCGGTGGCAGTCCCTCATTGTCGCGATCAGAAAGCGCATTGAACACCTCTGCCGTGGAGATGGCAGTGCCGGGATTGACGAGAACCAGCCCGAGCGCGGGAAAGCCCGGCACGGCCGACAATTCGTCACCGACGCCGCGCGCGATCAGCGGCCTTGCCATAAGGCACATGGGAACGTCGGCGCCCAGCGAGAGGCCGACCCGCGCCAGGTCGGCATCGTCGAGGTCCAGCCGCCATGTCTCAACCAGCCCGCGCAGCACCGTTGCGGCGTCGCTCGAGCCGCCGCCGACGCCGGATGCGACCGGCAGGTTCTTTTCGAGCCTGATTGCGACCGGCGGCGTATGCCGCGCACCAGCCTGTTTTCGCAGCGCATCGCGCGCTTTCACGGCCAGATTGCTGTCGTCGAGCGGGACTGCGGAGGCATATCGGCCCGACACGGAAAACCCGTCGCTGTCGGCGAGCTCGATGTCAACCCGGTCGCCGAAGCGCGTGAACACCGCCAGGCTCTCGATCATGTGATAGCCGTCGGCGCGCCTGCCGGTGACGTGCAGCGCGAGATTTATCTTGGCATGCGCATGCAATGCCCGGACCCTATTGCCGGAAGCCACTGTCTCAGTCACGAGGGGGATGATGTCAGTCCTTGGCCAGGCGGTATTCGCCGGTCTTCGGATCCCTGACCAGCGTGCCCATTGTGCCGTTGGTAGCCTGTTTTTCGGTGCGCCGAATCTTGGCCGTCACCCGCTCGGCTTCCCTGACGAAGGAGCGATAGCCGAAATAGGCGAGCAGGCCGACTGCGATAAAGAAAATGATCTGTGGCATGTCAAACTCCTCCCTCGCAAGGCCGACTGCGGCGCCGGTCGGGCCGATCAAGCTTAAGTTAAACGCTTTCGCCGGTTTTTCAAAGCCCGAAGCGCGCCCACAGCGCGCGCTCTTCCGCCGCATCGATCACGCCGCTTGCGGCAGCAGCGGCGATCTCGGGCGCCGAAAAGCCGCCTCTGTTTGAGCCAAACCAGCCGAAGCGGCCGAACAGGCCGCGCGGCGCCGTGATCAGCTTGAGCTGGGTTTTTGGCCCGAAACGGGCCCTGAGCACGCTGCGCATATCGCCGAGCGCATCGACAAGGCCGAGCTCCAGTCCCTTCTTGCCGGTCCAGAACAGGCCGGTGAACAGGTCAGGGTCGTCCTTGAGCTTGGCCCCGCGCCGGTCCTTGACGAGGTCGATGAAGGTCTCGTGGACCTCGAGCTGCAGCGCCTTCAGTCGCTCGATATCTTCCTTCTTCTCTGGCTTGAACGGATCGAGCACCGCCTTGTTCTGGCCGGCCGTATGGACGCGGCGCTCGATGCCGATCTTCTTCAACAACTCGGGAAAGCCGAACGAGGCCGACACCACGCCGATCGAACCGACGATAGACGACGGATCGGCAAAGATCTCGTCGCCGGCGACCGCGATCATGTAGCCGCCCGACGCCGCCACGTCCTCGACGAAGACCAGGACCTTTTTGTTCTTCTCGCTCGCCAGGTCGCGGATTCGTCTGAAGATCAGCCGCGACTGCACCGGCGAGCCGCCCGGAGAATTGATCGAAATGGCGACCGCGGGCGCGTCGAAGGAAAACGCCTTCTCGATGGGGCCGGCGGTGGATGCCAGCGACAGGCTCGGCCGGAACGGGCCGCCGCCGGGCATGATGGTGCCGTGCAGCCGGATGACGGGAATGGTGACGATGTCGGAGCGCCAGGATTTCGGCAGCAGGCGGTTCAGGAAGCGTTTCACGGGGTCTCCGGTCAAAATTGGCTTGCAGGCATGTAGGGATTCGCCGGCCAACGGCAATGCCGCGACGCCCGGCCGGCCAAAAAGGCTCAGTCGCCGAACAGCGAAGCCATCCCGTTGTTGATCATCTCGGTCCGCTCCGTGGGGCCGTCACCGGATTGCGCGTGCAGCATCAGCGGTGGGCGGATCGACAGTTTTCCGCGGGCGCCGAGGATTGCCCTGACGACGATGCGGATCGCCGCTGCCTCGGGGCGGGGGTGGACGGCCAGCATCTCGGCGTCGCCGAAGCGGCCTGATAGCGCATCGAGGATGGCGCCGAGCTGATCGGGCCTGGCAATCACGGCAAGACCGCCGCGCGGCCTGACCACGGCAGCCGCGCTTCGGATCCAGCTGTCGAACAGCCCGTCCTCCATCACATGCGCCGCCTTCCTGAGCGGGTCGGGCGTGGCGCGATCCTCGGCGGCGTTGAAGGGCGGGTTCATGATGACGAAATCGAAGGAGTTGTCGGCAAGCCCGGTGGCGGCTCGCGCCTGGCCCGACAGCGCGACGTCGGCGGCGAGCACCGAGGCGCGGTCGTTGAGATGCGCATTGCCGGGGTGGGCAAGCGTCGTTGCGGCGAAGGCCGCCATTTCCGGAGACCGTTCGATGAGCACGGCCTCGGCATCAGGACAGCGCGACAGCACGGCCAGGCCCGCGGCGCCAGCACCCGCGCCGAAGTCGGCAAGGCGCCCGGCGAAGGAGGACGGCACGGCAGCCGCCAGCATCATGGCGTCCATGCCGGCGCGATGGCCTGCCTGTTTCGGCTGCACCAACCAGAACCGCCCGCGATGGAAAGCATCGACCGTATGGGCCGGCGTGTCCTGGACAAGGGTGGCGCGCACAGCTGGCATTACTTCTGGCGCATCTCGTTGGCGATGCCGGCATCCGTCAGGATGCGCCGCGCCGCATCGGCCTGGTCGGCTTCGACCATGATGCGCCTGGGCAAGATGCCGATCGAACCGTCGAGCACGCTCATGTTCTGGTCGGCGACGAAACAGCCGATGCCGGCATCGCGCATCAGCGATTCGACAAAGGAGATGATCACGGCGTCGTTGGTGCGGATAAGCTCTATCATAGGACGAAACTCGCAGGTTGCAGCGTCTATGTAAACGTGGGTGGCTTCCGTCGCCACCTCGACCGCGCCAAGACGGCGAGACTGCCGTGGGGATCTCCTAAGCAGCGCCGGGTCAATTCGTTGGCAAAACTGATGCGGAGAGTTGAGCCGGCAAGTGGCTCGATCAGCGGAAAGCCGCCCGAAATTCAGCCGGAGCCTGTCCAACGCTCGCTCGGAAGAATTTGGAAAAGTTGGTAGCCTCGTCATAGCCGAGGCCCTCAGCGATCAGGTAGACCGGCCGATCCGTATGCGCGAGGAGCCGCTTGGCCTCCAGTGCAATGCGCCGTGCAATGCAGTTCTTGGCGCTGAGTCCCGCCGCCTCTCTCGTCGCCCGATTGAGACTCTTTTGCGTGCAGCCGAGCGCGTCGGTATAAGGGCCGACCTGGTGCCAACCGGCAAAGTTCGCTTCCAGCAATTCCTGAAACCTCGCAAACCGCTTCAAGGCGGGTTTGTGGCGGGTGGCAGCGGCGCGCTGCCTGCCGCTGAGCAGGTCAAGTCGCAAGATAAGCATACATAGCTGGTGTCTGAGGAGTGTGTGAACGACCTCGACCGGCGTCGCATCGGCCCGAGCGTCGGCTGCCATGGTGACGATCGCCTCGGAAGTCGTCCGAAAATCCCGCTCGTCCAGCACAAGATGGTCCGGCATGCGGTCGAGCATGCGTCCAGGCAGGAGGTCCGCGGGGAAGTCGGAGGCGGTCGGCAGGAAGTCCGAACGGAAGAGGATCAGCCAGCCTTCCCACTGTATTTCGTGGCCAAAACTGTGCACCTGGCCCGGGCGCAATACCAGGATCGACCCGGGCGAACAGCTCACCGGTTCGAAGTCAACGATTTGCCTGGGCGCCCCCTCAGTCACCAGAAGGAGCATGTGGAAGTCGTAGCGATGCGTCGCCCGCACCTTTGCCGGCGATGATCGGCGACGAATGTCGGAGAATGGGAAGATTTCTACGTCGAGCATGCGCCCGGACGGTGTGTAGCCCATCCAGGTGAGATTCGCGGAAGACTTCCGCATGGCGAACTCCGGCGCGCGCAACTCCAAGAATGTCCAATATGTATCTGAAATGCGCCAGATTCAACCGAGAGTCAGGCGTATTGTTCGCATAGTTATCCGGCATCGGCTTTTCAGGAACGTGGAGACCGATCCCGAAACCGGAAAGTATCGGTTCGGTGGGCGCGGTTGGAGATGCCTGTCGCGTCAACGTCAAAGCAGCAGAGGTAAAAAAGATGAGCAATATCGATATCGCGAAGGCGTATTTCAAAGCTGTCCAATCGGGCGATCAGGCCGCCCTCGGCGGGATTCTTGCGCCCGAAATCGTCTGGCATCAGCCTGGAACCAACCGATTTTCCGGCGCCAAGAACGGCATGGCCGAGCTTGGGGCGATGCTGGGGGGCATGATGGAGGCTTCGGGCGGCAGTTTCGCCATCACCAAGGTCAATCGGTACCTTACCAACGGCGATCTGGTGGCGGTTGAACTCGAGTTCGCCGGCGATCATGGCGGCCTGAAACTGTCGCAGTCCGGCATCGACGTCCTGCGCATCAAGGACGGCAAGATCGTTGAAGTGTGGCTGTTCTCGTCCGACCCCGAGCAGGAAGACGCCTTCTGGGGGCGTTGATCCAGGGAACTTGGGCGGCAGGGGGGCGCCTGGCAACGGCTGCATCAGGCGCTCCTGTAGCCAGGCTGCCCGTCTCATCCCCAGCCTCCGTTCGCTGCAGATCAAACCGGACAACTCGTCTGCTTAGGACACCGCGCCAAATCGCCTCTTGCCGTGCCTGTGGGTAGCGCCCTAGAGTCTGCGGCGGTATCGGGGTGCCGTCGTGCGCGTGACATAAGACGGGAGTTTGTCGTGGGTGTCGTTCTCAACATCGAAAACGGGAAGCGGGAAGCCGCCTCCATTAAGGATCTCATCGACCTGACTTCGGCCGATATGGGGCGCGTCAACAAATTGATCCTGTCGAAGGCCGGTTCCGACGTCGAGATGATCCCGGAGATTGCCAACCACCTGATCTCTTCGGGTGGCAAGCGGCTGAGGCCGATGCTGACGCTCGCCTCAGCGCAGATGTTCGGCTATTCCGGCGAGGGCCATGTCAAGCTCGCCACATCAGTCGAGTTCATGCACACCGCCACGCTCCTCCACGACGATGTCGTCGACGAGAGCGGCATGCGGCGCGGCAAGAAGACCGCCCGCATGATCTGGGGCAACCAGGCGAGCGTGCTGGTCGGCGATTTCCTGCTCGGCCAGGCTTTCCGCATGATGGTCGATGTCGGTTCGCTGGAAGCGCTCGACATCCTGTCCAGCGCCGCCTCGATCATTGCCGAGGGCGAGGTGATGCAGCTCGCCGCCGCCAAGAACCTCGAAACCACGGAGGATGAGCATTTCGCGGTGATCAAGGCCAAGACCGCTGCCCTGTTCTCGGCCGCCGCCGAGGTCGGTCCGGTCATCGCCCAGGCGACGCGAAACGATCGCGCGGCGCTGCGCTCCTATGGCATGAATCTCGGCCTTGCCTTCCAGCTGATTGACGATGCGCTGGATTATGGCGGCACCAGCAAGGATCTGGGCAAGAATGTCGGCGACGATTTTCGCGAAGGCAAGGTGACGCTGCCAGTGATCCTCGCCTACCGGCGCGGCACCAAGTCCGAACGCAGCTTCTGGAAGCGCGCCATCGAGGACAATGTCACCGATGACGCCGGGCTGGAAAAGGCGATCGGATTGATGACCCGCCACGGCGCTATCGCCGACACCATCGGGCGCGCCGGCCATTTCGGCGAGATCGCCCGCGACGCGCTGGCGCCGCTCGAAGCGACGCCGCAGAAATCGGCGCTGCTCGACGTCATCGATTTCTGCATCAGCCGGGTGAACTGAAAGATATCTCCGACATTTGGCCGGCACGGCGCCGGCCCGTGTTTTGGTCTTCCCGGAATTGCGGCGGTGAAATCATGCTCGTTCCGCAGCAGCATGGTCAGCAAGCAGGGCAGGGCTCCGTGACGGTCAGCGCGCCCGGCAAACTGTCGGGGTCATGAAAATGACCACGCGCTCTTCAGCAGCGCCACGAGCTCGCTCTGACGGCTGGTTTCGGTTTTCCGGAAGATTCGCTCGAGATAGGTGCGGGCCGATTTGACGGCGATGCCGATTTCCATGGCCGCCTCCTGCACCGAATGGCCGGAGGCCAGCTCGACGGCGAGCCGGGCTTCCGCCGGCGTCAGGTCGAACAGGCCTGAAAGCACATTGGGCGACGGAACAGCGGCGCCGGTACCGACCGTGGTTGCGACAACCAATACATCTGCATCCGAAAAAATATCGTTTGCGGCGCGGCGCAGCGGCAACAGCTGAATGACCAGCGCGGGCCGCCCTTTGATGGCCGCAACCGGGATGGACCGCACGACGCGGTTATCCCGGTTCTGCGCGATGGCCTGCTGGAAAAGCGCGTTTGCAGTTTGATCGGCAATCGCCATGCCGCCATGGGCTGTGGGAAGGAAGATGTCCGCCATGCCTTCGAAAAGCGGATTGGCCGTCAGCACACGGCCCGATCCACTCATGATTGCGGCCGGCAGCCCGATTTCCCGGAGAATGGACACGGCGGTCCTGGCCCGTTCCAGACCCAGGCGCCCGGCGACGAGGCCGGCCCGTGCGAGGTGCGGACGCAGTCCGTTCAACAGATCGATTGCGGCCTGGTCATAACTCCCGTCCTTCAGCCAGCGCTGGAAGACAAAAAGGACAAGCTCGCCGCCAGGCATGGGGATGGCTGTGCATAGATGCGGCCCGATGCCAAACGCGGTGGCACTTTTGCGAACGGGATCGATCTCGATCTCCTCGCAGGTGATGAAATTATCGACCCGCACAAAGCTTGCTGGCTGCGCGGCGCACAAGCGCTTCACGCTCTCGGAAAACCGCCAAGTGTCTCCCTTCATGAACTCATCGAGCAAGGGCTGGAGATGCGTTTCGGTGATGGCGCGGACCGGCGAATGATCGCTGACTACAAAGATCGCGCCGTTTGCCGAGCGGGAGATCGCGCTTGCCGCCGCCAATACCTCCGGCCACAGCTCGGCCGCGAACGACGCTTCGTAGATTCGATCGACAATGGCGAAGGCCTGCTGGCCCTGCGGCATTTCCAGCATCGGCATCTTCCTGGGCGAAGCAACGGCATCCATCTGCACGGTTCCACGCATCATTCCGCTGCGGAAACTATCGACGCCCGCCGCTTACGGATCGCTTACGGCATCGCGGCGCCGATGCTGCAGCAGGACAGGCCGGCAGCGCGTCAGGCCGGCAAATCGCGGTCGACGGTCGTAATTTGGCGCCTTTCCGCGTTGTTTTTGATAGCATTACCCGATTGTGAATTCGGGCCGGGTTGAAGCCTCACCCCAAAAAGGCCATGCTTAACGTGGAAAAGATCGAGTCAACGGCGATCCCGCTGACGCGGGTATGGCTTCGACTGAAAGGGATATGATGCGGCAAGGATGTGCGCGCTGGCTGACAGGGCTGGCAATTGTGACGGGCATGGCGGTCTCCGGTCTGCCCGCCCTGGCCAAAGAGACCACCGAGCCAGTCAATATCACGTCGTTCTCGGGGGCCTATCTTGCCGCGCGGGTCGCCGAAGGCGACAATGATCTCGACAGCGCCATCGCCTACTACAAGCAGGCGCTCGCCTTCGCTCCCGGTGACACCTCGTTGCAGCAAAGCCTGATGCTGTCGCTGATCGCGCAGGGGCGCTTCGAAGAATCCCTGGTCTATGCCGACAAGCTCAAGACGGTTCCCGACGTCGAGCGGTTCTCGCGCCTGGCGCTGGCCGTCGGCTCCTTTCACAAGAAGGACTTTTCCAAGGCCGAATACTGGCTCAAGCTTTCGCTCGAATCCGATCTCGACCGGCTGATCTCCGGCGTCATGACCGGCTGGGCCAAGCAGGGCGCAGGCGACCCCGGCGAGGCCATGGCCTCGATCGAAAAGCTGCAGGGCCCGGACTGGTTCGGCCTGTTCAAATCCTTCCATCGCGGGCTTATCGCCGATGCCTCGGGCCTGCCCGAAAAGGCGGATGCGATCTACGCCGCCACCTTGCAGGACACCGCGACCGGCGCCGCCGCGCCCGAAACCTGGATGCGCAACGCGCAGGCCTATGCCTCCTTCCTTGCCCGCAAGGGTGACAAGGACAAGGCGCTGTCCGTGCTCGATCAGGCGGAGGCATTTGCACCCGGCAAGGTCGAGATATCGGCGCTTCGCGACAGGATCGCCAAGGGCGAGAAGATCGAACCCTTCGTTGCCGGCCCGTCCGACGGCGCCTCGGAAATTCTGCTCGATCTCGCCACCGCGCTCAATCGCGGCGGCGGTGAGCCGTTCGTCCGCCTCTATCTGCAATACGCCCTGGCACTGAGGCCCGACAGCGACGCGGCCCTCGTCCAACTCGCCGCCGTCTCCGAGCAGTTGAAGGACGGCGAGGGCGCCATCGCCTTCTATCGCCGCATCCCGGCCAGTTCGCCGCTGAAGACGCTGTCGGAACTGCAGCTCGGCCTCAACCTTGCAGATCTCGACCGCTATGACGAGGCCATCGCCCATCTGAACGCCCTCGTCGAAGCGCGTCCCGACGACATGCGCGCCTATCAGGCGCTCGGTGGCGTCTATGCCTCGAAGGAGGATTTCCGCTCCGCGGCCGGTCTCTATGACAAGGCGGTGGCGATGCTGAAGGCCCCGACCCGCGCCGATTGGAACATTTTCTACCAGCGCGGCATCGCCTATGAGCGACTGAAGGAGTGGCCGAAGGCCGAGCCGAATTTCCGCAAGGCGCTGGAATTGTTCCCCGACCAGCCGCAGGTTCTGAACTATCTTGGCTATTCCTGGGTGGACATGAACACCAACCTCGAGGAAGGCCTTCAGATGATCCAGAAGGCCGTCGAGCTCAGGCCGAGCGACGGCTACATCGTCGATTCGCTGGGCTGGGCCTATTTCCGCCTTGGCCGATTCGACGATGCGGTGCGCGAATTGGAACGTGCCGTTTCGTTGAAGCCGGAAGATCCGGTGCTCAACGATCACCTTGGCGATGCCTATTGGCGCGTCGGCCGCAAATTGGAAGCCACCTTCCAGTGGAACCAGGCTCGCGACCTCAAGCCGGATCCCGGCGTGCTCGCCGCCTTGCAGCAGAAACTGCTGAAGGGCCTGCCGCCGATCGAATCCAACACGGCGCAGGAAACCCCGAAGGTCAAGCCCGAACCGACGACTGCGCCAAAGGGCTGAATACTTCTGAATTCGATTATGCGGGGCTCGTCGCCGCTGTCGCTAATGCATGTCGCGCAAAAGTGTGCAACGGTTTTGCGTTAACGACATGCATAAAACAACAACCTAAAGCGCGTCGCGTGAGGTCGATCGAACGCGACGCGCTTTAGGGGTCTGGACTATAAGCCATGCTAATCGTGCGCGGTGCCGAGCACCGCTCGGAGCCCTGAGTCGTTCTGTTCCTCGATCCATCGGGTCGTACGGTCGTAGGCATCCGAAAACAACTCGGAATGCCGACTCCAATCCATGAAGCTGATCGTGTTGGAAACCTCCGGACAGATCAGGATATCCTCTTCGCCGACGGCAATGTCCTGCGGCCGGTGTGCCAGCATGCTCGAGGCAATGACCTGAAGCATGCTGGGAACCCGAGGCAAGCGGGCACGACCGAAAGGGTTCAGCAAGGCGAATGCCAGTTCGGAAGCTCCGGGGATACGGTCATAGTCTATGTCGTATTTCTGCGGTGCACTCGACCCGAAGGTAACGATGACATTGGGTCCGGTCTTGAGCTCCTTCATCTGCTCCAGCGGCAAATTGTTCATGATAGCGCCGTCCACCAGCATATCGCCGTCATCCGTAAAGAACGGCGGCAGGACGCCCGGGATGGAGCCGGACGCCCGAACGGCGTGCCAGAGCTTTCCACGACGGTGGACATGGGGCTGACGGCTGCTCAGATTGGTCGAAAGTGCAAAGAACGGAAGCCAAAGATCCTCGATCAGAACGTCGCCGTATTCCAGCCGAAGGGCCCGATCAAACGCTTTGTGATCCAGAAGCGCGAAATGCGGCAAGGTGGGACGGCGAAACGCCCGGCTCTTGATAAATATGTTGTGGGTGCCTCGGTCGATCTGGTCGGCATCCAAGCCTCTTGCGAAGCCGGCCATCATCGCCGCGCCGGAACTTGTCCCGCCGAGATAGTCGAAGCAAGCGCCCGCCTCAACGAAAGCCTTGTAGACGCCTAAATGAGCGCTGCCGAGGGACCCACCCCCTGCCGCCACGAAGCCCAGTGCCTTGCCCGAAATAAATCGGACCAGGCGCTGGAAATCAGACGCGTCGTCCAGCGCAACATGATGATGCTGGTCAACATAGGGTCGCTCATCGAGCCATGCAGAGGTACCGGAGACCGCAGCCGAGCGAGTGTCGTGAATTAGGACAAGCCGACTGGTCGATGGCGGATGGACCGATAGCGTCAGTTCCTCAGACGGGTTCAGACGAGGCGAGCAGGATGCGTTGGCCAGCAACAAGACGGTATCGGCCTGGCGAATGCAGACTTGGGTCCATTCATTAGGTTCCTCATCGGCAACATAGACGATGAATTGGGCTTCCGCCTCCAGTTCGTTCAACCAGTTAAGGATCGGCTGGTCGTCGATCGGATGACCTGGGAACTTCGCTTGGATGTCAAGCCGGGAAACGAACCGAGCGCGCGTGGCCGCGCCGAACGCTTGCCGCAGGTGCTGGATGAACACCGGTGAGATGCGACTTCCGCCGGCTGCAATGATCGCAAGCGTTCGGATCTTGGCAGGTTCCTTGAGACGCGACGAACTCGGAGCTTGGATGGCAAACCGGCGCGCCAGAAATACCGTGACCGCCTCTCTCAGGCTCGGCAATGTCTCGGCCGCCTTCTCGAAATGATTGCGACCGATTTCAAGGACGATCGAATCGCGCGCTGCAAGGACAGTGGCCATGCGGGGTAGTCCCGCGAAGAAACCGATTTCACCGATGAGTTCACCCTGCGCGATCTCGGCGACCGATCCAGTCGAATCTCCTTTGTGTACCGTAAAGCGTCCAGACAGCACGATGAAAAACCTGTCCGACGCATCGCCTTCGCGAACCAGAACCTCACCGCGTCTCAGGACCCGACGGTCGGATTCGGCAGCTAAAGCCTCGAGCGCCAGCAACGACGCCCGATCGAACATCAATGTTGCCGACAATAAACTCGCTGCAAGAGAATCGACGGAGGACATCTGAGCCGTCCCTTGGGAATCCATGACTTTTGTCTCCTCGAGGGTGCTGGCCCCCCACCCGATGATACCACACATGAGAGCCGCCGACGGCTGAGGCGCGGGACTGATCGCTGGGCGCTCTCATCTCTGGCTCCCAGGAAGGGCCACGATCAGGCCGCCACGTCCCTGCCGTTTCGCCGTATGTCACGCGTTAACTCACCCGATTGCCCTGGCTGCGGCCGGCCCCTTGCCTTGACGCTTGCCGGTGGGCGCTCTAGGGAGGGCCGCATCCCCGCCTTTCCCGTCGAGGCCGCCGTGACAGTTGATATCCCAGCCCATATGCATCCCAGCCGCTCGTTCCAGGGGCTGATCCTGACCTTGCATAATTACTGGGCGGACTATGGCTGCGTCGTTCTCCAGCCCTATGACATGGAAGTCGGCGCCGGCACGTTCCACCCGGCGACGACGCTGCGCGCGCTCGGGCCAAAGCGCTGGAACGCGGCCTATGTGCAGCCTTCGCGCCGGCCCAAGGACGGGCGCTACGGCGAGAACCCGAACCGGCTGCAGCACTATTACCAGTACCAGGTGATCCTGAAGCCGAACCCGCCCAACCTGCAGGAACTGTATCTCGGCTCGCTGGCGGCGATCGGCGTCGATCCGCTTCTGCATGACATCCGCTTCGTCGAGGACGACTGGGAAAGCCCGACGCTCGGCGCCTGGGGGCTGGGCTGGGAGTGCTGGTGCGACGGCATGGAAGTGTCGCAGTTCACCTATTTCCAGCAGGTCTGCGGCATCGAATGCGCGCCGGTGGCGGGCGAGCTCACCTACGGGCTGGAGCGGCTGGCTATGTATGTGCAGGGCGTCGACAATGTCTACGACCTCAACTTCAACGGCCGCGACGGCGCCGATAAGGTGACCTATGGCGAGGTCTTCCTGCAGGCCGAGCAGGAATATTCGCGGCACAATTTCGAGTTCGCCAACACCGCGATGCTGCTTCGGCATTTCGAAGACGCCGAAGCCGAGTGCAAGGCGCTGCTCGATGCCGGCGCGCCCTTCTCCCCCCTCGAGGGGGAGATGCCCGCGGAGCGGGCAGAGGGGGTCGCCTCAGAAGGCACCGCAAGTAGGGCGTCGAGCACTGCCCGAGCGACCCCTCCCGGCCAGACTTCGTCTGGCCACCCTCCCCTCAAGGGGGAGGGATACCACCGTCTGGTATTTCCCGCCTACGACCAGTGCATCAAGGCCAGCCACGTCTTCAACCTGCTCGACGCGCGCGGCGTGATTTCGGTCACCGAGCGGCAGAGCTACATCTTGCGGGTGCGCAATCTGGCGAAAGCCTGCGGCGAGGCGTTTTTGCTGACGCAGGCAGGTGGACTGGCGGCTTAGCGGCGACTTTCAAGTCGAACGTGCCGCCGGGTCCGATGCTCTAGCTCCAGAGGCTGTTTGCGATTTCGACTGAAGCGCTGATTGGCAATACGCCTTGACCGCTGGAACCAGCCATTGTCCGCAGCGCTTGTCTAACGCCGGGCATCGTGAACGTGCCATGAGCCTGCGCCGCAAAACAGGCGCTGAGCGCGAGGATCTGCAGGAATGTCGATGCCGTCTTCATGGTCGTTCAGCCAATAGTTCTCTGCCTGAGCGTTGGTCGCTTCAGCGCCGCGTTCGGTTCATGGAGATCTTTGACCCAAGGACGGATGGTCCCGCTCTGGCCCGACAGGCAGCGGCATATTTTTGGCAATCGTCCGTGGATGCGCCGATTGCATGGGACCAGCCGAGTTGCTATGCCCTCTTTACCTCCCCCTCGATGGGGGAGGTCGCCGCGGAGCGGCGGGGGGGGGGGGCGGGGGGGTTTTGGCAATGCCGAAGCGTGACCGGGTCAAGCGGCAGGCGGCGCCGCGGCTTGGGGCGGGCATGGCCGCTGGGGAACGCAGATT
>NZ_JBVVQJ010000002.1:0-173630 GCF_055811475.1 Mesorhizobium sp. WSM4829 | reverse complement strand
CCGGCCCCCCCCCCCGTGTGGGTTGGGGGCGGCCCCCCCCCCCCCCCCCCCCCCCCCCCCCCCCCCCCCCCCCCCCCACCCCCCCGCGCCGCGGCGCGGGGGGGGCCCCCCCCCGGCGGCCGGGGGGCGCCCCCCCCCCCCCCCCCCTCGGGGCGATTTTGCCAATGCCGAAGCTTGACCGGTTCAAGCTGCAGTCTGCGCAGCGGCTTCGCGCGGCAATGACCGATGAGGAACGCATATTGTGGCGGCATCTCTGGCGGATCCCTGTGGAAGGCACGCACTTCCGTAAACAGGCATCGGTCGGGATTTACTTTCCTGACTTCATGTCCCATCGGCTGAAGTTGATCATTGAGGTCGACGGTGCCCACCACGGTTTTGATGACCAGCAGCGCCACGATGAGACTCGAACGAAATGGTTCGAAAGCCAAGGCTATCGCGTCATCCGCTTCTGGAACCACGAGATAAAAAACGAACTGGATTCCGTGCTCGATACGATCTATGCGGCGGTGGAAGAACGGAAATCACACCTTCGCCCCGTGAGATAGCGCAAGGCGCTGGTGACCGAGACGCCGCCACCCCACCCCGGCGCTGACGCGCCGACCCTCCCCATCGAGGGGAGGGTGAGGAGCTAAGTTATGCCCGACCTGCTTTTAGAACTTCGTTCGGAAGAGATTCCCGCGCGCATGCAGCGCAAGGCGGCGGGCGACCTGAAGAAGATGATGACGGACGGTCTGGTCGAGGCCGGGCTGACCTATGAGGCGGCGCGCGAATATTGGACGCCGCGCCGGCTGGCACTCGACATTCGCGGCGTGACCGCGCGCTCGAAGGACATAAGCGAGGAGATCAAGGGACCCTCGACCAAAGCGCCCGAACAGGCGGTCCAGGGTTTTCTGCGCAAGGCCGGTCTTTCCTCGATCGCCGAGGCGCATGTCCACGCCGATCCGAAGAAGGGCGACTTCTATGTCGCCCATATTGCGAAGCCGGGCCGGGCGGCCGAGACGATAATCGGCGAACTGGTGCCGGGCATCATCCGCGACTTTCCATGGCCGAAATCGATGCGCTGGGGGCCGGCCTCGGCGAAACCGGGATCGTTGCGCTGGGTGCGGCCGCTGCAGTCCATCCTCTGCACCTTCGGCCCGGAGACCGAGGAGCCGGTGGTCGTCGATTTCGAGATCGACGGCATCCGCTCGGGCAACATCACCTACGGCCATCGTTTTCATGCGCCGGGCGCCATCGGCGTGCGCCGTTTTGACGACTATGCCGCCAAGCTGGAGGCGGCGAAGGTTGTGCTCGACGCCGACCGGCGCAAGCAGATCATCCTTGCCGACGCCAGGAATCTCGCTTTCGCCAACGGGCTCAACCTTGTCGAGGACGAGGGGCTGCTTGAGGAAGTGTCAGGCCTGGTCGAATGGCCGGTCGTGCTGATGGGCGAATTCGAGCAGGACTTTCTCGCCATTCCGGCCGAGGTGATCCGTCTGACGATCCGCGCCAACCAGAAGTGTTTTGTGACGCGGCCGCAGGGCGCCGGCGAGGAGCTTTCCAACCGCTTCGTCCTGACCGCCAACATCGAGGCCAGCGACGGCGGCAAGGAGATCGCCCACGGCAACGGCAAGGTGGTACGCGCCCGCCTTTCCGACGCGCTCTATTTCTGGAAGACCGACCAGGGCGATTTGCCCGACCTCGACCAGTTGCAGGCATCGGCGGAAAAGTTCGGGCTCGATCTCAAGAAGCCGCTCGACCAGCGCATGGCCCGCCTCGACCATCTCGGCGTCACCTTCCACGCCAAACTCGGCACGCAGGGTGAGCGGGTGGAGCGGATTGCCCAACTGGCTGAAGAATTGGCGCCGATAGTGGCGAGCGCAATCTCCCCCCTTGAGGGGGAGATGGCCGGTAGGCCAGAGGGGGGCGTTGCGCGTGAAGCGCCGGCATTCTCTGTCCATAATAGGGCGTCGCGCCAGGACGCGCCGACCCCCTCTGTCGCCTTCGGCGACATCTCCCCCTCAAGGGGGGAGATTACCGCGCTCGCACGTCGCGCTGTCGTCCTGGCTAAGGCCGACCTCACCACCGAGGTGGTCGGCGAGTTCCCGGAATTGCAGGGCGCCATGGGC
This sequence comes from Mesorhizobium sp. WSM4829, assembly GCF_055811475.1. NCBI lineage: Bacteria > Pseudomonadati > Pseudomonadota > Alphaproteobacteria > Hyphomicrobiales > Phyllobacteriaceae > Mesorhizobium > Mesorhizobium sp. WSM4829. The sequence continues at coordinate 171,522 of NZ_JBVVQJ010000002.1, read as the reverse complement.
CGCAAATACGCGCTGCTGCAAGGCGAGCATCCCTCGGTCGCCGCCGCCGTCGAGGAGCACTATAAGCCGCAGGGCCCGTCGGACCGCGTGCCGACCGATCCGGTATCGGTGGCCGTAGCGCTCGCCGACAAGCTCGACATGCTGGTCGGCTTTTGGGCGATTGACGAAAAGCCGACCGGGTCGAAAGACCCCTATGCGCTGAGGAGGGCGGCGCTGGGAGTGATCAGGATTTTGGTCGAGAATCGTGTCCGGCTTGCACTGACATCTCTCTTCGACCGCCCTTACCAGATTGCGAACTATCTCGCGTCCGGACGGCCCTTTAGCGCCGACCTCCTGTCCTTCTTCCACGACCGCCTAAAGGTCTATCTCCGCGACCAGGGCGCGCGGCATGATCTGATCGATGCGGTCATCACGCCGCAGTCCGACGATCTCCTGCAAATCGTCCGTCGTGTCAAAGCCCTAGGCTCTTTCCTAGACACCGAGGACGGCAAGAACCTGCTTGCCGGCACCAAGCGCGCGGCCAACATCCTGGCCGCCGAGGAGAAGAAGAAAACGACGATCGCCGAACATGTTGAGCCGGCTCTATTCCGGGAAGATGCCGAGAAATCGCTGTTTGCCGCGGTGAATCAGGCCGAGAAGGAAGCCGGCCAAGCGATTCACAACGAAGACTTTTCCGCCGCCATGCTGGCGCTTAGCGCGTTGCGTGAACCGGTTGATTCATTCTTCGAACGCGTTCTTGTGAATGATGAGGACCAGGCCGTGCGCGCCAACCGCCTGGCGTTGCTGGCGCGCATCCGGGCAGCGACCGACCAGGTCGCGGATTTCTCGAAGATCGCCGGCTGAGGCTTGGCAGTTCAGGCGAGCGTCCCGCGAACTTCTATCTGGCCTGGTCGATCTCGGGGATGGGCGTTGGTTGCGGCGCTGCGGGCTCAGGCGGGCTGTTCGTTGCCGTTGTTTTTTTGTCGGATTTTGTAGCTGCCCCGGGCGCTGCGGCAGCAGTTGCCGCAGCAGGTGCGGGGCTGGGCGCCGGCTTTGTGAAGGCGTCACCGACGATGCCGCCGCGAATGATCATCGGGCTTTGCGTGAAATCATGCTTGGGCTTGGGCTGACTCGGGATCGCAGAAACTTTTTCATAGGTGACATCGGGCACTGGTTCGCCGAGCGCCACGATCGATGGCGTCGAGGAGTTGCCAGCCACCTTCGCCGGTTCAGGCGCACCGAGGCTGATGACGGACGGCGTCAAGGATGGTGCACCGGGAACAACGAAGGACGAAGCCTGTGCTGTGCCCGCCGCCAGAGTGAGGCCAAGCGCTCCCAGGATACGCACCCAGACCATGATAGTTCCCCTTGCCCAACAGGCCGGCACCATAGCGTCCGGAAATTGATGCGGGCTTGCCAGGAAAGCCAGCATTTTAGTGATTGGCAATTCGCTTCCGCCCGCACTTGCCCCGTGAACGTCACCGTATTACGCACCCACATCTGTGAGGTGATGAGAGTGGCTGAGATACTTGCCGCCGGCGAGGCGATGGAGCGGGCGCTGGCGCTGCTCGAAGGCGGCGATGTCGTCGCCATTCCGACCGAAACCGTCTACGGGCTGGCCGCCGATGCCACCAATGGCGTTGGCGTGGCGCGCATCTTCGAGGTCAAGGGCCGGCCGCGCTTCAATCCGCTGATCGCCCATGTCGCCGATCTGGCGATGGCTGAGCGCATCGCGCTGTTCGATCCCGTGTCGAAAAGGCTGGCGCAGACATTCTGGCCGGGACCGCTGACGCTGGTGCTGCCGCAGCGGCCCGGCAACGGCATTCATCCGCTGGTCACCGCCGGGCTCGATACGGTCGCGCTGCGCATGCCGAAAGGCTTTGGTGGCCAGCTGATCGCCAGGCTCGGACGCCCGCTTGCAGCGCCCAGCGCCAATTCCTCAGGCAGGATCAGCGCAACGACGGCCGAGGCCGTGGCCGCCGATCTCGGTCCAAAAATCAAGCTGGTGGTCGATGGCGGCGCGACGTCGGTCGGGGTCGAATCGACAATCGTGAAGATAGAGGGCGGAACACTGCGGCTGCTGCGGCCGGGCGGCATTGCCGCCGAAGAGATCGAAGCGACCGCCGGCATGAAGCTGCGGCGCGGCGCGGCGGGCATCGAGGCGCCGGGCATGCTCGCCTCGCATTACGCGCCGGTTGCTGCGGTGCGGGTCAACGCCGCAAGAGTCGCAAAGGGCGAAGCCTTGCTAGCGTTCGGCCCGCGCCGTGCCGAAGGCTGGCAAGGCGCCGCCGCCTTGCGCAACCTGTCCGCAACCGGCGACCTGCGCGAGGCCGCGGCCAACCTCTTTGCCCACATGCAGGATCTCGATCGCAGCGGCGCCAAGACAATCGCCGTCGAGCCGATCCCCTCCGACGGGCTGGGCGAGGCGATCAACGACCGGCTTTCGCGTGCCGCCGCCCCTCGTGACAAGATCGACCGAGCACCATAGTTTCCCATCCATGAACGACATCTCAAGGGATATCGACCCCGCCCTCATCGACCGCTTTGCGGCAATCGTCGGTGACAAATATGCGCTTCGCGACCAGCAGGATATCGCGCCTTACCTCACGGAGAGGCGCGGTCTGTGGCATGGCCGGACGGCGCTGGTGCTGAGGCCAGGCAGTGTCGACGAGGTCAGCCGCATCATGCAGCTGGCAACCGAGACGGGAACGCCGGTCGTGCCGCAAAGCGGCAACACCGGGCTGGTCGGCGCGCAGGTGCCGGACACGTCCGGCCGCCAGATCGTGCTGTCGCTGTCGCGGCTGAACCGCATCCGCGAGATCGACGTCCTGTCCAACACGGTCACCGTCGAGGCCGGAGTCATCCTGCAGACGCTGCAGGAAGCGGCCGATGCCGCCGACCGGCTGTTTCCGCTGTCGCTTGCCGCGCAAGGCTCCTGCCAGATCGGCGGCAATCTCTCTTCCAATGCCGGCGGCACCGGCGTTCTCGCTTATGGCAATGCGCGTGAGCTGTGCCTCGGCGTCGAGGTGGTGCTGCCGACCGGCGAGGTGTTCGACGATCTGCGCAAGCTGAAGAAGGACAACACCGGTTACGATCTAAAAAACCTGTTCATCGGTGCGGAAGGCACGCTCGGCGTCATCACCGCCGCCGTGCTCAAGCTTTTCCCCAAGCCCAAGGGGCGCGAGGTGGCCTTTGCCGGCCTGTCGTCACCTGAGGCGGCACTGTCCCTGTTCAGCCTGGCGATGGATCGCGCCGGTGCGGCACTCACTGCTTTCGAGCTGATCGGCCAGAGGCCCTACGATTTTACGCTTCTGCACGCGCCAGGCGTCGTGCGGCCGCTGTCCGGCGATTGGCCATGGTATGTGCTGATGCAGATCTCTTCGGGCCGCTCGGCGGAGGATGCCAGGGCCCTGATCGAGGAGGTGCTCTCAGCCGGCCTCGAGCAGGAGATCGTCGGCGATGCGGTGATTGCGGCGAGCATCGCGCAGGGCGATGCCTTCTGGAATTTCCGCGAGCTGCTGCCCGAGGCGCAGAAGCCCGAAGGCGCCTCGATCAAGCACGACATCTCTGTGCCGGTGGCGGCCATCCCGCAATTCATCGAAAAGGCAGCCGGCGCCGTTCAGTCGGTCAGCCCCGGTGCGCGCGAGGTGTGTTTCGGCCACATGGGCGACGGCAATCTCCATTACAACATCTCCCGGCCGGTCGGCGGCGATGACGAAGCGTTTCTCCGGCTCTATCACGCCATGAACAAGGCCGTGCACGATGTCGTGCGCAGCCTTCACGGCTCGATCTCGGCCGAGCACGGCATTGGCCAGCTGAAGCGGGATGAATTGATCGCGACAGCGCCGCCGATGGCGATCGAACTGATGCGCAGGGTGAAGACGGCCTTCGACCCGGCCGGCATCATGAATCCCGGTAAGGTTATCTGATCCTTTCGCCGTCTTGTGAATGGTTGCATTCCGATAACCATCGCCTCGAGATCAGCAAAATTTAACCGACTTTCTTAAGCGCTGCGATAAGAAGCCCGCGCTAATGTTTCCCCACAACGAGGCCGGAAAAACCGGCCCGGAGAACCGGAAGACCGGCTCTCAGGAGAGACAGGAAAGGCACGATATGAACACTGGACTGAAGCCAGTCTGGGCTGGGCGCAATATGCGCCTCGACCCACTCCGCCTGCCGCAGGTGGTAAGCTACGCGACGCGCGACGACTATGGCGACGTTACCTTCACCATCGACCATCGTGGCGCCGTCATTCGCCGCGTGCTGGAGATGAGCGGCCTGCGGGCGTTCATCGCTCTGCCCGCCAATGCGTTTCGTGGCGTGGCAGCCCGCGCAATGGAGGATCCGGACGGCAATGTCACGGTGACGCTGGAGCTTCTGCACAATGATCCGATGCTGTCGGTGCCGCTGCTGGTGGCCGACGATCTCGAGGATGTCGCCGCCGACTGGCGCGCCTGGGCCGATGCTTACCGTCTGCCGATGCTTCTGATCGAATCCGACGGCATCGCCCGCACCCTGGAGGAATCGCTTGGCGCCGCCATCAAGACATTGCCCGCGCAGGACCGCCGCAGGGGTCGGCCTTCGACCACGCGTCGTCCGCGCTTCCTCGCCCGCCGCAGGGCCGGCGCCCTCGGCCTCAGGCTGGTGATCGGCGGCCAGGAAATTATTTCGCGGGACGAATAGAGCGAGCGCTTTCCCTTCACTCCTTGTGGGAGAAGGTGGCTCGCGAAGCGAGGTCGGATGAGCGCGGTTCTTCCTTCTCCCCTTGTGGGAGAAGGTGGCCGAGCGAAGCTCGGTCGGATGAGGGGTGTTCCAGCAAACGCCAACGCCTCATTTCTTCCAACACCCCTCATCCGGCTCGGCGCTGCGCGCCGATCCACCTTCTCCCACAAGGGGAGAAGGGAAAACTTCCTAAACCAGCGGCTTCAGCGCCACCCATAACGCACCGCCGATCAGGCCAAGGAAAACCAGCCAGCCGACCTGGTTGTTCGACCTGAACAGAAGCATGCACTGGTCGGGATCGTCGATGTCGAGCGCGGTGATCTGCCGCGCCATATGGGCGCCGGCGGCGACCAGCCCGGCCAGCGCCGGCACTGGCGCCTGCGCCGCCGCGAAGGCGACGGCGAAGCAGACCAGCGCTCCGCCATAAAACCCGACGAGCCAGGTCCTGGTGTTGTCGCCGAACAGGCGTGCGGTCGAGCGCACGCCGACGATGGCGTCGTCTTCCTTGTCCTGATGCGCATAGATCGTGTCGTAGCCGATCACCCACAGGATCGAGCCGATATAGAGCATGACGGCCGGGCCATCGAGATTGCCGAATTCGACCGCCCATCCCATCAGCGCACCCCAGGAAAAGGCAAGGCCGAGAACCAGTTGCGGCCAATTGGTGAACCGCTTCATGAACGGGTAGATGGCGACGACGGCGAGCGAGCCGATGCCGAGCAGGACGGCAAAGCTGTTGAACTGCAGAAGCACAGCGAGTCCAACCAGTGCCTGGATCACGAGAAACGCCCAGGCCTGCCGGCGCGTGACCTTTCCCGCCGGCAGCGGCCGCGAGCGCGTGCGTTCCACCTGGTTGTCGATGTCCTGGTCGACCAGGTCGTTGTAGGTGCAGCCGGCGCCGCGCATGGCGACGGCGCCGATCAGGAACAGCACGAGATACCATGGCGCCGGCAGCAGCGAGAGCAGGGGATCAGTAGGGCGTGGATAGGCACTCGCGGCAAGGGCTGCCGACCACCAGCACGGCCACAGCAGCAACTGCCAGCCGATCGGCCGGTCCCACCGGGCAAGCTGCGCATAGGGCCACAGCCAGCGTGGCAGGATGCGGTAGACCCAGTGGCCGCTCGGCGCATCGGCAACGCGGCCCTGGGCTGCTTTCGACTGGATGGGTTCCATCGTGCTGAAGTGGCAGCAGCGGCGAACGCCGTCAAGCGTCAAGCGGGCCGAACCATTCCCCGTTCCCGTGTGGAATTGCGCCCAAAGTCTTCCAAATGTCTTGACCCATCGTACGGGGCGCAATAGCGCAGTCCTGATCGTGGAATGGCAAGGGATCTGGGCATGCGCGTATTGTTGATCGGCTCCGGCGGCCGCGAACATGCCTTGGCATGGAAGATCGCGGCCTCGCCGCTGCTGACCAAGCTTTACGCGGCGCCCGGCAATCCAGGCATCGGCCGCGAAGCCGAACTGGTGACGCTCGACATTGCCGATCACGCGGCGGTGGCCCGGTTCTGCACGGAGAAGAAGATCGACCTCGTCGTGGTGGGGCCGGAAGGGCCGCTGGTCGCCGGCATTGCAGACGACCTCCGCGCTGAAAACATTCGCGTCTTCGGCCCGTCCAGGGCGGCGGCGCGGCTGGAAGGTTCTAAGGGTTTCACCAAGGATCTCTGTGCGAAATACGACATCCCGACCGCCGCCTATGGCCGCTTCGGCGATCTGGCGTCGGCCAGGGCCTATGTCGAAAAGATGGGCGCGCCGATCGTCATCAAGGCCGACGGCCTCGCCGCCGGCAAGGGCGTTACCGTCGCCATGAATTTGGCCGAGGCGCTGGCAGCGCTCGACGCCTGTTTCGACGGGTCCTTCGGACAGGCCGGCGCGGAGGTGGTGGTCGAGGAGTTTCTCACCGGCGAGGAGGCGAGCTTCTTTTGCCTGTGCGACGGCGTCACCGCGCTGCCATTCGGCACCGCACAGGACCACAAGCGCCTCGGTGACGGCGACGTCGGCCCGAACACCGGCGGCATGGGGGCCTATTCGCCGGCCCCGGTGATGACGCCGGAGATGATCGACCGCACCATGCGCGAGATCATCGAGCCGACCATGCGCGGCATGGCCGAGCTTGGCGCGCCGTTTTCGGGCGTGCTGTTTGCCGGGCTGATGATATCAGGCGATGGGCCGAAGCTGATCGAATACAACACCCGTTTCGGCGATCCGGAATGCCAGGTGCTGATGATGCGGCTGAAGGACGATCTCCTGGTCCTGCTCAACGCTGCCGCCGACGGCCAGCTTGCACATACCTCAGTGCGCTGGCGCAACGAGGCGGCGCTCACCGTGGTGATGGCGGCAAGGGGTTACCCCGGCACCCCGGAAAAGGGCTCGGTCATCCGCGGCGTCGAACAGGCCGCGGGCGAAGGCGTCGAGATCTTTCATGCCGGCACCGCCATCGACAGCGGCGCGCTGGTCGCCAATGGCGGCCGTGTGCTCGGTGTCACGGCGACCGGCGGCACGGTCGGCGAGGCACAGCGACGAGCCTACGCGGCGCTCGACCGGATCGATTGGCCGCAAGGTTTTTGCCGCCGCGACATCGGCTGGCAGGCCGTGGCCCGCGAGCAGGCGCGCTGACGTACAAGATTATCGGGGGCAAGATTAGCGGGGGCAAGATTAGCGGGGGCGACGATCCAACTCGGTCGACGCAGTGCTGACCGGATCGGTGGACACGGCTTCAACGGCCGATGCGGAGGGCTTTTCCTTTCGCAGCCACCCCAGATAGTCGGCGATCCGGCGCGGAAGACGCAGCGCTGTCCCCACGGCAGGCATTTGCAAGCTGCCGCGGAACTTGGCCCAGCCCGCGCTGAACATGGCGACCATTTCGGTGAAGCTCGGCGGCGGCGCCACGGTCGCATAGGTAAGGGTGACATTGCCGGCAAGGCCAGCCGCCCGCGAGAGTGGCAGCGGTATAGAGGCGAGGTAATCCGGCTGCGCGTCGATCAGGCCGCCGAACGGCCATTGCGCGCGCAGGGCGGCGGCATCCATCGGTGCGACATTGACGTCGATGTCGTTCGGCGTGCCAGCCACCCGGTAAGGGCAGCGGAACCGGCCGCAATTGGCTTTTGCCGAAAACTGCCAGAGTGCGTAGCCTTGCCAGTTGCCCATCGGAAAATGCACGCCGATGTCGGGCTTGTAGCGCGCATACCAGAGCGGCAGCCGCGACAGGAGCCGGTATTTGTACCTGTTGTCGGCGATGTGCTTGGCGGTCTTGCCGTTGGTGTAGAGCACCGGAAAACGGCCAATACGCCGATGCACATGGCGCACGAACTCCTCTGCATCCTCGAGCGACATCCATTTCGTCGGGTCGTCATCCTCGATGTCGAGGGCGAGCAGGTCGTCCGGACCAGGTTTCGCGAAATTGATGAAATTATTGGCCTGTCCGACGGGGTTGCCCGGGCGGGCGAGATGGTAAGCACCCCATTTCAGGCCGAGCGCCTTGGCCACCACCTTGCGCGTCTGGAACAGTTCCTGTGCCACCGCATGGCGCTTCCACAGCGCCTTGCAGAGCCGCGTCGCGGTCTCGTCGCCGAAACAGAAATACGCTGGTGGCATCCCGTCGGACGCCTTGTTGATGAAGCCGACGATGCGCTTGTCGGTGGCGAGCTCGGTCCAATCGATGGGATTGTATTCGTAGGCGTCGATCACCAGCGCCCGGTCGGTCTTCTTCCAGGGCGCGGAGAAGTCCGAGGCTTGTGCCGGCGCCAACGCCATTGCCGTCGCGGTCGCGACGGCGAGGAGTCCTGGACGGCGAAGAGGGTGCGCCGGCGGCTTCAAACAGCAGATCCTTGCTGGCCAAAGCCTGATCCTGAACCGCCATGGTTAAGGAAATACTTTCGGCGGCCCGCGGCGACCGCCGCAATCGTGCCGGGGATGGCTTTGCTGGTCATCAACGGAGGGCGAGCGGGTGGAACGGGTCGGGCGCCGGCGCTTGCGGCAGCGTCCCCTCAGCCTGGCGCTTGCGGTGATGGGCCAGCGAGCATTGCGGCGAACACAGGATGCCGCGATCCGACCAATAGGCGGCGCCGTCCTCGATCTTCCCCCGATGGTGCCAAAAAGCTGCCGCTCGATAGGGCAGGCCGCATTCGGTGCAGCGATAGGCGTCAGGTCTGGCGAGCACGGGCGGTCCCCTCCGGTATTCTTGATTGGTCGCCGGTCGACTTGTCCGGCTTTTTGCCGATGTTAGCGTGAACAGTTCCAATTGCAAAATCTGCGTGACAAAATTTGACGTTTACGTAAAAAGAACATGGAGAGGCGGCCCAAAAGCGGATGGTCTTGTGTCGGCACGGATCTTAAGTTGGCTTGCCGGACAGAGGAGGAGCGAGCGGCATGTACCGGGCACCAGTCGAGGAAATCGCCTTCACGCTGAAGCATGTGGCTGGCTTGAAGCCGGCGCTTGACGCCGGCACTTTTGGCGACCTTGGCGAAGACCTCGTCGACGCCATTCTGGCGGAAGCCGGCCGCTTTGCCAGCGAAGAGGTCGCGCCGCTCTACAAGATCGGCGATGAGCAAGGCGCGGTGCTGAGCGGCGCTGCCGTCACCATGCCGCCCGGCTGGAAGGAACTTTATCGCCGCTGGATCGACGGCGGCTGGAACGCTCTGTCAGCGCCGGAGGAATTCGGCGGCCAGGCGCTGCCGACCATGCTGGGCGTCGCCGCGCTCGAAATGTGGAACTCCGCCGCCATGGCCTTCGGCATCGGCCCGACGCTGACCATGGGGGCGGTCGAAGCGCTCGACAAGCATGCCTCACCGGCGCTGAAGGCCAAATACCTGGAAAAGCTCGTCTCAGGCGAATGGATGGGCACGATGAACCTGACCGAGTCGCAGGCGGGCTCGGATCTGAATGCCTTGCGCGCCCGCGCCGAGCCGGCCGGCGACGGCACCTACCGCATCTTCGGCCAGAAGATTTTCATCACCTATGGCGAGCACGATCTTACCGACAACATCATCCATCTGGTGCTGGCGCGGCTGCCGGACGCGCCGGCCGGCACGCGTGGCCTTTCGCTGTTCCTGGTGCCGAAATTCCTGATCGGCGACGACGGCGCGCTTGGCGCACGCAACGACGTCTTCTGCTCCGGGCTGGAGCACAAATTGGGCATCCACGCCTCGCCGACCTGCACCATGATCTATGGCGACGGTTTCGAAGGGACCGCCCCCGGCGCGATCGGCTGGCTGATTGGCGAGGAAAACAAGGGCCTCGCCTGCATGTTCACCATGATGAACAATGCGCGGCTCGCCGTCGGGATGCAGGGTGTTGCGGTCGCCGAAACGGCCACGCAGAAGGCGCTCGCCTACGCCAATGACCGCCGGCAAGGCAAAGCCGCGAGCTATGATGGCAGCGGCATGGCGCCGATCGTCCATCACCCCGACGTGCAGCGCAATCTTCTGACCATGAAGGCGCTGACCCAGATTGCGCGCGCCATCAGCTATTGCTGCGCGCACGCCATTGACCACGCGCGCGTGTCCGTCGGCGATGAAGCCATCCATTGGCAGGAGCGCGCCAATCTGCTGACGCCGCTGGCCAAGGCCTTTTCCACCGATGTAGGCGTCGAGGTCGCCTCGCTCGGGCTGCAGGTTCATGGCGGCATGGGATACATCGAGGAGACCGGTGCGGCAGCACTTTATCGCGACGCGCGCATCGCGCCGATCTACGAAGGCACCAACGGCATCCAGGCGATAGACCTGGTGGCGCGCAAGCTGCCGCTTGGCGGCGGCGAGCATGTGCATGGCTACATCGCCGAACTGAAAGCCGTCGCCAATCAAGCGCGGACCTCGAACCTTCAAGGTTTTGGCCGCACCGCCGATGGCCTCGACCAGGCGCTCGACGATCTCAGCCAGGCGACGCGCTTCCTGCAAGGGCTGCTCGCAGACGGCCGCTCGGACGCGGCGCTGGCCGGCGCGACGCCGTATCTGCGGCTGATCTCGCTGGCGGCGGGCGGCGCCTATCTGGCGCGCGGCGCGCTTGCCGACCAAAGCCGCATCGCCGTTTGCCGTTTTTACGCCGAAAACCTGCTTGGCGAGGCGAGCGCGCTGAAGGAGCGTGTCATCGGCGGCGCCGACAGCCTTGCCACGGCCGGCCAGACACTGATTTCTGCCTGACAGCCACCAGGTTGACGTTTCACAAAAGCCCGGCGTTTCACAAAGGATCACCCGTGACAGACCACATCCTCGTCGAGCGCCAGGGCGCCATCCAGATCATCCGCATCAACCGACCGGACAAGAAGAACGCCTTGACGCGGGCCATGTATGCGAAAATGTCCAAAGCCCTTGCCGAGGGCGACGCCGATCCGGCGATCCGCGTCCATGTCTTCCTCGGTGTTCCAGGCGCCTTCTCGTCCGGCAACGACCTTGCCGATTTCATGGTCGTCGCCACCGGCGGCGAGGGCGGCACCGAAGTCTGGGATTTCCTGATGGCGCTGGCCAGGACGGAAAAGCCGATGATCTCCGGCGTCGACGGCATCGCGGTCGGCATCGGCACCACGCTCAACCTGCATTGCGACCTGACCTTCGCCACGCCGCGCACACTATTCCGCACGCCGTTCGTCGATCTCGGCCTGGTCCCCGAGGCCGGCTCGAGCCTGCTTGCGCCGCAGATTCTCGGCCGGCAAGGCGCTTTCGCGCTGCTTGGCCTCGGCGAAGGCTTTTCGGCCGAGCGGGCGAAAGCCGCCGGGCTGATCTACGCGGTGGTCGAGGAGAACGAACTCGAAGCCGCCGTGCTTGCCGCTGCCGGGCAGGTTGCGGCCAAGCCGCCGCAAGCGCTGAAGATCGCGCGCGACTTGATGCGCGGCTCGCGTGAAGACCTCGTTGACCGCATCGGCCAGGAAAGCGAGCATTTTCGCGCGCGGCTCAAATCCGACGAGGCCCGCGCCGCCTTGATGGCCTTCATGACCAGGAAGAAGGCCTAGCTGGCGCTACTAGAGTCTGCCATATGTCATGCACATGTATTACATTGGCTGCTAGCGAAGGACTGCCATGCCGTCGAACGCACTGGTCCAGACCCGAATTGACGCTGAGGTGAAGGAACGCGCCACGGCGGTTCTGGAAAACATGGGGCTCACGGTTTCCGATGCCGTCCGCATCTTGTTGGCGCGCACCGCCAATGAGGGCGCCTTGCCGCTCGAACTCGTCAGCAACAGTGACGCCCACGATGCCTGGTTCCGGGCGAAAGTTCTGCAGGCGCTCGAGGATACCCGGCCGGACGTTGAAGACGCTGACGCCGAATCCCATTTTGCTGGACGGCGGGCGGCAGCGCTTCGCAAGACCGAGGCAGGTGAGTCTTGAGGCTGGGCACGGCTTGCGCTCTGCGATCGTGACGACATCTTCACGTATATCGAAGCCGAAAATCGCAAGGCCGCCGTTCACGTCGATCAGCAGATCGTCTCGTGAGGATTGCCCAGGCTCGTTGATGAAGTCGCTTAAGGGACCAGCCGCTCAGGGATAAAGCCTTGTCTTGTCCCAGCCGCCCTCAGGGTTGCGCGAGAAGACAATGCGATCGTGCAGCCGGAAAGGCCGGTCGTGCCAGAACTCGATCGTCTGCGGCACGATGCGAAAACCCGACCAGTGTTTGGGTCGTGGGATCTCGCCGATCGCATGGCGCGCCGTGTATTCGGCAACGGCTTTTTCCAGTGCGAAGCGGCTCTCCAGCGGCCGCGACTGTTTCGACGCCCATGCCCCGATGCGGCTGCCGCGCGGACGTGTCGCGTAATACGCGTCCGCTTCCGCCTCGGTAACGATCTCCACCGGCCCCCGTGCACGCACCTGCCGGCGCAGCGATTTCCAGTGAAAGCACATCGCCGCCTTCATGCTGCCAAGAATCTCGCGGCCTTTGGCGCTCTCGAAATTCGTGTAGAACACAAATCCGCTTTCATCGAACCCCTTGAGCAGCACCATCCGCACATTCGGCATGCCCTCGGCGTCGACGGTCGCCAGCGCCACGCTGTTGGGATCGTTGATCTCGCTCTTCGTCGCGTCGTCAAGCCATGTGGCAAACAGGCGGAATGGCTCGGCAGCCTCGGCAAAGTCACCGCTTGTTAACTCAGTTTCGCTCATAGTTTTTCCAAATTTTATTGCCGGCCGGGGGAGATTGCCGATTGTCGCGCATCGCGCAACTTTTTGACAGCAGGCAATGGGGCCTTATTGCTTCGGCCAGCGCGCAAATTGCGGTCAAGGCCGCCGCGATCGTGCTGGTCGCCTTGCCGCTTGCCGCCTGCGGTGCCGGCGGCTTCAGTTTGGAGCAGGCGGAGGTCGACCGTACGATTCTGACCAGCAGCACGCCTGCCTCTGCCTTGCCGATCGACCAGGATCACGCCTCGGACCAGGCGACGATCCGCAACGCGGTGTCTTCAGCCGATATCCAGGAACTTGGCGGGCAGGCCGTTCCCTGGGCCAATTCCGATACCGGTTCGCGCGGCTCGATCACCGAACTGGCGGAGTCCAGGGACAACGGCCAGCTTTGCCGCCGCTTCACCGCCTCACGCGAAAGCTTCGACGGCGTCGCCCTGTTCAAGGGCGAGGTGTGCCTGGCCGGCGCCGGCGCCTGGCGGATGCAGGACTTCAAAGCGCTCTGATTTTCCGCCATCATATGACCGTAAGCTACTGGAATTTCTTCCTATGCGAGCGCATATAGATGGCAATCATGGACTCACTCCTTCTCCAGGGCAGGAAGCATGCGCGACCCCTATGAGGTGCTGGGCGTTGCCAAGAACGCATCGGCCAAGGATATAAAATCGGCATACCGCAAACTTGCCAAGGAGCATCATCCGGACCAGAATCCGGATCCCAGGGCGAAGGAGCGGTTTGCCGCGGCCAACCAGGCCTACGAGATCGTCGGCGACGAGAAGAACCGTGCGGCTTTCGATCGTGGCGAAATCGACGCCGAGGGCAAGCCGCGCTTTCAAGGCTTCGAGGGCGCCGCCGGCGGCGCCGATCCGTTCGCCGGTTTTCGCCGGCAGCAAGGGCCGGGCGGCTCGCGTTTCGAGTTTCGCTCAGGCCGTCCGAGCGGCGATCCGTTCGACGGCAGCAGCGACATCTTCAGCCAGATTTTCGGCGAGACCTTCTCGCGCGGCGCCGGCATGGGTGCCGGCCGGCAGGCGCCGACCGGCGCCGACCTGAACGTGATGCTCGACATCACCATCGAAGAAGCGGCGACTGCCGAGAAGGTAACGGCGATGTTCCCCGACGGGCGCAAGGTCGCAGTCAAGCTGCCAGCCTATGTCGAAGACGGCCAGACCATCCGGCTGAAAGGCCAGGGCGAGCAAGGGCCGGGGCAACCGGGCGATGCGCTGGTCAAGATCCGCTTCCGGCGGCATCCGCGCTACCGTGTCGAAGGCCGCGACCTCCACGCCGACCTGCCGATTGCGCTGGCGGATGCCGTGCTCGGTGCCAAGGTGGCGGTCGAAACGCCGACCGGCAAGGTTGCAGTCAATGTTCCCGCCTGGTCGAGCTCGGACAAGGTCCTGCGGCTGAAGGGCAGGGGCCTGCCGGAAAAAGTCGGCGGTCACGGCGATCTCTACGCGCATGTGCGGCTGATGCTCCCTGAGGGTGGCGACAGCGATCTCGAAGCGTTGATGCGCAACCGCAAACGCTAGCCTGGCGCGTCAAGGCGCGCTGCGCCGCAAACGCTCTTGTCTCTCACCTGTCCGTCTTGTTCGACTGCAGGGCTCAGCCGCATTCCGCGACATCGCTCGATGGCCGCCCGGAACACGGCCGGCTCGCGCCAGGCGGATCAGTCGCTCGTCGCCGAGAGCGTTTTCTTTTGCGCGGGCGGAATAAACCCGCGGCCGCCCCGTTTCCAGCCCATTGGTCGACTAACGAAATTGTCCGTCAAACGAAGAGCAACGAAGGAGCGCGTCGGATTGCTGGGTCATGCTTTATCGAGTTTGGAAAGTGCGTTCGCGGAAATCCGGGCGATGTATCGAAACGACAGGTTCAGCAGGGTTTTCGCGCTGATAGTGATATGCCTGAATATCCTCGTCATCACCGTTCCCTTCGCGATCGAGGCGCTTCGATCTGTTGGAATTTCACACTACGATCTGCCAGCGCGTCTCAACATCAGCAGGGATGGATCGCTGCCCGAGATGTTCAACTACGGGCAGGCCGCGCTTTGCGCCCTGTTTCTGTTCGGCGTCTGGCTTCGAACCAGGGAGCATATGTTTCTTGCCTGGTCCCTGATTTTCAGTTTTGTGACGCTCGACGACGCCACCCGTTTCCATGAGCGCGGCGGCCTGCTGCTGGCAGCGACATTCGACCTCGTTTCGCTGCCGGGCATGCGGGCTCGCGACACCGGGGAAATCATCACCTGGTCGGCGGTCGCGCTCGGCCTGCTGGCGCCGCTGTTGTGGTCATTCTGGCAAAGCAGACCGAGGCAACAAGCCCTCGGATCGGTGTTTTTGCTGCTGTTCGCGTGTCTTGTGGGTTTTGCCGTGGTGGTTGACATGTTGCACTTCCTGACGGGCTCGAAGCTCGTTGGCTACGCGGAAGACGGCGGCGAGATGCTGTCGATTGCCGTCGCCTGTTGCTGTGCGTTCATCCTCTATCGCGGGCTGGGGCGTGATGCGGATCTTCAGGCAATGGATCCGAGCCTGCCATTCTCAAAGCGGACATAACCGAATTGCGGAAACGGCCGCGCGAACAGGAGGAATAAGTTTGGCTCCGGCCCGTTACCCCCGGGATCATTCCGGGAGGAGCCAATGCTGTCGCACCTGTTTCCGTCCGTTCCAACGCGCTGGTTCCGGCGTCGTTCAGAACACCAGGGGGTGAAGTCGAAGCCTGCCATGCCGGCGAAACCTTGCCGCTGGCGCGCCCTTCACCTCGCCCTGCCACTGATGGTCTTCCTGTGCGGCGCTTCGCCAGCGGCCAACGCGGTCGTGCCGGGCACCGACGCCAATGTCGTCACAGCAATCGACGTATCGGACTCGATCGGCCGATATGAGGAATGGCTCCAGCAGGCCGGGCTCGTGCGGGCGCTCGTCCACCCCGACTTCCTGCGCGCCGCCACCGCCGGCCCGCGGCGTCGGATCGGGTTCGCCGTCTTCACATGGTCAAGCAATGGCAAGTTCGACCTGTTGGTGCCCTGGACCGTCATCGGCTCGGCCGAGGACGCCGCGCGCGTGTCTCAGGCGCTCGCTTCGGTGACGCTCATCGACCGAACCCATTACGGAGGCGGCGATATGGAGCAGGACGGCGACGCTGATCCCGCGGCGATGCACGATCGTCTGACAAACATGTCGGAGGCGATCGCCTTTGCTTCGCTCCTGTTGACGTCATCGCCGCACGCGACGGATCGCGCGGTCATGAACATCTGCGCCAACGGAACCGACAATTTCGCGGGCGGAACAGAATCCTCGCGAGACGCGGCGCTGGCGCAAGGTTTTACGATCAACGGATTGGTCCTGGGGCAGGATGCGGAACTTGGGCAATATTTCCGCTCCAGCGTGATCGGCGGTCCCGGAGCGTTCGCCATGGACATCTCGGATGCGAAAGATGCCGGTGAATTCATGACGAGGAAACTTGTTCGCGACCTGTTGGCGTTGGCGCCGGCAGATGCGCCTCGTTTCAGGATCGAGTGACCTCGTCGACGCACAACTACGCTTGCAGAACTGCTGCATGGCATCCAGGTCGGAAGGTCAGCCGGGCGGGCACTGTCCGTTTTGAGCGCTTGAAGGGGCTCTGTGCCTGTGCGATAGCCACTTCACGAAGCAGCAAATCTTGCGGAGAGCGCTCAGATGGCGGGTGGACAAGGCATTATGGCCGGCAAGCGCGGGCTTGTCCTTGGCGTCGCGAACAATCGGTCGATCGCCTATGGCATCGCCAAGGCCTGCGTCGACCATGGCGCCGAAATCGCCCTGACCTATCAGGGCGAGGCGTTCAAGAAGCGCGTCGAGCCGCTGGCGGCGGAACTCAACGCCCATGTCGCCGGCCATTGCGATGTGACCGATCCGACAACGCTCGATGCGGTATTCGACGACATCGCCAAGCGTTGGGGCAAGCTCGATTTCCTCGTCCACGCCATCGCCTTTTCCGACAAGGACGAACTGACAGGCCGCTATGTCGAGACGACGCGCGACAATTTCCTGCGCACGATGGACATCTCGGTGTTTTCCTTCACCACCATCGCCAAGCGCGCCGAGGCGCTGATGACTGATGGCGGCTCGCTGCTGACGTTGACTTATTACGGTGCGGAAAAAGTGATGCCGCACTACAACGTCATGGGTGTTGCCAAGGCAGCGCTCGAAGCCAGCGTGCGCTATCTGGCCGTCGACCTTGGCGCCAGGAAAATCCGCGTCAACGCCATCTCCGCCGGTCCGATCAAGACGCTGGCAGCCTCCGGCATCGGCGATTTTCGCTACATCTTGAAGTGGAACGAATACAATTCGCCGCTAAAGCAGACGGTGACGCAAGAGGAGGTCGGCGATTCTGCGGTCTATTTCCTTTCAAACCTTTCACGCGGCGTCACCGGCGAGGTCCACCATGTCGATTCCGGCTACCATGTCGTCGGCATGAAGGCGGTCGACGCGCCTGATATTTCGACCGTCAAGGAATAGACCCGCGTCGAATATACCCTCCCGCCTGCCGCTCTCCGGATGACCTGATGTATCCGCTCGTCTACATCGCGCGCCATGGCCAGACGGTGTGGAACGCCGAGTCCCGGCTGCAAGGACAGGCCGACACCGATCTCAACCCGCTCGGCCGCGAGCAGGCGACCGGCAATGGCCATCGGCTGGCGGAACTCGTTCAAAACCCCGAAGATTTCGATTTTGTCGCCAGCCCGATGCGGCGAACGCGTGAGACCATGGAACGCATTCGCATGGCGATGGGGCTCGATCCCCAAGCTTACCGCATCGATCCCCGCCTTGTCGAAATGAGTTTCGGCGACTGGCAGGGTTTCACCTTTCCCGAACTCGAGGCCCGGCATCTCGGCTCGGCCAGGGAGAGGCGCCTCGACAAGTGGAATTTCCTGCCGCCCGGCGAGGGCGCCGAAAGCTATCAAATGCTGCTCGAACGGGTAAAGCCGTGGTTCGACGCGCTGGACCGCCGGACGGTCTGCGTGACCCATGGCGGCGTCGTGCGCGTCCTGTTCCGCATGGTGCTGGGAATGCCCGAGAAAGAAGCCGCCAGGCTGAATGTGCCGCATGATCGCTTGCTCAGGCTGGAGGGCCGAAGCCTGGACTGGCTCTAATGCATGTCGCCCAAAAGCATGCCCACGGGCCCGCCTTCTACTGGCCCAACGATCTCAATGCCGCCGCCTCGTCTTCCCGTGACAGAGGCTCATGCGCTCCGGTTGCCGCGAGATAGGAATCGAGCGCTTCCGTAGACGAGGCCGGTGCATATCCGCCATGGCGTGCGGGCGCGACGACGGCAAAATTCACCGCCCAACCATCATCCGAGTGGCACGCCACGGATATGACGGTCGAGCGGTTGGCGGAATCGATTTCAAATTCGCGGCACAAGGAACCGGTTCCATCGCGAAACGTGGCTACGGCACGGATCCTGTCGGTGGAGCCTGTCAGCACGGTTTCTTCGCCGGACGCCACCTGCCCGAGCGCCTCTGAAAGAGGGCTGTCCTGCCCTGCCACCTCAAGTCCATGCGGCTGGTTTTGGATGGCAAGCCCAAAAAAATATCCGCCGAACCCAAAAGCGACTGCAACCAGCGAAGCAGCCAGCGGCATGATCCAGGATGCCTGGGGGCGCGGCATTGCCTGATTGTGCCTCGCCCTGAAGGCAACGACACGTGCGCCCTCGCTGGCTTGCGATGGAACGCTGCGCCACCTGGCTTCGTCGATCATTCGCTGCACGGACTGGCTGAGCCGTTCGGGAACGGGTTCATCGAGAACCGGCATCAGTGCCTCTTTGACCTGAATGCGGGTTTCCAGGAACAGGGCGACCCGGCTGGCGATATCCGGCTGCATGGCTTTCTCGATGGCTGCGGCAGTCGCGTCGTCAAGTTCGCCGTCTGCAAAGGCCATGAGCGTTTCGTCAGCAAACTCGCATCTTATCATTTCTGTTCTCGCCCTTCATGACCGGTGAACGTGGCAAGTCGGGATTTATTCCGACTGCCTCGGCGAGATTCTTTCTGGCGCGCGCCAGCCGGCTCATCACCGTCCCGATCGGGATCCCGAGAACGCCGGCCGCCTCCCTGTAGGAAAGGTCCTCGACGCAGACCAGGAGAATGATTTCGCGCTGATCGTCCGGCAGGTCGGTGATCGCCTGGGCAACGCTGTTCAGGGTAAAGCGTGCTTCGACATCTCGCTCGCCACAGGCGCCGACAAGGTCCTGCCGTTGCTCGATGTCCTCCTGCGGGCCGGCCGTGCGCTGCCTTCTGATGTGGTCAATCCACAGATTTCGCAGGATCTGGAACAACCACGCATCAAAACGGGTTCCAGGTTCAAAGCGCTCGGTGTTGGCAAGCGCGCGTTCGCAAGCCGCTTGCACCAGATCGTCGGCAAGATCGCGGGAACGGCAAAGGGAAATCGCAAAACGGCGCAGGTTCGGAAGAAATGCAACAAGCTGCTTTCCGAATTGATCAGTCTCAATCACGTCGAAGTTTCCGGTTTCATGAGGACCAGGCGAAGTCAGCCGCCTCCGCACGCATTCGGGGTGGGTCGGTATCTTCATGTGGCAGCATATGACCACGGCGGCTAAACCAGCGTGGGAGTCCGGCTAGATTTCGGAAAGGCCAGGATTAGACTATGGCAAGCATCAGGTTAGAGCTTGGTGAGAGAACTGCCTATTTCCTGAAAACGTGGGTGACCCGCTGGCTTCAAGCCGATATCACGTAGCCGAAGCCGCGCACGGTTTTTATGAGCGGCTTTTCGTCCACGCTTTCGATCTTGCTGCGAAGGTAGCGAATGTAGACATCGACCACCTTCGTTTCCGGGTCGAAGCTCAGATCCCAAACATTGTTGAGCAGCCGGGTTCTGCTGATCACAGCGCCGGAGTGCGACATCAGATACGCGAGAAGCCTGAATTCCTTGGCCGTAAGGCTGATCTCGCGTTCGCCGCGCCAGACCTTCTTGCCGACCGGATCAAGCGCCAGATCGCCAACCCTGAGGACCGGGTCCGTGCCTGTGCTGGAGCCGCGGCGAAGCAGCGCCTCCATGCGCGCGATCAGCTCGTCGAAGGCGAAAGGTTTGGTCAGGTAGTCGTCGGCGCCCCCCTTCAGCCCTTCGACCTTGTCCTGCAGGCTGTCTCTGGCCGTGAGCATCAGGACAAGATGCTGGTGCTGCTCGCGTCTCAGCATGCGACATACTTCGAGGCCGTCAATTCCTGGAAGCATTCGGTCGAGAACGATCAGCGCATATGGCGTCTCCCGCACCATCGCCAGCGCATCCCCGCCACTGTCGGTCACGTCGACAACGTAACCCTCGGCTTCGAGCCCTCGCTTGATGAAGCCGACGATGCGATCGTCGTCCTCTACCAGCAGAATCCTTGACATTTACACCACCTTCTCCCCGGGTATTGCGGGGAGTCAGAGAATTCCCCGCCTCGCGGTGGGCGCGGTCATTCCGCCGAGCTCCCGCCTCAACTACCGTAATCCAGGAAACGAAGGAGGTCGTTGTTTATTCCGAGCCGGTTTTTGCACGCAGCCGCTTTTTCAGAACGACCACGGCGGCACCTGCGTTCGCATCCGCAGACGCGGTTGCGTCAGCGTGTGGAAGCCGGACCACGACCTCAGTAAAAGACCCGACCTCGCTCGTGAGCGCAATCTCGCCACGATGCTTTTCGATGAGCCATTTCGCGATCGCCAGACCGAGGCCACTGCCAAGTTGGCGCGACGCCCTTGGGCTTCGGCCACGGTAAAATCGCTCGAACACCTTGGGTATTTCCTCGGCTGGAATGCCCAAACCCTTGTCGCGTATCGCAATCTCCGCATGCCCGTCCATAACGGTCATGCTCAAGTTCACCGAGCGATCGCGCGGAGAGTATTTTATGGCATTGTCCAGAATTATCACCAGAGCCTGTTTGAGCCGCTGCGCGTCGGCAGTGACCCAGACCGGACGGGTGCTGTAGGCCGCCTTGATCGAGATGCCCTTGGCGCGCCCCAGGATTTCGCCCTCGTGGACCGCATCGGCGACGATGGTAACGAGGTCCGTTCGGCGGGGCTCGAAGCGTATTGTATCGGTTTCCGAACGAGAAAGAAAAACGAGATCGTCGACGAGGCGTCCCATCTCCAGGCTCTGAGTGACAATCCGTTCGAGCGCATCGCGGTACACTGCCTCTGGCTTTGAACCATGGCGCAGCGGAATTTCCGCTTCACCGCGAAGCGCCGTCAGTGGAGTGCGCAGTTCATGGCTGATGTCGGCGAGGAACTGGACGCGCAACCGGTCGAGCTCCGTCAGCCGCTGGTTTGCCGCGGCAAGCTCGGCGGTCCGTGCGGCAACTTGCTGCTCGAGTTCTGCTTTGGCATTGAGCAGCCGGTCGCGCTGGTCTTGCTGATGCGTGGCCATTTCGTTGAACCGCCTGGCGAGCGCACCAAGTTCGTCGCGGCCATCGAAGGCGATCCGGTGGTCGAGATCACCACGACTGATCGCCTCTGTGCCTTCGGTCAGCAGGCTGATCGGGCGCATCAATGATCGGGCGAGAAGGAAAGCAGCGACGAAGCAGAGAACCACAGCAGCCAACGCAAGCGCGGCCGTGATCCAGGTCAGGCGTCGCCACAGTGCTTCTGCCTGCAGCTCGGTTCGCACGACCTCTTCCTCTTCATCGCGCCGCGCGGCTTCCAGGATGTTTTCGAACTCGGCGTCGAAACGGTTCTCGATGTCCCGGCGAAAAATCCTGACCGCGTCTTCCTGGCGCCCCTGGTTGCGAAGATTGATTGCGTCCGACGTGGCTTTGGCGATTTCTCCGTAGAGCGTGCGCATCCGCGTGACGCGGAAGATCTCGTCACCGCCGTTCTCCTGTTCGCTGCTGCCCAGAAGAAACTCGGCTTCTCCCCTGGTCAACTGCGCGAGCTTTTCGAATCCGGCCTCAAGTTCGGCGCGGGCGCTCTCGTAGTCGGGACGCTCCGGTTCGCCAATTAACAGGAACTCGGCGATCTGCTCAGAATATCGGTTGGCGTTGACCGTAAGCGCGGTGACGGCTTCCAGTTGGTTGTTGGCCCATTGCACGCGCTGCGTGTAGTAGGTTGTCGAGCGAATGGTGATGTAGACGATAGCCGCCATAATCACGACTGCCCCCACGACAATGAGCTGAAATACAAGAATGCGAGACCTGATGCCCATCGGTGTCCATCGGCGTTGAGAACCCGAAACCGATCGGATTCAAGAATACCCCCTTCGCGGCAGAGAAGGCCACCGTGCAGGATGGCTCGCGCAGATCGGCGCAACATTTCCGCGACGCCGTTTCAGCACGGAGAAACCATAGAGGACCCGCTGTTAAGGATACGAGAGATTCAGGTTAGAAATTGGTGAGAATGCAGTCCTGCCGTCCGAATTTAGCGACTTCACTCCGTGAGAGGTTAAGTTCAGCCGGACGCCGCAAGCCGAGGCAAGACTGGCTTGCCGGGTTTGATCGGGAGCAGAGTTGAAGCTTTCGCGGGTGACTTGCGAGTCACTTGCGAAATCGCCAGGAACCGAGACCCATCGCGAAACTGGTCGCGTTGCTCGCGAGAATAGCCAGCACCGCCCAGACTGAATGGGTCTATTCGGTTGAATCGCTATCCGGCAATTGCATGTCGGTGATGATGTTCTCGCCGTTTGTCTCGTCGTAGGCGATCACGATGTCCATGCCGGGTTTCAGCGCTTCGAGATCGGTTTCGGCATTCAGCTTGTAGGATTTGCCGTCGTCGAGTGTCAGCGTCAACGTCTCCTTGTCGATCTCTTTGATCAGGCCTTCGGTCTGGCCGGCGAAGGCGGCGGTGGAAATCAGCAACATGGCGGCAACGGCGCCGATCGGGATACGCATCATCGTCCTCTTATCATTGCGCCGGCTCGGTGGCGGCGGGTGTTCAACAGACGGTGTTCAACAGACGGGTCGAGGGAAGCAGAAACCAACCGAATGTGTCAAAACTAAATCCGCCAGATCACAGTTTGACCGCTGCGGAAAACGCCAATAGAACGCAGCTACGGCGCCGCGCGTCCTGACGCAGAAACGACGCTGTGGCACTTTTGATTTTGCGCATGATCCTTCCCGAAAATCGCTCCGATTTTCGGGGTCATGCGCTAAGCCGGCGGTGCCGGCAGGGCTGGTTTTCATGTCTCACAATACGTTTGGCCATCTTTTCCGCGTCACCACCTGGGGCGAAAGCCATGGCCCAGCGCTCGGCTGCGTCGTCGACGGCTGTCCGCCCGGCATCCGCTTCACGCGCGCCGAGGTCCAGGCCGAGCTCGACAAGCGCCGCCCGGGTCAATCGCGTTTTGTGACGCAGCGTCGCGAACCCGACGAGGTCAAGATCCTGTCCGGCTTCATCCTGGATGACGACGGCGAGACCATGATCACCACCGGCACGCCGGTGTCGATGCTGATCGAGAACGTCGACCAGCGCTCCAAGGACTATGGCGAGATCGCCCGTCAATACCGGCCGGGCCATGCCGATTATACCTACGACACCAAATACGGCCTGCGCGACTATCGCGGCGGCGGCCGTTCTTCGGCCCGCGAGACGGCGGCGCGGGTGGCGGCCGGAGCCTTGGCCCGCAAGGTCGTGCCCGGCATGACCGTGCGCGGCGCGCTGGTGTCGATGGGCGAAAAATCGATCGACCGCGCCAACTGGAACTGGAATTTCGTTGGCGACGCCGAAAATCCATTCTTCACGCCCGATCCGGCATCGGTCGCCGTCTTCACCGCGTATCTTGACGGCATCCGCAAGGCGGGTTCCTCGGTCGGCGCAGTAATCGAGATCGTCGCCGACGGCGTTCCGGCAGGCCTGGGCGCACCGATCTACGCCAAGCTCGACCAGGACATTGCCTCGGGCTTGATGTCGATCAATGCCGTCAAGGGTGTCGAGATCGGCAACGGCTTCGAGGCCGCCCGCATCACCGGCGAAGAAAATGCCGACGAGATGCGTATCGGCAATGACGGCAAGCCGGTCTTCCTGTCCAACAATGCCGGCGGCATCCTCGGCGGCATCTCGACCGGCCAGGCGATCGTCGCGCGCTTCGCTGTCAAGCCGACCTCGTCGATCCTGACCCCGCGAAAGTCGATCGACAAGGACGGCAACGACGTCGAGATCATGACCAAGGGCCGCCACGATCCGTGCGTCGGCATCCGCGCCGTGCCGATCGGCGAGGCGATGGTTGCCTGCGCGATCGCCGATCACTATTTGCGTCATCGGGGACAGACGGGGAAGGGAATAGGCAGTAGGCAGTAGGCAGTAGGCAGTATGTTACGCTACTCACCGACACAGCCAATTTTTTCTTTTCCCTACTGCCTACTGCCTACTCCCTATTCCCTGCGAGCGAAGCGAGCACCTTATGCCTTACGACCAGAAGAAGATCGTCGAAGCCCTGCGCGCCTTCGAACGCGGCGAGATTGTCGTCGTCATGGACGATGACGGGCGCGAGAACGAGGGCGACCTGATCGTCGCCGCCGTCCATTGCACGCCGGAAAAGATGGCGTTCATCGTCCGCAATACCTCTGGTATCGTCTGCACGCCGATGCCGCGCGAGGAGGCCAAGCGCCTCAACCTGTCGCCGATGGTCGCCGACAACGACTCGGCCCACACCACCGCCTTCACCGTCAGCGTCGATTTCAAGCACGGCACCACGACGGGCATTTCGGCCGACGACCGCACATTGACCGTGCGCAACCTTGCCAACGGCAATGTCGGCGCCTCCGATTTCGTCCGCCCCGGCCACATCTTTCCGCTGATTGCGCGCGAAGGCGGTGTGCTGATGCGTTCGGGCCATACAGAGGCTGCGGTCGATTTGTGCAAGCTTGCCGGCCTGCCGCCGGTCGGTGTCATTTCCGAGCTGGTCAATGATGACGGCACCGTGATGCGCGGCCCGCAGGTGCAGGCCTTCGCCGAAAAGAACGGTTTGAAGCAGATTTCGGTCGCCGACCTCATCGCCTATCGCCAGCGCAAGGAAACGCTGGTCGAGCGTGTCGCCTGTTCGGAGATCGACACGCCCGGCGGCAAGGCGCAGGTCTTCACCTACACGCTGCCCTGGGACTCGATGCACCATGTGGCGATCGTCTTCGGCGACATCCGCGACGGCGAGCAGGTGCCGGTGCGACTGCATTCCGAGGATGTTGTGACTGACGTCTTTGGCACCGGCCACAGGCTGGACGGCATCATGAAATCGATGGGCGAGCGTCGGCGCGGCGTCATCGTCTATCTGCGCGAAGGTTCCGTCGGCGTCGCCCATCAGGAGCGCAACCGGCCGGCCGCCGGCGACCGCGAGGACCATGAAGAGGCGCGCCGCCGCGAAAGCGAATGGCGCGAGATCGGCCTCGGCGCGCAAATCCTGAAGGATCTGGGCATTTCCTCGATCAACCTGATTGCCTCGCGCGAACGCCACTATGTCGGCCTCGAAGGTTTTGGCATCCACATCGCCAATACCGAGATTCTCTAATGCATGTCGCCCAAAAGTGCGCAGCGGTTTTGGGACAACGACATGCATAAAAACAAGAACCTAAAGCGCGTCGCATGACGCGCTTTAGGGCTGGTTTAGCGGATCGCCGGGTGCGTCCGGTCCCGCTTGGGACCGGACGCATGGAGACTATTCGGCAGGAACCGCGGCTGTTTCGCGCGTGGAGATGTCACTATCGCCCGTGGCAAGGCTGCGCATTCCGAGCAACACGGTGACCAGCGCGATTGTGCCCGCCGCCACCGACACCAGGAAGCCGCTCTGTGCACCGAAGGCGTCCACCACCCATCCGGCGGCAAAGGAGCCGAGCGCCATGCCGATGCCAATGCCGGTCATGACCCAGGTCACGCCCTCGGTCAGCATCGCCTCCGGCACGCGCCGCTCGATCAGGCCGAATGCCGTGATGAAGGTCGGCGAGATCGCCACACCGCTAACGAAGACAGCCAGCGCCAGAAGCGGCACCGTGTCTGCGACAAGCACCGGCAGAGTGGTGAGCGCGATGATGGCGATCGCGATTGCAAGCTGAATTTGCAGCGGTGTTTTCAGGTTCAGAGCGCCGAGGACGATGCCGACGACGAACGATCCGAGGGCATAGACGCCGATGACGAGGCTGGCGGCGCCCGGCTGGCCGAGCTCATTGGTGATCGCCACGGTGCTCACCTCCGTGGTTGCGAAGGTCGCGCCGATGAAGATCAGGGCGAAGGTGATGATTTGGACCGGCCGCAGGCGGATTGCCGATCCGCGCGAACCCTGGTCGACCGGTCGCACGCGCGGCTCGGTCGAGCGCTGCAGGATGAGGGCTGTCGAGCCGAAGGCGAGGAACAATGTGCTCGCCAGCATTCCCGCTTCCGGGAAAAGCGCGACGCTCAGGCCAACCGACAGCGAAGCCCCGGCGATGTAGACCAGTTCGTCCGCCGCCGATTCGAAGGCGAACGCCGTGTTCATCTCGGGGCGATCCCGGAAGAGCTCTGTCCAGCGCGCGCGCACCATCGCTGGGATGCTGGGCATTGCGGCGGCCAGCAGCGCTGACACGAACAGTGTCCATATCGGCAAGTCCAGATTGGCCGCCGTAATCAGCACCACGAAAGCGAGCACGGAAACAACGGTGGTGGGCGCCACAATCCGCGCCTGGCCGAGGCGGTCCACCAGTCGCGATATCTGCGGCGCGACAAAAGCATTGGCCAGCGCATATGTCGCGGAGACGGCGCCGGCCAGCCAGTACTCGCCATGCGTCTGCGACAGCATCGCGACGATTCCGATCGGAGCCATGGCCATCGGCATCCGGGCGACGAAGCCGGCTGCAGCGAAGCCCTTGGCTCCCCTTGCCTTGAATATTTCGCGATAGGGATTGGGCATGGGAACACTCCTGGATTTTTGAGGCCGATCCACTTATATACGTGGCGTATGCAAATCAGATAATGACATACGACGCGTATGTCAATTTATATACGAGACGTATGTGAAGGAATGGGCGAATGGGGCACAAACCACGCAGGGAGATGATCGCCGAGACCCGCGCCAAACTGGTCGCGGCGGCGCGCCATGCCTTTGGCACTGTCGGCTATGCCGAGGCCTCGATGGACGACTTCACCGCATCGGCCGGGCTGACGCGCGGCGCGCTTTATCATCACTTCGGCGACAAGAAGGGCCTTCTCCAGGCGGTCATCGCCGAGATCGACGCGGAGATGTTGGCCCGGTTGAAGATCGTCTCAGTCAGGGCGGACACTCTCTGGCAGGGCTTTGTCGACGAATGCACCGCCTATATCGAGATGGCGCTGGAGCCGGAGATCCAGCGTATTGTCCTTCGCGACGGACCGGCGGTGCTCGGCGATCCTTCGCAATGGCCGAGCCAGAACGAATGCATCCGCTCGATGAGCGAGAACCTTCAAAAGCTGAGGGACGAGGGAACCATCGTTGCCGTTGATCCCGAAGCCGCAGCAAGGCTGGTCAGCGGCGCCTCGCTATATGCCGCGCAGTGGATCGCAAATTCGGAAAATCCGGAAGCGACGTCGAAAAAGGCGGTGAAGGCGTTCAACGTGCTTTTGGAGGGACTGCTCAGGCAAGGCCGCAGCACTGGCCGTCCACAAGCACCGGCTGAGGTGGACAAATCGCCGGCCTGAGCCTGTCTCAAGACCACCAAAGGCAAGGCGCGACCTCGAATGGGACGGGCGAAGCGCGCCTCAAAATTCGGGCAGCTCAAGGAGAAGGCGCTGGTCTCGGTCGGCAGCTCGCGCCGGGCCCAACCAGCACCAACGCCTAAACCCTGTTGAACGTCTGCCTTTGGCGGTTGCAAAACATGGTCAAAGCCGCCGGGCGCGCCTATATCGGGGGCATGGTCACAAGGCTTTATACCCACCCGATCTTCCTCGAGCATATAACGCCGCCCGGTCATCCGGAGCGGCCGGACCGCCTGCGCGCCATCGAGCGCGTGCTCGACGACGAGGCCTTTGCGGCCCTCGATCGTGCCGAGGCGCCGGAAGGCGACGAGGCCACCATCCTCTACGCACACCCGCAGGAATTCGTCGAACGGGTCCGCGCTATGATACCGGACATCGGTATCGCTCGTGTTGACGCCGACACCACCGCCAGTCCGAAAAGCTGGCAGGCGGCCGTGACGGCGATCGGCGCTGCCAACGCCGCCGTCGACGATGTCTTTCGGGGCGACGTGGCCAATGTCTTTGTCGCCGCCCGGCCGCCCGGCCACCACGCCGAAAAGACCACGTCCATGGGCTTCTGCCTGTTCAACACCGCGGCGATCGCGGCGCGCTACGCGCAAAGGCAGCACCAGGCCGAGCGTGTTGCCATCGTCGACTGGGACGTCCACCACGGCAATGGCACGCAGGATATTTTCTGGGACGATCCGTCGGTGCTCTATTGCTCGACGCACCAGATGCCGCTTTACCCGGGGACCGGGGCGGTGAGCGAAACCGGCGCCGGCAACATCGTCAATGCGCCGCTGGCGCCGCAGACCGGCAGCGAGGTTTTCCGCGACGCTTTCCTGTCGCGGATCTTGCCGGCGCTCGACAATTTCGCGCCCGACCTCATCATCATTTCCGCCGGCTTCGACGCGCACCACCGCGATCCGCTGGCCGAGATCAACCTGACCGAGGACGATTTCGACTGGGCAACCGGCCAGTTGATGCAGCGCGCTGGTCGCCACAGCGACAACCGGCTCGTCAGCCTGCTCGAGGGCGGCTACGATCTGCAGGGATTGGCATTTTCGGTCGCCGCCCATGTCGGGCGACTGATGAAAGGATAGACGATGGCTGGTGAGAGCAACGAAGACGTCAAGGCGATGAGCTTCGAGCAGGCGCTCGACGCGCTGGAGAAAATCGTCGATGATCTGGAGCGCGGCGACGTGCCGCTCGACCAGTCGATCCGCATCTATGAGCGCGGCGAGGCGCTAAAACTCCATTGCGACCGGCTGCTCAAGGCGGCCGAGGACAAGGTCGAGAAGATCAGGCTTTCGCGCGACGGCAAGCCGGTGGGGACCGAGCCGCTGGATGCGGAGTAAGGCACGGTCCCGAACGACAATTTCGCCGTGCGGCTTTTCGACATGATCATGATTGAGGATAATACTCATCCCGCTTGAAACGGCTCCAGGACGAGAGGAGATTGCGAACGATGTGCAGAAACATCAAGACCCTGTTCAATTTCGATCCGCCGGCAACCGATGACGAGGTCCGCGATGCCGCACTTCAGTTTGTCCGCAAGCTGAGCGGAACGACACGGCCGTCGAAACAGAACCAGCATGCGTTCGACCACGCCGTCGAGGCCATAGCCGCGTCTGCGCGCGAATTGCTGGACAGCCTCGAGACGACACAGCATCCGCGCAATCGCGACGAGGTGGCGGCCAAGGCGAAAGCCAGGTCTGCACTCCGCTTCGCCTGAGGAAGACCGCATGAGCTTCTTTCCCGGAAACGACCCTCTGCCCGGTGACGCCTTCGCCAGCGACCAGATCGAACTGATGGTTATTCCGAACGCCAAGGACATTGGCGGCTTTCAGGTTCGCCGTGCCTTGCCGACCGCCAGGCGTCGGCTGGTCGGTCCGTTCATCTTCTTCGATCGCATGGGACCGGCGATTTTGCGGGCCGGCCAGGCGCTCGATGTCCGCCCGCATCCCCATATCGGTCTGTCGACGGTCACTTACCTGTTCGACGGCAAGATCAGGCATCGCGATTCGCTCGGCACCGAAATGGTCATTCAGCCCGGCGACGTGAATTTGATGACCGCCGGTCGCGGCATCGTTCATTCCGAGCGTACGCCGCAGGAGCTGCGCGGTGCGCCGATGTCGGTTTCCGGCCTGCAGACATGGCTGGCGCTGCCGGACGATAAGGAGGAGGTCGACCCGATCTTCGAGAATACCGCGGCCATGCGTCTGCCCGAGATCGATGCTGAAGGCGTCAGCGGACGCGTTGTCATTGGCGCGTTTTCCGGGTTGCGGTCACCGGTCGTGACCGCTTCGGACACGCTCTATGCAGACCTCAGCCTGGCGCCCGGCGCCAGCGTGAAAATCCCAGCCGATGCCGAGGAGCGCGCCATCTATACGTTGGAAGGCGAGGTTTCGATCTCCGGTGACCGCTTCCCGGCAGAGCGGCTGCTGGTGTTCCGGCCCGGCGACGAGATCGTCGTGTCGTCGGAGGGTGGAGCGCATTTCATGCTGTTCGGCGGCGCCTCGCTCGGCTCCAAGCGCTACATCTGGTGGAATTTCGTGTCATCGTCGAAGGAACGCATCGAACAGGCGAAAGAAGAATGGAAGACAGGCCGTTTCAATATCGTTCCGGGGGATGAAGAAGAGTTCATTCCACTGCCGGACAATTAATGCATGTCGCGCAAAAGTGTGCAGCGGTTTTGCGTTAACGACATGCATAAAACAACAACCTAAAGCGCGTCGCGTGAGGTCGGTCGAACGCGACGCGCTTTAGAGCGCCGCGCGTCCTTTTTGACGCGTAAACGAAACCCTAACAGTTTGAAGCTATGCCGCGTCACTCGCACGCATTTACATTCGCCGGCCAGCAGCCTATTTCGCAGATGAATAAAAAGCAGGCCCCAGCACCAGTGAACGCAAAGCTCCATACGCCACTTCTCGACAAGGTCCGCATCCCGGCCGACCTCAGGACGCTTGACGAACGTCATCTGCCGCAATTGGCATCGGAGCTTCGCACCGAGTTGATCGATGCCGTGTCGCATACCGGCGGACATCTCGGTGCCGGGCTTGGCGTGGTCGAACTGACGGTGGCATTGCACTATGTCTTCAACACGCCAGACGACCGGCTGATCTGGGATGTCGGTCACCAGGCCTATCCGCACAAGATCCTGACCGGCCGCCGCGACCGTATCCGCACGCTGCGGCAAGAGGGCGGCCTGTCCGGTTTTACCCAGCGCGCCGAGAGCGAATATGATCCGTTCGGCGCCGCCCACTCCTCGACCTCGATTTCCGCCGGCCTCGGCATGGCAATGGCACGCGATCTCTCCGGGGGCCGCAACAATGTCATTGCCGTTATCGGCGACGGCGCCATGTCGGCCGGCATGGCCTATGAGGCGATGAACAATGCCGGCGCGCTCGATGCCCGACTGATCGTCATCCTCAACGACAACGACATGTCGATCGCTCCGCCGACCGGCGCGATGAGCGCCTACCTGGCCCGTCTGGCGTCGGGCAAGGCCTATCTGGGCTTGCGCGATTTCGGCAAGAAGCTGACCTCCTATCTCGGCGAGCGCGCCGATCGCGCCATCAAGCGGGCGGTCGAGCATGCACGCGGCTACGTCACCGGCGGCACGCTGTTCGAGGAAATGGGTTTTTATCACATCGGCCCGATCGACGGTCACAATCTCGAGCACCTGATCCCGGTGCTGAAGAACGTCCGCGACAATGCCGACGGTCCGGTGCTGATCCACGTCGTGACCCAGAAGGGCAAGGGCTATGGACCGGCCGAGGCGGCCGCCGACAAATATCATGGCGTCAACAAATTCGACGTCATCACCGGCGCGCAGGCCAAGGCGCCGGCCAACGCGCCGAGCTACACGAAAGTCTTTGCCGACAGCCTGGTCCAGGAAGGCCGCGAAGATGATCGCATCGTCGCCATCACCGCCGCCATGCCGAACGGCACCGGCCTCGACCTCTTCGGCGAGGCGTTCCCGGCGAGGACTTTTGATGTCGGTATCGCCGAGCAACATGCGGTGACTTTTGCCGCCGGCCTTGCCACCGAAGGCTTCAAGCCTTTCGCGGCGATCTATTCGACCTTCCTGCAGCGTGCCTACGACCAGGTCGTCCACGACGTGGCGATCCAGAAACTGCCGGTGCGCTTCCCGATCGATCGCGCCGGCTTTGTCGGGGCCGACGGGGCGACCCATTGCGGCGCCTTCGACACGACTTTTTTGGCGACGCTGCCCGGTTTCGTCGTCATGGCCGCGGCAGATGAGGCGGAACTGCGACACATGGTGCGCACGGCGGCAAGCTACGATGACGGCCCCATCGCCTTCCGCTACCCGCGCGGCAACGGCGTCGGCGTCGACCTGCCGGAGCGTGGCTCGGTTCTCGAAATCGGCAAGGGCCGTATCGTCAGGGAGGGCACCAAGGTTGCGCTGCTTTCCTTCGGCACGCGGCTGCAGGATTGCCTGGCTGCGGCCGAGGAACTCGGCGCGGCAGGGCTTTCCACCACGGTCGCCGATGCTCGTTTCGCCAAGCCGCTCGACGAGGACCTGATCCGGCGCCTGGCCCGTTCGCACGAAGTGTTGGTGACAGTGGAAGAGGGCGCGGTCGGCGGCTTCGCCAGCCACGTGCTGCAATTCCTGGCCCATGAAGGGCTGCTGGAAAACGGCCTGAAGGTACGCCCGCTTGTGTTGCCCGACAGCTTCGTCGATCACGCCAAGCCCGAAAAGATGTATGCCGACGCCGGGCTAGATGCCGCCGGCATCGTGCGCACCGTCTTCGTCGCACTGGGACACACCGCCAGCGCGCAAAGCGCCTGAATCAAAATCTCAACGGCTTGCACCAGTTTGCCGACCGGCGGTCGTAACTGACTGTTTGCGTTGTCATTTGGCATTCGCCTACGGTGCCTCTGTCTCGCGACCCAATCTTCTAAAAGCAGCCTGATGGTGTGAAGGGCAGAAATGGGTAGTTTCGCGTGTTCGAGTGCCGACTGGAAATGAGCAGCCAGCGGACATTGCGGTCATTGCGATGCCGAAGACTTTCGTTATCCTGCGGCTGACCGATGCCGGAGATTATGGCTCTGAATCAAGATCAGTTCTTCCGAGCGATAGCATCCCGACAGATACCGAGGATCAGGATCGCAGGGATCGTTATGAGCGGCGACGGCGCGGTGCTGGTCCAGCAGCCTGCGGACGATCCATCTTCATGCTTGGCCTTCATCGGCGGCGAATACGAACTCGGCGACACCTTTGAGACTCGCCTAAAGAAAGAGTTTGAAGAAGAGACAAACGCCAGAGTGCTCAATGCTCGATATCTCTTCTGCGTCGAGAACCACTTTCATTACAAAGGCACCGTTATTCAGCAGGCGGAGCACTATTTCCTCGTTACGCTGGATCGTCAGGATATCGTGAGTCGGGAACCTCATCTGAGGCAACTTTGGTTGCCTCTTTCAGAGTTAGGTCGCGCCGACTTGCGTCCATTCGTCGTGCGGGATGCTGTCATAAGCGGCAGCTATCTGACAGAGAGGCACCTCGTCCAGGTGCCGGATTAGAACCGGTTCTCACTGTGGCTGTTCATCGTGGGAGACCTAAATGGCGCTTACCAGTCAGATTTCAGCCTATGATGCCAAATGGCCCGACATGTTCCTTTCCGAAAAATGCCGAATCGAAGAGGCGTTTGGATCGGAGCTTGTCCAAATACATCACGTCGGAAGCACGGCAGTTCCCGGCCTGGCGGCAAAACCGGAAATTGATTTGCTGGTCGAAGTGAGAGAGCACCGGGACGAGACGCGTGTGGCCAACTTCATGAAATCCATTGGATACGTTCGGGGAAAGGACCTTTCACCGGACCACCATTTTTATGGCGTGACGTAAATGGGGTGCGGACGCACAAGGTTCACGTCTGTCCGTCCGGGCATTGGCAGATTTCCAGAATGCTCCGATTTCGCGATCTTCTCAGGGCGGATGCGAACCTCCGCAAGCGATATGAGGATTTGAAACTGCAGCTTGAGGCCGAGAACGAACACGGAATCAAGGAGTATCTGGCGCTCAAAGCTCCATTCATTGACGCGGTGGTTGGCCCAGAACCTAAGGACAAACAATGACCGGCTCGGGCAGGGTCGGATGGCCGCAATGGGTTATGGGCGTGAATTCGGCCGGTCGCGAACGAACCACCGCCAAGGGGTGATCTTCCGCTCTTCCGCACCGGTACTGAGTCCACTAGAACCACATATCGCGCACGCAGCGACCATCGCCAGGCAGGTCCTCGAATGTGTGGAAACCATCGAAATGGTCGATTGGCAAGTCGGCGACGGTGTCAGGCGGCGCAAGCCTCACATTGACGGCGATCCGAGTGCGACCGGCGGCACTGGCGCGCAAACCACGCCAGGCCAGCACACAGGCGCATGTCGGACAGAACAGAATCTCGAGCGACGGGGCATCCTTTCCGGAGCGCGTGTAAGCACTTGTCGGTCCGGCAAGACGGATGCGTTCGTCAACATAGTCGTAAGCCCACAGCGCGCCATAGCGGCGGCAAAGCGTGCAGTTGCAGGCTGTGATCGAGCCGGGATCGCCCTCCAAAGTCCAGTGGGCCGCGCCACAATGGCAGGTTCCGGTCAGCATTCGTCCTCCTCACCTTCTGGCAGCAACACGAGCATTGTTCCCAACATTGTGCCGGACCCAGTGCGATATTCAACAGTTTGTGGCGCGGCCTGATGCGCTCGCCGCTTTGGCAAGATGTTCGTTGTCTTCCCCAATATCCTTGCCTTCGTGACAAGCTTTCGCCATGAAGGCCGATGAACTCCCGTTTGCCAGCCAGCACACGCCAGCGGCTCGACGAACTCCTCGTCGCGCGCGGCCTGTTTCCCAGCCGCTCTCGCGCCCGCGACGCGGTCGAGCGCGGCACCGTGATGGTTGACGGCGTCATCGCCCGCAAGCCCGGCCAGACCGTCCGGGCTGATTGCTTCATAGAAGTCGATGATCCGGCGCAGGGCTATGTGTCCCGTGCTGCGCTGAAGCTGATCGCCGGGCTCGACTATTTCGACCTCGATCCAGCCGGCAGCGAAGCGCTCGACGTCGGCGCCTCGACCGGAGGCTTCACTCAAGTGCTGCTCGGACGTGGCGCGGCGCATGTCACGGCGATCGATGTTGGGCATGGCCAGATACATCCGGATATCGCCGGCGATCCGCGTGTGACTGTTATCGAGGGATTGAACGCCCGTGATCTTTCGACCGCCGATCTTGCCGATCGGATTCCGGATTTTATCGTCTCCGACGTCAGCTTCATCTCGTTGAAACTGGCGCTGCCGCCGGCGCTCGCCATTGCCAGGAGCGGCGCCAAAGCAATATTTCTGGTCAAGCCGCAATTCGAGGCGGGCCGCGAGGCGATCGGCAAGGGCGGCTTGCTGAAAGACCCATACGATGCCGCGCGGGTTGCCGGCCTGCTGCAGGATTGGTTGGACGGCGTCCCCGGCTGGCGCTCGCTCGGACTGCATCTGTCGCCGATCGAAGGCGGCGACGGCAACCGCGAGTTCCTGCTCGCCGGGATCAAGGACGCCGGTATCGAGAACAGGGGGATCGGAGGCCGATGAACGCGCGCTTCACGATCACACGGCTGGGCTCCCAGGGCGACGGCGTCGCCGAGACCGAAACCGGCGAGCTCTTCATTCCGTTCACGCTGCCCGGTGAAACCGTCACCGCCGCGCGCGAAAGGGACCGTGCCACGCTGATGTCGGTGCTGGAGGCTTCGCCGCTTCGCATCGACCCTGCCTGTCGGCATTTCACCGAATGCGGCGGCTGCGCCATCCAGCATCTCGAGGCCGAAGCCTATCATCGGTGGAAGCGTGACAAGGTTGCGCATGCGCTCAACAGCAAGGGCATCAGTTGCGACATTGACGCGCTGGTGCCGTGCGCGCCGCAGACGCGTCGGCGCGTCGTGTTCACCGCCCGGCGGAGCGAGACCGGCATGCTGCTCGGCTTCGTTCGGGCGCTGTCGTCCGAAATCATTTCCATTGAGGAATGCCCGATCTCGGTGCCCGAGATCGTCGCAATGCTCGACCGTCTGAGAGCACTTGCCGAACTGGTTTGCGCCACGACGAAATCGTTCCGCATGACGGTCACGGTAACCGGTTCCGGCCTCGATGTCGCGGTTCACGAGTCCGGCAAGCTCGGCGAGAACCAGCGCCGCGTCGCCTCCAATTTCGTCATCGCTCAGGGGCTGGCAAGGCTTTCGATCGATGGCGAGATCATTATCGAGCCCAAAAAGCCGGTTGTCACGTTCGGCAGCGTCGCCGTCGCGGTGCCGCCGGGCGCCTTCCTGCAGGCGACCGAGGCCGCCGAGCAGGCGATGGCCGACATCGTCGGCCGGCACCTCGCGCGCACCAAAAAGGTAGCCGACCTCTTCGCCGGCTGCGGCAGCTTCGCGCTGCGCCTCGCCGCCAGGTCGGAGGTCCATGCGGTGGAGGGGGATGCGGCAGCGCTTTCGGCGCTCGACCGGGCATTCCGTTTCGCCAGCGGTCTGAAGCGGGTGACCAGCGAACGCCGCGACCTGTTCCGGCGGCCGCTCACGTTCAAGGAACTGAATGCCTTCGACGGCGTCGTCTTCGATCCGCCCCGCGCCGGCGCCGAAGACCAGTCGAAGCAGATTGCCCGTTCCGACGTGCCGCTGGTCGCCGCGGTTTCCTGCAATCCGGTTACGCTGGCGCGCGACTTGCGCATCCTCGTCGATGGCGGCTACGCCCTGAAAAGCGTGACGCCGATCGACCAGTTCCTGTGGTCGCCGCATGTCGAGGCCGTCGCGCTTCTGGAGAAGCCGAAGCGAAGGCGGTAGCGAGTCCGCACTTGTTGAGCTTGAATTTCGCGTAAAATGAGCATACTTTGAACGTGTTCTGTTCAAAATGTGCTAGGAACCTGTTATGATTGCCGCAGCTCTCGATATCAGAGCATCGCGCTTTGGCGACGAGCGGACGCCATTTCTTTCGGCAAGACGGGTGGCTGAACTGCTGGGCGTCAATCTGACCGAACTGGCGGGCCTGATCGGCGTCGCGCGCAACACGCTTGCCGCCAAGACCGGCGCGCGCAAGGTCGACGCCGCCTTGAGTCCGATTGTCCGTATCCTTGCGATGGCAGGCGAGATGGCCGGCGATGAACAGCGTGCGGCGATCTGGTTCAAGCATCAGCCGATCCCCGGCTGGGCGGGAAAGACCGCCTACGATCTCGTTCGAGAGGGCAAGACGGACAAGGTGCTTGCCTATCTGGAGGCAGTCCGCTCCGGCATCTATGCCTGAAAGCAGACTGAGCCTATGGCGCGCCTTCGTGCCGCGTTGGGCGCATCTGCCGCTTTCCGGCGAAGGAGCAGCCCGCTTTGGCGGTCGCTGGAATCCAGTGGGCGCCCCGACGATCTATGCCGCGGGCGAATTGTCCACTGCCTGGGCGGAGTACAATCAGGGCTTTGTCCAGCATCCCGCGCTGATTGCGCAACTCGCACTTTCAGGCGCGCGACTGGCCGACCTTACGGACGCTGATGAGTTGACCAGGCACGGCGTGACGGCGGACATTCACCGATGTGAATGGCGCGATGTCATGGATCAAGGCCTGGTGCCTGAGACGCACACGCTGAGAGATCGCCTGATTGCCGACGGGCAACATGGCGTGATCTACCCCTCCTTCATGTCGCCCGGCGGCACATGCGTCGCGCTATGGCGATGGAACGAGAGCAACACACCCCGTCTGAAGGTCATCGATCCCGACCATCGCTTGCCGAAAACGGCGGCTTCATGGCTTTAATGCATGTCGCGCAAAAGCATGCCCTTGGGCCTGGACCCGAGGGTGTGCAGCGGTTTTTGCGATAACGACATGCATAAACAACAACCTAAAGCGCGTCGCATGAGGCCGGTCAAACGCGACGCGCTTTAGGGCAGTTCGAGCCGGCCGCGCCGCCGCGCTTCGGCCAGCACACCCGCGTCCATTTCTTCCAACGTCTTCGGCCTGTCTCTATGGGGCAGGGATCCAA
The DNA here is from genome assembly GCF_055811475.1 of Mesorhizobium sp. WSM4829. Lineage (NCBI taxonomy): Bacteria > Pseudomonadati > Pseudomonadota > Alphaproteobacteria > Hyphomicrobiales > Phyllobacteriaceae > Mesorhizobium > Mesorhizobium sp. WSM4829. The sequence continues at coordinate 134,100 of NZ_JBVVQJ010000002.1, read as the reverse complement.
ACACGTCTTCTGGCCGTGTCTCGGCGAAGACTGGCGCAGGCTTCAGTAGCACGCCCTCCGGAGTATCTTCGACCAGAAGACGTGTGCCGGCGTCCCATTCCCTCCGCTTGCGGATCGCGCTGGGCAGGGTGACCTGCCCCTTGGTCGAGACAGTGGTTACGAGTCTTTCCGGGTTGGCCATCGCGGCGCATCCTCTGAATGTAAGACAAAAACCGCAGCTTCTATCAAACCCGCGTTCCGCCAACCGTCATCTGGTTCATCCTGAGGTGCGGCTGGCCAACGCCGACCGGCACGCCCTGGCCGGCCTTGCCGCACATGCCGATGCCGGTGTCGAGCTTCATGTCGTTGCCGATCATCGCAACCCGATGCATGGCATCCGGCCCATTGCCGATCAGCATGGCGCCCTTGATCGGCTGCGTCACCTTGCCGTTCTCGATCATGTAGGCCTCGGTGCAGCCGAACACGAATTTTCCCGAGGTGATGTCGACCTGGCCGCCGCCGAAGGAGACGGCATAGATGCCGTTCTTGACCGAGGCGATGATTTCGTCCGGCTCCATGTCTCCTGAAGTCATATAGGTGTTGGTCATGCGCGGCATCGGCTGGTGCGCGTAGCCTTCGCGCCGTCCGTTGCCGGTGGCGTTCATGCCCATCAGCCGGGCGTTCTGGCGATCCTGCATATAGCCGACAAGCTTGCCGTCGTCGATCAGCACATTGCGGGCCGACGGCGTGCCTTCATCGTCGACGGTCAGCGAGCCGCGCCGCTCGGCCATGGTGCCGTCGTCGACGACGGTGACACCTTTTGCTGCCACCTGCTGGCCCATCAGCCCGGCGAAGGCCGATGTCTTCTTGCGGTTGAAGTCGCCTTCCAGCCCGTGGCCGACGGCCTCGTGCAGCATGACGCCCGGCCAGCCGCTGGACAGCACGATGTCAAAGGTGCCGGCGGGGGCCGGAATGGCCTCGAGGTTGACCAGCGCTTGCCGCAGCGCCTCCTTGGCGGCGTGTTTCCAGCTGTCCTCGACCAGGAATTCGCCAAACCCTTTGCGTCCGCCCATGCCGAAGGAGCCGCTCTCCTGGCGGTCGCCGTTGCCTACCACCACCGACACGTTGATCCTGACCAGCGGGCGGATGTCGCGCACCATCTGGCCGTCGGCACGCACGATCTCGACATGCTGCCAGGAGGCGGCGAGCGACGCCGTCACCTGCCGCACGCGCGAATCCTCGGCTCGCAGCCACGCATCGATTTCCTGAAGGAGCTTGGCCTTGGCCTCGAAGGAGGGCGAGGGGATCGGGTTGTCGTCGCCATAGAGATGGCGGTTGGTGCGGGCGGGAGCCGCAGCAAGCGTGCCGGAATAGCCGCTCTTGACGGTTGACACAGCGTCGGCCGCGCGCAGCAGCGATGCTTCCGAAAGATCGCTGGAATGCGCGTAGCCGCTCGCTTCGCCGGCGACCGCGCGCAGGCCAAAGCCTTGGTCCGTGTTGAAATTGGCGGTCTTCAGCCGGCCATTGTCGAACATCAGCGCTTCGCTCTCGCTGTATTCGAGGAACAACTCGCCGTCGTCGGCGCCGTTGATGGTCTCGGCGACGATCTGCTTGATGCGATCGTCGGAAATGTCGAATTGGCCGATCAGGCTGTTCATGGCGCGGTCCGTCCGTGGAAAGAGATTGTCCTCACGATGTAGGCGCGAAGGTGCGCCCAGACAATCGGCAATGACCATTGTCTGTACATGACCCCGAAAATCGGAATCGATTTTCGGAAAGGATCATGCGCAAAATCGAAGCGCTGCAGCGTCCTTTGCGCGCCCTTGAATGCGCGGCGCTGTAGCCAAAGGCGGTCACAATCTCATTTTCGTCAGCAGGGTTTTGGGCCTCGCGCCCGTCTCAAGGCAGCGCGGCGAAACCGTCGGCGAAACCCTTGAGCTCGACCGGAATGCCGATGCCTTCCTCCGGCGTCTGGAAGACGATGAAGGTGGCCGACGTTCCGGTTTTCAGCGTGTCGAGCAGCGGCTTTTCGAGAATGACCTCGGCATAGCAGCCGTCCTGGAAGCAGCGCACGAAATAGGCCCGGCCGATGTCCTTGCCGTCGACATTGAGGCCGAGCCCGTTGGGCAGCAGCACGCCGAGCGGCGCCAGCACGCGCAGGATTTCGGCCTTGTTGTCGGCGGTGCGCAGCACGACGACGGAAAGCCCCATCTCGGGACGGTCTTCGGCGACGACGTTCTGCATCATCACGCATTGTTCCGAGGTGGCGCCAGCCGGCGTGTCGCAGATGATCGACCATGCGCCATGCGTCGTCCGCACCTTGCCGCTTGGCTGCGCGGCATTGGCCTGGCTGACGCCAAACGAGCCAACATAGGACAGGCCGATCCCGGACAGACCAACGCCAGATAGGCCAACGCTACACACGGCAGCGAGAAGGATGGCCTTTGCCAAGCTTCTAGAAAGCCCAAGTCCCCAAAGCCAAGAGTTCATGACGGCTCCATTGCGAATCACGGCACTTTAAGCCGCGCCAAGGGCAAGTAAAGGATGAGACCACTGCCGGCCTGCCTCGACCAAGGCAATTGTGCGCTTTTCCGTGCCAAATTCGCCCGAATTGCGACGGCCCGGCGCATTTTGCCGGGACACTCCGCCGCTCGGGCATTCGCGGGTCCGACACCGCCGCGGCCGCCGCCACAAGGCGCAGCCGCGCTTGCGCGCAAAAATGCCGCACGGTTTCCCCCGCTCCTTTCTTGCAGAGGCAAATAGAGTATGGTTTGAACCAGCCTCGGGACTATCCGGGATTCCCGTCCCGGCGTTGTTCGATATTCTTGCGGTCCGATCGCGAGGAACTGGGAGATAATGACGGCAATGAGAAAATTCCTAGCAGGCGCCAAACTCCTGGCAAGCGCTGCCGCCACACTATTCACCGGCGCGTCCGCCCATGCGGCCCAGCCTGCGCCGTGGGAGATGAGCTTCCAGCCCGCCGCCACCGACATGATGCGGCAGATCGCCTGGTTCGAGGGCTATACGCTGTGGTTCATCGTGCCGATCACCCTCTTCGTGCTCTTTCTCATCGCCTATTGCATCCTGAAGTTTCGCGCGAGCGTCAACCCGACCCCGTCGCGCACCAGCCACAACACGCTGATCGAGGTGATCTGGACGGTTGGGCCGGTCGTCGTCCTGCTCCTGCTCGCCATCCCTTCGTTCCAGCTCCTGACCGCGCAATACACACCGCCGGAGGAAGCCAAGCTGACCGTCAAGGCGACGGGAAACCAGTGGAACTGGGACTACGAATACCAGACTGAAAACACGCTTTCCTTCAACTCGGCGATCCTGGCGGATTCTGACCGCGCTGCGGCCGGCAAGGAGGACCGCGGCGCTTATCCGCGCCTGCTCGCCGTCGACAACGAGATGGTGGTGCCGGTCAACACCATGACCCGGGTACTGGTGACGGCGGCAGACGTGATCCACGCCTTTGCCATGCCGTCCTTCGGCATCAAGACCGACGCGGTTCCGGGTCGCATCAACGAGGTCTGGTTCAAGGCGGAAAAGGAAGGCCTCTATTACGGCCAGTGCTCGGAGCTCTGCGGCAAGGACCACGCCTTCATGCCGATCGCGATCCGCGTCGTCTCCGACGCCCAGTACAAGACCTGGCTGGCAGCAGCCGGCACCGACCTTCCCGGCGCCAACAAGGCGCTGATGGCCGAGGTCGACGGCAAAGACAAGGTAGCGGCCGCCGGCAACTGATGCCGCGACCAGAAAAGATCAGGGAACGGAGCCGAACATGGCAGACGCTGCAGCTCACGACCACGACCACAAGCCATATCATGGCTGGGTGCGGTGGGTGTATTCGACCAACCACAAGGATATCGGCACACTCTACCTGATCTTCGCGATCATGGCGGGCTGCGTCGGCGCTGCCCTTTCGGTCGTCATGCGTATGGAACTGCAGGAGCCTGGGATCCAGATTTTCACCGGCCTGGCGCAGATGGTCTACGGCTTGAACGCCGACGCTGCGCTCGACGGCGGCAAGAACATGTACAATGCCTTCACCACCGCCCATGCGCTGATCATGATTTTCTTCATGGTCATGCCGGCGTTGATCGGCGGCTTCGCCAACTGGATGGTGCCGATCATGATCGGCGCGCCGGACATGGCATTCCCGCGCATGAATAACGTCTCGTTCTGGTTGCTGCCACCGGCTTTCATCCTTCTGATCATCTCGGCCTTCATGCCGAGCGCGCCTGGCGCCTACGGCGTCGGCGGCGGCTGGACGATCTATCCGCCGCTATCGACCTCGGGCCAGCCCGGACCGGCGATGGATCTTGCGATCCTGTCGCTGCACATCGCCGGCGCCTCATCGATCCTCGGCGCCATCAATTTCATCACCACCATCTTCAACATGCGCGCGCCTGGCATGACGCTGCACAAGATGCCGCTGTTCGCCTGGTCGGTGCTGATCACCGCTTTCCTGCTGCTGCTGTCGCTTCCGGTTCTGGCCGGCGGCATCACCATGCTTTTGACCGATCGCAATTTTGGCACCACCTTCTTCGCGCCCGACGGCGGCGGCGACCCGATCCTGTTCCAGCACCTGTTCTGGTTTTTCGGGCACCCGGAAGTCTACATCCTGATCCTGCCGGGCTTCGGCATCGTCAGCCACATCGTCTCGACCTTCTCCAGGAAGCCTATCTTCGGCTATCTCGGCATGGCCTATGCCATGGTGGCGATCGGGGCGGTCGGCTTCATCGTCTGGGCGCACCACATGTACACGACCGGCCTGTCGCTCGACACGCAGCGCTATTTCGTCTTCGCCACGATGGTTATCGCGGTGCCGACGGGCGTGAAGATATTCTCGTGGATCGCCACCATGTGGGGCGGGTCGATTTCGCTCAAGACCCCGATGCTGTGGGCGATTGGCTTCATCTTCCTGTTCACCGTCGGCGGCGTTACCGGCGTCCAGCTTGCCAATGCCGGTCTCGACCGCCCGCTGCACGACACCTATTACGTGGTCGCGCATTTCCATTATGTGCTGTCGCTGGGCGCGGTCTTTGCCATCTTCGCCGGCTGGTACTACTGGTTCCCGAAGATGACCGGCTACATGTATTCGCCTGTCATCGCCAATACCCACTTCTGGGTTACCTTCGTCGGCGTCAACCTCGTCTTCTTCCCGCAGCATTTCCTCGGACTTTCAGGCATGCCGCGCCGCTACATCGACTATCCGGATGCGTTTGCCGGCTGGAACATGGTGTCGTCCTACGGCTCGTATATTTCGGGCGTCGGCGTGGTCATCTTCCTCTATGGCGTGTTCGAGGCCTTCCAGAAGAAGCGGGTGGCCGGCGCCAATCCATGGGGCGAGGGTGCGACGACGCTTGAATGGCAGCTGCCTTCGCCGCCGCCCTTCCACCAGTGGGAACAGCTGCCGAAGATCAAATAGGCTTCTGCCTGGGCGAATACTGAATCACCGGTTCGCCCGGCGGTTTTGGCCAACGGAATGATGGACTTTAAGTACGCATGGCCCTTGTCGACGACACCTTGACTGACGAACCGGGCTTTCGCATGTCGGAAGCGACGGCGGGCGATTTCTTCGCACTGTTGAAGCCGCGCGTCATGTCGCTGGTGGTGTTCACCGCCTTTGTCGGCCTGGTCGCGGCACCTGTGGCCATCAATCCGCTTCTGGCGGTGATCGCGATCCTGGCCATTGCCATCGGGGCTGGCGCGTCCGGCGCGCTCAACATGTGGTATGACGCCGATATCGATGCGGTGATGACCAGGACCGCCGGCCGTCCGGTGCCGGCCGGCCGCATCCGGCCAGGCGAGGCGCTGAGTTTCGGCCTGGTGCTGTCGGTGCTGTCGGTGATGACGCTCGGCGTGCTGGTCAATTGGTTGTCGGCGACGCTCCTGGCCTTCACCATCTTCTTCTATGCCGTCGTCTACACGATGTGGCTGAAGCGCTGGACCCCGCAGAACATCGTCATCGGCGGTGCTGCCGGCGCCATTCCGCCGGTGATCGGCTGGGCCGCGGTGACCGGAACCGTCAGCCTGGAAAGCGTCGTCCTGTTCCTGATCATCTTCCTGTGGACGCCGCCGCATTTCTGGGCGCTCGCCCTCTTCAAGTCCGAGGACTATGCCAGGGCCGGCATCCCGATGATGCCGAATGTCGCCGGCCAGGCTTCGACCCGACGCCAGATCTTCGCCTATGCGCTGATCCTTGCGCCGGTTGGCGTGCTGCCATGGGCGCTCGGCTTCACCACACCCGTCTATGGCGTCCTTGCGGTGCTGCTTGGCGCCGGCTTCGTCTGGTATGCGTGGCAGGTGCTGCGGATGGCGGATGACGACCATGTGATGAAGCCAGCCAAGGCATTGTTCGGCTACTCGCTGCTCTACCTCTTCGCCATCTTCGCCATCTATCTTGCCGACTGCGTTGTCGGGCGCGCGCTGGCCACGGGCGGAGCATGACCATGGCCGACAAGAAGCTTGAACTCGTCACGCTGACGGAGCGCCAGCAGAAGGCCCGGCGCAACCGCTCGGTGGCCATCGGCCTGGCGCTGGCGGTGCTTGTCGTCATCTTCTACATCGCGACCGTCGTGAAATTCGGTCACAACCTCACCGGAACCATGTGAGGCTCAAGATGAACCGCCAAACGGTGACCAATCCTCAAAAGAAGAACACCAACCGCGTCGTCGCCGGCGTCTGCATCGCCTTTTTCGGCGGCATGATCGGGATGGCCTATGCCGCGGTGCCGCTCTACGCGATGTTCTGCCAGGCGACCGGTTACGGCGGCACTGTGAAACGCGCAACGCAGCAATATGCCGACCGGGTGCTCGACCGCGATATCACCATCCGTTTCGACGCCAACACGGCCGGCGTGCCCTGGCAGTTCGAGCCGGTCGCCCGCTCCGTCACCATCAAGATAGGCGAGACGGCGCAGGCGCATTATAGCGCGACCAACAAGTTCGTCCGCGCCACGACGGCCCGCGCGACCTTTAATGTGCAGCCGGAATTTGCGGGATCCTACTTCAACAAGGTCGAGTGTTTCTGCTTTACCGATACGACGCTGAAGCCTGGCGAGACGCTGGACATGCCGGTCGTGTTCTATGTAGATCCCGACATCGTCAATGCGCCGGAATTGAAGGACCTGAAGACGATTACCCTGTCCTACACGATGTTCCCGGTCGAGAAGAACGAGAAGAAGAAGCCGGTCGTGTCGTCAGTGCCGGCCGAAGGCACAAGCAACAAAGTTTCACATACCGAACGAAGCCTCGGGGGTTGATATGGCAGACGCGCACGCAAAACCACAACATGACTATCATCTCGTCGACCCGAGCCCGTGGCCATTCCTCGGATCGGTCGGCGCGTTGGTCACCGCGATCGGCGGCGTCTGTTACATGCAGTATCTCAAGGGCGGCGATTTCCCGATCTTCGGCTTCAACATCGCCAATCCGTGGCTGTTCTTCATCGGCCTCTTGATCGTCATCTACACCATGTACGCCTGGTGGTCGGATACCATCAGGGAAGCGCATGAAGGCCACCACACGCGTGTTGTGTCGCTGCATCTGCGCTACGGCATGATCATGTTCATCGCTTCCGAGGTGATGTTCTTCGTCGCCTGGTTCTGGGCTTTCTTCGACGCCAGCCTGTTTCCCGGCGAGGCACAGCAATATGCCCGCGCCACCTTCACCGGCGGTGTCTGGCCGCCGAAGGGCGTTGAGGTCCTCGACCCCTTCCACCTGCCGCTCTACAACACCGTCATCCTGCTTCTGTCGGGCACTACGGTGACCTGGGCGCACCACGCGCTGCTTCATGGCGACCGCAAGGGGCTGATCAACGGCCTGGTGCTGACCGTCGGTCTCGGCATCCTGTTCACCATGGTGCAGGCTTACGAATACATGCACGCGCCGTTCGGCTTCAGGGATTCGATCTACGGCGCCACTTTCTTCATGGCGACCGGCTTCCACGGCTTCCATGTCATCATCGGCACCATCTTCCTGCTGGTCTGCCTGGTCCGCGCGATGAAGGGCGACTTCACGCCCAAGCACCATTTCGGCTTCGAGGCTGCCGCCTGGTACTGGCACTTCGTCGACGTGGTCTGGCTGTTCCTGTTCGCGTCGATCTATGTCTGGGCCTCGAGCGGCGCGGTCATCGAAGGCCACTGAAATCTTCCTGAGGAAATCGATGAGGCGGCTGCGGCGACGTGGCCGCCTTACCTTTTGGGGTGAAGGGCATTAAAGCGCATCGCGGCTGAATGGATTCATGCGACGCGCTTAAGTTCTTGTTTTTATGCATGTCGTTATCGCAAAACCGCTGCGCACTTTTGCGCGACATGCATTAAGGTATCGGAATGAGCGATGACAAGGCGATCTGGCCAGCAATCGATCCGATTTCGGCTGGCCTGCGCGGCCGCTGCCCGCGCTGCGGCGAGGGCCGGCTGTTTTCCGGCTTCCTCACCGTCGGCGAACGCTGCGCCAATTGCGGCCTCGACTATTCCTACGCCGATGCCGGCGACGGTCCGGCGGTGTTCGTCATCCTGATCATCGGCTTCATCGTCGTCGGGCTGGCGCTGTGGATGGAGGTGACGCTCAGCCCGCCGCTCTGGCTGCATTTCCTGCTGTGGATACCGCTGACGCTGGTGCTTTGCCTGGGCGCGCTCAGGCTGATCAAGGGCGTGCTCCTGACGCTGCAATACCGCAATAAGGCGGCAGAGGGCAGGCTGGACCTCGGCGAATGAGCACGACATCCGCTTCGATTGCGGGCCTTTCGCGGCCGAAGACGGCATTGCTGCTTGGCCTCGGCCTCGTGCTGTTCTTCATCCTGCTGGCGCTCGGCACCTGGCAGCTCCAGCGCCTGTACTGGAAAGAGGGTCTTCTCCAGACCATCGACCGGCGCACGCACTCAGCGCCCGTGCCGTTGGCCGAGGTCGAAAAGCGGTTTGCCGCCAGCGGCGATGTGGATTACACGCCGGTGACGGCATCAGGCACGTTCCTGCATCAAGGCGAGCGACATTTCTTCGCGACCTGGGAAGGCCAGTCCGGTTTCGATGTCTTCACGCCATTGCATCTGGAGGACGGCCGCTTCGTCCTGATCAATCGCGGCTTCGTGCCGTACGATCTCAAGAACGCTGCCAAGCGCCCGCAAAGCCATGGTGCGGGCCAGGTAACGGTGACGGGGCTCGCCCGCAATCCGCTGCCGGCAAAGCCCTCGATGATGCTTCCCGACAATGATCCGCAGAAAAACATCTTCTACTGGAAGGATCGCGACGCCATGGCGGCCAGCGCCGGTCTGCCGGCCGGTGCGGGGCTGGTGCCATTCTTTATCGACGCGGACGCCACGCCGAACCCGGGCGGGCTGCCGGTCGGCGGCGTTACAATCATCGAGCTGCCGAACAGCCATCTGCAATACGCCGTAACCTGGTACGGCCTTGCCGCTGCCCTTGCCGGCGTCCTCATCTTCAGGCTTCGCCGCCCGGCGAAAGAAGAATGATCAGCACTGGTGCCCTTGACAGGGCAGGGGTGCGCACCTCATTTCGCGCCTTGAGTTCAAGACTTGAGTTCACGCTACGACCAACCGGCCGGGAACCATGCTTCACACGACGACAAAGCCACCGCTGACGATAAGGCTCTGCCAGCCGCGCGGCTTCTGCGCCGGCGTCGACCGCGCCATCCAGATCGTCGTGCTGGCGCTGAAGAAATACGGCGCGCCGGTCTATGTTCGCCACGAGATCGTGCATAATCGCTACGTCGTCGAGGGGCTGCAAAGCCTCGGTGCGGTGTTCATCGAGGAGCTCTCCGAGATACCGGCTGAGCATCGCCAGAGCCCGGTCGTCTTTTCGGCGCATGGCGTGCCGAAGTCGGTGCCGGCGGACGCCCAGGCGCGCAACCTCTTCTATCTCGACGCCACCTGCCCGCTGGTGTCGAAGGTCCACAAGCAGGCAATGCGCCATCAGCGGCTCGGCCGTCACGTGCTTCTGATCGGCCATGCCGGCCACCCGGAAGTGATCGGCACGATGGGGCAGTTGCCGGACGGCGCCGTCACCTTGATCGAGACCGAAGCCGACGCCGCGAATTTGGTGCCCGCCGACCCGCAGGCGCTCGGGTTCGTCACCCAGACGACGCTGTCGGTCGAGGACACCGCCGGCATCATTCGGGTGCTTAAGGATCGTTTTCCCGATTTGCATGCGGCGGCAGCGGAATCGATCTGCTACGCCACCACCAATCGCCAGGAAGCGGTCAAGGAGACCGCCGCGGGTGCCGATCTCTTCCTGATCGTCGGCGCTCCCAACTCCTCAAATTCGCGGCGTCTCGTCGAAGTGGCCGAACGCGCCGGCGCCTCGATGTCGCTTCTGGTGCAGCGCGCCTCCGAGATTCCATGGACCGAGATCGCCGGCATCTCGACGCTCGGTCTTTCGGCAGGTGCCTCGGCACCGGAAATCATCGTCGACGAGATCATCGATGCGTTCCGGCAGCGCTTCGACGTAACCATCGAGCTGGCGGTGACGGCGACGGAAACCGAGGATTTTCCGGTGATGCGGGTGCTGCGCGACGTCGAGCTGACGGCCGCCGACATGGCTTTCGTCAACGGGGCCGCGTAAGGTTCATGGCGGTCTACACCGACGTCAACGAAGGCGAGCTCGGCGCGTTCCTCAAGGACTATCCAGTCGGCGATCTCCTGTCCTACAAGGGCATAGCCGAAGGCACCGAGAACTCGAATTTCCTGCTGCACACGACCAGCGGCTCCTACATCCTGACGCTCTACGAAAAGCGCGTCGACAAGGCCGACCTGCCGTTCTTCCTCGGCCTCATGAGCCATCTCGCCAGGAAGGGCATTTCCTGCCCGCTTCCGGTGACCGCGCATGATGGCGACGTCATCGGAACGCTTGCCGGGCGGCCGGCGGTCATCATCACCTTCCTCGAAGGCGTTTCGCTGCGGCGGCCGACATCAGCGCACTGCGGCGAGGTCGGCAAGGCGCTGGCGGCGCTGCATCTGGCCGGCGCCGACTTTCCGATGACCCGTCCGAATGCCCTTGCCATCGATGGCTGGCGCAAGCTGTGGAGCGCCTCTCGCCCTCGCGCCGACGAGGTCGAGCCGGGACTGGCGGCCGAGGTCGATGCCGACTTCGCCGATTTCGAGCGGAATTGGCCGAACGGCCTGCCGGAAGGCATCATCCATGCCGATCTCTTCCCCGACAACGTCTTCTTCCTCGGCGAGAAACTGTCGGGGCTGATCGACTTCTATTTCGCCTGCAACGATCTCTACGCCTATGATGTCGCTACCTGCCTCAATGCCTGGTGCTTCGAGAAGGATTTTTCCTTCAACCTGACCAAGGGCACGGCGCTGCTTGCCGGCTACCAAAGCGTGCGGCCCTTGAGCGGCGAAGAGAAAGCTGCGCTGCCGATGCTGGCGCGCGGCTCGGCACTGCGCTTCATGCTGACCCGGCTGTACGACTGGCTGATCATTGCCAACGGCGGGCTGGTCGTGAAACGCGATCCGACCGAATATATCAGGCGTATGCGTTTCCACCGGGCGATCAAATCTCCTTCCGAATACGGACTGACATGACCAAGCGCGTCGAAATCTTCACCGATGGTGCCTGTTCGGGCAATCCGGGGCCTGGCGGCTGGGGGGCTGTCCTGCGCTTCAAGGGCGTCACGAAGGAACTGTCGGGCGGCGAGGCTGCTACCACCAACAACCGCATGGAACTTTTGGCCGCCATCTCGGCGCTCAATGCGCTGAAAGAACCCTGTGCGGTCGATCTTTATACCGACAGCAACTATGTCAAGGACGGCATTTTCAGCTGGATCGACGGCTGGAAGCGCAACGGCTGGAAGACCGCTGCCAGGCAACCGGTGAAGAATGCCGAACTGTGGCAGGCGCTCGACGAGGCGCGCAACCGTCATCAGGTGATCTGGCATTGGGTCAAGGGCCATGCCGGCCATCCGGAGAACGAGCGTGCCGACGAATTGGCGCGGCTCGGCATGGCGCCGTTCAAGAACAAGACGGCCAGGCCCGCGCCCGTTTCGGCTGGGGAAAACACTCAAGCCAAACAGCCGGCAGCCAGGAAACTGCGCCGCTCGACCCAAAGCTACTGACCAGTCTGGGCTACTGACCAGTCTGGACTACTGACCAGTCTGGTCCGCCATATTCAGCGGATCAGCAGCGCTGTGCCGAAAAGTCCGAGCGCGAACACAGTATGCGATACGAGGTTGAGGGCGCGGATCTGCATCGGGTTGGGGCGCTTTGACGCGGCCCAGCCGGCGCCCATGCCGGGCGCCAGCAGGAACCAGCCGGCGCCTACGGTGACGATGCCGAGAATGAAGGCCGGCAGGAAGGTCGGCGCGGCCAGCCACGCCGCTCCCGCCAAAACGGCCAGGATGATGCCGTAGACGATGCCGACAAAATAGTGGAAGGCCCAGCCCAGCGCCGATTCATGCGCATAGGGTGCTGCCTCGCCGATATCGTCATGGAAGACCTTGCCGTCCCTCAGGTGCCAGACCCAGCGACCAACCAGTCCCCAGTTCGGCCGTGGCTGAGCAAACACCGTGTTCAGGAAAATCGCCCAGAGGTCCATGAGTGCCGTGGCGCCGATGCCGATCGCCACAGCGCGCCAGAAGTGGTCAAACATCATTGAGGTCCCCTAAAAGCAGGCAATTCCCGAACAGCGTTCTTTGCACGCCCAATTGGACGCGCGGCTGCCGAAACGAGCGCGATCGTCAGGCCGAAGGACCGCGGCAACCTCGGCCTATGCTGTCGCCAAAACGGAAAGCTGTCCGAGAATGTGAGCAGCACCGGATTCATCAACGCCGGGCTTTGTCTCGACGTTGAGCGCGGCGACCTTGCCGTCGTCGACGATCATCGAAAACCGCTTCGAGCGCAGCCCCATGCCACCGCCGGAAAGGTCGGCGTCGAGACCGATCGACTTGACGAAATCGCCATTGCCGTCGGCAAGATAGAGGATCTTGCCTTCACCGCCGCTGAAGCGGGCCCAGGCGCCCATCACGTGGACATCGTTGACGGCGACGACGGCGATGGTGTCGACGCCGCGCGCCAGGATGGCGTCGTAATTGTCCAGAAAGCCGGGCAGATGGTTGTTGGAGCAGGTCGGCGTGAAGGCGCCGGGAACAGCGAACAGCACCACCTTCTTTCCCGAGAAAATCTCGGCCGTCGTGATCGCTTTTGCGCCGTCGGCAGTCATCGTCTTGAAGGTCGCTTGGGGCAGCTTGTCGCCAACGGCAATCATCATCGTGGTCCTCGTTTTGACAAATGGAAGGGAGTGTCCTTGCGATAGCGAATTCAGCCGTTTCCCGCAACTGTCGGGGGTGGCCGGAGCAAGGGATGTTCGATCTGAACATCCTTTGCTGGGGATCAAGGGAAGGGCAGCAGGCCTTCGACGGCGCCGGCCGCAGTTGTCAGCGTGTAGTAAAGTCCGCCATCCGTCGGCGTCGTCGTCGGCCTGTCGAGGATCGGCACGGTAAACACCAGCTTGCCGTCCTTTTCGCTGCGGGCCGGCACGCCGAACATGTAGTCGCGCTCACCGGCGACGAAGAAATCCGCTGCTTTGGGATTGCCCGGAAAGCTCGCCTCGACAACCAGTGTCGCGCGGTCGCCCGGCAGGATCTTGACGCCGAAATCGGGTCTTGCGGGAGCAGGCAGCGTTGCAAGCGCCGCCTTCACCAAAGCGGCGTCTTCGACATTGTCCGGATCGGAGCCCGGATCGATGGTCAGCTTTGTTTGCACCGGGATGCAGATCGTCTCACAAATTCCGAGAAAGATATCGGCAACGATGACGGCTGGCTCGTTCGGCGCCGACAGCGTGAACGTTACCGGCAGCGAAACCGGATGGTCGTAGCCGGCCCACTTGCCGGAGCCGTCGTCGTGGCGCTGGGGTGGCGGAAACGAAAACGTCGCGTTGACAATGTTGGTGCTGGCCGAGATATCGATTTGCGGCGGCACGCCCGCGTCGCCCGGATCGCGCCAGTAGGTTTTCCAGCCAGGCTCGAGCGAAATATCGAGGACGCCATGGATGCGTCCGGCTGTGTCGGGGTTGCCGCTGGTCACAAGGCGTACTTTGCCGCCTTCGCTTTCGTACCAGATCGACGAGGAGGCTGCGGCGGGAAGACCGGTTCCACATCCGACAGCGGCGCTGAGCAGCAGGACTTTCAAGCTTTGCATGGCGGTGATTTGAGTGTCCGTTCATGGCTGCGCAATGACTTCATGGCGTCGCTGCTATCATATTTGCGTGACCTCGGGCACAGCTTTGTGTGATCTCGGGCACAGCTTTGCGTGCCTTGGATGCACATCTGCGACCAAATCGCGCGCGGCGCATCTTTTCGGCGCTCCAGAAACGCGTTACGCTCCCCTCATGGACTTGTTGCGCCACAAGAAGATGGCTGCGGGACGCGGCTTTCTCGACGACCAGTTCCTGATTGCCATGCCCGGCATGAAGGACGACCGCTTCACGCGCTCCGTCATCTATATTTGCGCGCACAGCGACGAAGGCGCGATGGGCCTGGTCATCAACCAGACACAGCAGATGCTGTTTCCGGATCTGCTCGTGCAGCTCGGCATCATGAACGAACAGGAGGCGATCCGCTTGCCCGCGCAGGCCCGCGACTTCGTCGTCCGCAACGGCGGACCGGTGGACCGCAGCCGCGGCTTCGTCCTGCATTCGGGCGACTACCGGGTGGAATCGTCGCTGGCCGTCTCCGACGACATTTGCCTGACCGCGACCGTCGACATATTGCGCGCCATTTCGTCGGGCCGCGGGCCTCGGCACGCGCTGATGGCGCTCGGCTATTCGGGCTGGGGCGCCGGTCAGCTGGAAAGCGAAATCGCCGAGAACGGTTGGCTGACCTGCCCGGCAAATGCGGAGCTTCTGTTCGATACCGACATCGAACGCAAATACGACCGGATACTCGCTTCGATCGGTATCGACCTCGCGCATCTCAGCCTGGCCGCCGGTCACGCCTAATGCATGTCGCGCAAAAGCATGCCCTCGGGCTTGACCCGAGGGTGTGTAGCGGTTTTGCGATAGCGACATGCATAAAACGACAACCTAAAGCGCGTCGCGTGAGGCCGATCAACGCGACGCGCTTTAGAAGTGAAAACCCGATACCTGGCTGGTTACCGCCGCATTGCCATCGCCAGCCGTTTGCCCAGATCGTAGACGAGATTCTCGAAACCCGACGTCCAGGACAGGTCAGCCTGTTTCACGCGCGTTTCGACATCGCTGTATTTGCCGATGCGGGCTTCCAGGAAGGAGCGCAGGCGCTGGTGAAACTGGCCGACGGTGAGCTGTTTTCCCTCGGCCTTGAAGATCGCAATATTGAAGCGTGCCGCCTTGGGGAAGATTGTGCTGGCCGTGGCATTGGGCTTCTCATCGGCATTCGACAGGAGCGCTGCTGCCCCGTTGGTGCCAAGGAAATGGGGGAGGTAGAGATCCCTTTCATCCATGGCCTTCTCAAGACGAGCTTCGATGCGTTGCTTGGCCGCAAGAAGGTTCTTGGCCGCAAGTGCCGCCGACAGATAGGGATCGCGCCTGAATTCAAGGATGCGCTGTTCTTCGGCCTTGTCCTCGACGAAATGGTATTCGCGTTTGCCCTCGGGGCGGGTCCGTATCAGTTCCGCTTCGTCGCCCAGGCCGAATTCTGCACCGTGCTTCTTCACCGCCTCGAGCCATGTCTGGTCGAGGAATTGCATAAGACCAAGCGCCGACCCTTTAGACGGGCGATTGTTGATGTCGAAGGAGGATTCCTTTTCGGCGATCGCAAAAAGCGTATCGGCAGGAAATTGGGTGTCCTTGGCTGCACGAAGGATTTCGCTGGCGATGTGCTGCGACACCTTGTACTCGCCGAACTCGTGCATCGACATGCCGAGGACGATCTGTTCCGCGCCTTCGGAAAGGATGGAGACGGTGCCCTTCAATGCCTGGGCCAGCGTGCGTTCTCCCTCGCGTCCAGAGGTCGATATGGTGTCTGGATCGATGATGTCGAACTCGGGCGCGGCCGAGGGGAAACTCAGAGCCGAGAACGGAACAGCAGTGGCAACCGCGGCTTCGGTCACGCCGTTGACCAGGACTCCCGAATAGACCGGCCATGGCATGGCCGCCACGGTCGCCGCCAGGCCAAGCACCGCCATCCTTTTCGACAAAGGCCGTCCGCCCGAAAGGACGAAGGCTCCGCAAGCAAAGAATTCAAATGTTCTTTGGAGTGACGCCAGGTCCCCCTCCGTTCCTTGTCTAGCCGCCCAGATATTTTGGGGCAGGTCTATTTCCAACGTTGAGCCGTCAACGTCGAAAAAGACAAGAAGAACGGTCAGTGCTTCATTCAACTAGTCATGGATAATGGCGGCACAATGGCCACAGTGCGGCAAAATAATTCGAAATGTAAAACAAGCTGGTTTTAATCGAGGGCTGCGTAGCCGATGCGTTGCTTGTGAAGCCTCTCGATTGGCGAGCAGAAATTTCCCTGAGGTGGTCTGCCCTCGACCTCAGCCGGGCAATCCTTTCGGTTCTCGAACGGCAGATTGTGAATGAGCAGCCATTCTCGGCACAATACTCGATCGAACGAGTTCTCCGTTGGTGAGAGATCATTTAGCCTTTGGCTGTCGCCAGATTGGTGCTGAGCTCGAAGGCCAGTCCCG
The DNA here is from genome assembly GCF_055811475.1 of Mesorhizobium sp. WSM4829. Taxonomy (NCBI): domain Bacteria; kingdom Pseudomonadati; phylum Pseudomonadota; class Alphaproteobacteria; order Hyphomicrobiales; family Phyllobacteriaceae; genus Mesorhizobium; species Mesorhizobium sp. WSM4829. The sequence continues at coordinate 117,492 of NZ_JBVVQJ010000002.1, read as the reverse complement.
ACCCGATGGTGTACGGCTTCAGCACGGGCGCACTCTCGCTCACGATCGCCTCCACGACGCGCTTGCGTTCCTGATCACCCAATTCCTTGGCTAAGGAACTCATCCCGACCAGCGCCATCGTATTCAAGTGCAGGAAACGTACGCCTTCCCCGAAATGGATGGTGAGCGAAACAATCCTCGATCGGACCTCGTGGAAGCCGGCGTCTCGCAGCAGCGCCTCAAGTGGAGCCGCTTCCCCGAAGCTGTACCGTTGATCGGCGATGGCGCCCAAATGGCGCTCCGCGACGCGGCGCAGGTCGCGAAAGAACGGGATTTCGTCGTCCGGGCGCCACGTGGCGATCGCCAGCCTGCCGCCCTTCGTCAGCGCGCGGCGCATCTGCGCCGCCGCCGCGGGTTTGTCAGGAAAGAACTGCAGTCCTTGCTGGCAGACGACCACGTCGAACGTCTCACCACTACGCAGAGGCAACTCGCCGGCATTGCCCTGGCGCCAGTCGATGGCTGGTTCTACAGCCCGCGCCACGGCAAGCATGTCCGCGCTGACGTCGACACCGACGATATATCCGGCTTCACCGAGCCGCTCTCTTGCAACGCGCGCCACTATTCCTGTTCCACAAGCGATATCGAGTACGCGATCGCCCGAAGACAATTCCAACTCGTCAAGAGCCATCTCGGCCCATGGACGGAAGAGAGGGCCGACGAGCCATCGCTCGTACATCTCCGGGAAACTTGCCTGACTCATTGCATAACTAGGCAGGGTCGCCGTTGCTTCCATTGCATCCTCCAATCTCAAATCGTGCCACGCGGCGGCTGCGGGTGGTCAGGTCTGCGTAGGCGATGTGGCCAAGAAGATTTCGCTCCAGCACTTGGTTGGACGGCGCGTCCGGTTTCTGCAGGTACGTCCTCACCGAAGAAACGCCTGCGTGCGAATTCGGAGGCCGGTGCGGCTTCGGGGCCGGCCATGAACGTGTCGGGCATTCGATCGGGCTCTGCGGCGATCAGCGGTAGCACCCGCATCCGGCGAGCATCCGCTGCGGGGCCAGTCTCGAGAAAGAACGTCGTATACCAGTCCTCGGTGGCGTGAATGGCAGCGTAGCCGCGGTCGTGGCCAGCGGCATATGTGCGGCCTGCCCGATCCCAGTCATCGTTGGCGAGTAAAATATCGCGGAGCAGGCGAACGTCCCGTACGGCGAGGGAAAGTCCTTGTCCCCACGACGGGTCGCTCGTTGCCGCAGCGTCGCCGATCAGCGCGACGCTATCGCGGTACGGCCGCTCCACCCAGGTGTCCGCGCCTTCGAAGGTCGCAAGCGGACCGGCGCTGCGTGCGCCCTCGAACAGTTCCTGTCGCACCCCCGTACATATCGCGTCCTCGATGAACCGCGGGACGTTCCGCTGCCCCCGCAGCGTCCGGTCCCCGCGCGACGGGAATACTACGTACGCCCGCACCCTTCCGCCGCCTTGAGGAATTAGGATCGATGATTGGCCTAATTCAGGATTGATCACCATTAGCGTAGTGTCCTGCGCCAGGGAGGTCATTCCCTCAAACAGCACTCCCGCGATGCGAAGCCGCGGCGGGTCCCGTCGCGGGGCGAATCCACCCCATCGCCGCACCAGCGAACTTCGGCCATCCGCCCCCACGATGAAGCGGGCGGCAACGATTTCCACCCGGCCAGACCCTTCGAAAGTTACCTTGGCTGGATGACCGGGCGAAATGCCGGTGGCGCGAACACCGCGCCGAACTTCGGCTCCAGCCTCAGCGGCCGAGCGCAAGAGCGTCTCCTGCACCTCGGGGTGATTGAACGTCAATGTCGCCGTGCGGCCCGGGGTATCTGTGGCGGTATCGCGATGCCCGATCTGGTCGTGGCCGAGAAAATCGTCCCACCACCGGTTCTCCGTGGCGCACTTCGAAAGCAGGAGCCTCCGCAGGCCCAGTGTTTCGAGTTCGGCGGCGCCCCACGGAAACAACGCTTCTCCGCGGACGCGATCCTTGAACCGTGTCTCCCGCTCTAGCACTAGGACTCGCACGCCGCGCTCGGCCGTCACCTTGGCTAACGAAGCTCCTGCTAGTCCGCCGCCGATCGTGACGATGTCGTATGCGTTCGTCATCACACTGTCTCCTGGCCAGCCGTCTCCTCGTTCATTCCCGCCGTCTAAGCGGGTCGGCGCCTCGCATCTCGAGGACACCGACAAGGCGCTCCGCATAACTGGGCAAGGTCGCCGTTGCTGGCATGGTTTTCTCCAATCTCAAATCGTCACACGCGTCGGCTTGCGGGTGGTGAGGCTTGCGTAGGCGATGTGGCCAAAGAAGGTTCCCGCTCCTACCCGGCGGCGCGCTTCCGACTTCAAGGCGGCCGCCGTTGCTTCGCCGATCGCGCCTGACGCATGCAGAATATCGGCGCCTCGATCGATAACGGATAGCATATACGCGCCGCCGCCGGTTTCCGCGTAGCCGTGGCTTCGGAAGTCCGCCTTCTCGAATCCGCTGGCACGTATGAGCGATGGAAGCCGGCGCATCAGCCAGCGGTCGTTGACCGAGTTGGCCATCATGGCAGCGACGCATGTCTGCAGCGGATCGTGATCATCGAGCGCGACTGTCGTCGTCGCATAGTCGCCGTCAAACACCGCGAGCGAGCCGCCCGGCCGCAGCACGCGGTGGGCCTCCGCGAGCGCTCGCTCTGGTCCCGGGACGTGTGAGAGAGTTGAATCGAAGACGACGACGTCGAACGCGTTATCGCCGAACGGGAGAGATCGTCCGTCGGCTTCCTGGAAGGTCACGTTGGCAAGGATGGAGGCCAATCTTTGCGCCTCCCGGATCAGCGATGCCGCCGGGTCGATGCCCACGACCGCTTTGACGTTGGGCCAGCCTGCAAGTACCCGCGTCAGCACGCCTGTTCCGCAGCCCACATCCAGGACGTGCGCCCGTGTGGGAAACTTGATGTCGGAAAGAAAGGCGCGCCGCATGGCCCGTTGTTGCGGGTCCGCGCCTCGTGTCTCGAGGACGCCGGCAAGGCGCTCCTGCACGGAAGACTCAAGCTCGGCAACAGTGGCCCAGACGTCAGGCACCAGATCACCCTAACCAATGAAAACTCTTTTGGGAGCACGAGGGGCGCCAGCTTCTCTCCATGCTCTCCGGTCAAGCATACAAGCACCGCGGGCGCGCAAGAAATGCTATTGTCTCATCGGCTTGATGACTGATGGGCATCAGGGGAAATGCGCCATGGAGATGCATGAGGTCCGATACTTTCTTGCCGCTTGCGAGACCTTGAACTTCCACAGGGCCGCGGCGCAGTGCCATGTCACACAGTCGGCGCTCACGCGGGCGATTCAGAAGCTGGAGGCGGAGCTTGGGTCGCATCTGTTCCGCCGCGAGCGCAACGGCGTCCATCTCTCCGACTTCGGGCGGCTGATGCGACCGCATCTTGAAGAGATCCTGGGGCGCACCAAGAACGCACAGGAGGTGGCACGAAGCTTCCTCAGACTCGAAGCCGCATCGTTGATGTTAGGTGTAATGTGCACGATCGGCCCGTTACGCTTCGTGGGGTTCCTGAACGCGTTCCGCGCCTCTCACCCAAGCATCGAGATAAGCGTCGTCGAGAGTGTTCCTTCCCGGCTCGGCGAACTCCTCCTCAATGGCTCGCTCGACATCGGTCTCATGGCGCAACCAGGTCCCTTTGATCCACGGCTGAGCGTGGAGCCGATATATCAGGAGCGGTTTGGGCTGGCCTTTCCAACCGGCCACCGGTTCGAGCAGCGAAACATACTCCATGTTGCCGATGTTGCCGGCGAGCCCTATCTCGATCGCATCAACTGCGAATACGCCAACCATATCGACGCACTTTGCGTCGAGCGCGGCATCAATATTCAGGTCGCCTACCGGAGCGAGCGGGAGGACTGGATCATGGCGATGATTGCAGCCGGCATGGGAGTCTGTTTCGCGCCCGAATTCTCGGCCATGCTGCCGGGTATCTGCCACCGCCCGGTCGCCGATCCGGACGTCGTGCGCCAGGTTTCGCTCGTTTTCGTTAAGGGCCGCTCCCGTTCACCGGCTGTCTCAACGTTTGCCTGGGCAGTTCGCAATTACGATTGGAGCTCGAAAGCAAACGAAGCAGTTATGCCCTAGCGGGACGACACGGCGATTTCCGATGGGACCGACTGCTCGAGGCTGCCTTTCACATCAATCAGCTTCGCCGCGTGCAAGGGCCGCCGCCCGCTCCAGACTCACGCCCTTGACCAGGGGGTCTGCGTGCCGATGCACCAGGCGCCATTCCGTCTCTTCGCGGCGATAGACCAAGGTAACCCGCAGCGGCCAATCCTGGGCCGGCAGACCGCCGACCTCGACATGCGGGCGTTCAATGATCGCGAGGACCACCATGTCGGCGGAACCATAGGCTTGAAGAAGTTCGTGCTCGAAGGTCCCGTTCTTGAAAAAGCGGCCCATCGCTTCGATCCGCTCCGCAGTCAGTTCAGAAGCCCGCGTGGGCTTTCCGCCGAATGGAGACATCAGCAGGAAGTCCCCGGTATGTGGGATCACCTCGTAGTACTTCGTTATCTCCCCGCGCATCAGCGCCGAATTTGCTTCCGCAGAACGCTCGACGAGATCGGCAACCGTCTGGTCCATGGCAGGCTCCGCAAGAGCCTGTGCCGAGGCGTTCGTTAATCTTGCAGTTTCTGACAATGCCACGCCAGCGCTTGCTGCGGCGAGAAGGGAACGTCGTGATACTGGCATGCGGGTAGCTCCTGCATCTGTTTCCGATGCGGAAGCGCGCCTTGCGCTGCTCCGCTTGCTCAGGAGATCGCACTTCGATGATACTGAATCCAGTGATATGATTTCACCGACATGCTGAACAGAATTGATCTCAACCTCCTCGTTCTGTTTGAGATCGTGCACGACGAGTGCCACGTGGGCCGAGCGGCCGAAAGGTCGAATCTGACGCATCTCAAATCAGCAAAGCTCAAGCCTCAGCGCTAAACGCCTAGCCTGGCCAATCGAACGTCTGGGCAGCTCGGACCATTGCCGCCGTCGCCGGGCTATAGGGCCGGCCCGGAATGCTAGCCAGGGACACCGTGCGTGCCACCGCGGGTTCGATCAGCGGACGCTGCAAAAGTTCAGGCGATGTCACCGAATATTCAGGCATGAAGGCGAAGCCGATCCGCGCCAGCACCATTGATTGGATCCAATCCTCGCGCTCGGAACGAAAGCGGGCATAAAGGCTGACGTTTCTTTCCCGGCACGCACCCATTACCAGGTCCCGCATTTCGCAGGACAGACGATCGACATAGGGTTCTTGAGAGAGATCGACCAACTTGATTGCATTGAGGCTCGCAAGCCGATGGTCCGGCGCGAATACGACGACGTAACGCTCACTGTAGAGATCATGGACGCGGAACGCCGCTCCCAATCCCTCCAGCGGATTGAGAACGGCAACATCGAGATCGCCTTGCTCGAGCCTGTTTTTCAGTTCCTGGACGCTCGCCTCGCTAACTTCAAGCTCGACGCCATGATAGTCGCGCTGGAACTTTGCGAGGAACCGGGCGAGTTTCACATGGCCGATGGTCGACATGACGCCGAGGCGGATCGGCACCTGGTTGAGCAGCCTGAAATTGTCGGCAAGCGTTCTGGTTGCGTGGGCCTCCTGTATGATCTGCTGAAGATGCGGCAGAATGGAGCGCCCGAACTCACTCAGGAAGACGCGCTTTCCCTCGCGGTGGAACAAGGGCGCGCCAAGCTCATCCTCGAGCGTCTTGACCGCTTTGGTGAGCGCCGGCTGAGACACGTTGCAATCGGAGGCGGCTTTGGTGAAGTTCAGCATCTTCGCGGCGGCAAGCACGTAGCGGACCTGAAACATCTCCATGGCGAGCCCTCCCGAGGCGGTTCCACGAAACGACATTGTAATCCTTTCATCGATAACTGTCGGCTATCGATCGATAGAAAAGATGTCGTTCTCTTTCGCCCGCAGCTGCGTTCAACTCCTGTGGTCACTGTTCACAGGAGGAGATCTGGAAATGACTGTCTACATGGTGGAACGCGACCTCAAGGGCATCAGCATGGAAGCTCTGGGAAATGCGCAGAAGGCGGCGATCAGCAAAGCCGCCGAGATGACCTCCAACGGCACCGACATCAGTTATCTGCGCTCGACCTTCGCACCGGAGGACGGGCGCTGCATGTGCCTGTTTGACGCTGCCTCCGATGTCGACGTGAAGCGTCTAAACGACGATGCGGGGCTGCCCTATCACAGAATCGTGCCGGCGCTCGATCTTACCCCATAGGGCCGGCGCGACCGGGCTCGTGATGGCTATCCGGGCCCGGTGTTCTTGCGGAGTTATGCAGCGCGCCAGTTTGAATCTTTGGAACGACGGAAGGGCCAAGACGTTCGTGCTGCATCCGCCAGCCACACGCGTTGCCAGGAGAGTCGGAGCATGTTTGGCAATTCGGGCACCTTTCCTCTGCCTCGCCTGCTTGAGCGTCGTGTGGACAGCCTTGCGCAGTCGTTCATGCGCCAGCGGCTCGGATCGCAGATGGACTTCTCGACCCCGCAGGGCGAGCCGGCGCTGTTGCCGCCCAACTCGGCGTCGTGGCGTATTTTCAAGAACCCGGTTGCGCTGTTCATCGGCGGGGTTACGGCAGTGCTGCTCGAATTGGCAGAGCCGCGGGTTCGCGACGCCATTTGGCAGCACAGCACATTCCGCTCCGACGCGCTCCGACGATTACAGCGCACCGGCCTCGCCGCCTTGGTCACGGTCTACGGTCCCCGGACCAAGGCCAAGGCCATGATTGAAGGTGTGGTCAGGACGCATGGGCGCGTTTCAGGCCAAACCAGCGAAGGTGAGCCATACCACGCCACCGACCCGGAGTTGCTGGACTGGGTGCAAGCGACGGCCGGGTTTGGCTTCATGGAGGCCTATCACGTCTATGTCCATCGTCTGCATTTTTTCGAACGGGATGCGATGTTCGCCGAGGCTCGCCCCGTCGCGCTTCTCTATGGTGCGGTTGACGCGCCCACGTCGCAGGCCGAGCTTTACGCGCTGTTCGACGCGATGAGGCAGAGACTCGTCGCATCGCCGATCGTCCTGGAATTCCTGCAGATCATGGAAGACGTTCCCGTCTTGCCAGGAATGGCTCGACCGCTTCAGCGGCCATTTCTGAAGGCGGCTGTCGAGATCCTGCCCCGCTGGGTCCGCAAGCGGTTGGCACTCGGCGACCACTGGACGTTGAAGCCGTGGGAGCGTGCTTTTGTGAAGACGACGGCTGCAATCTGCGAGCGCATCGTGCTCCCTTCATCTCCGGCCGTCCAGTCGTGCCGTCGCCTCGGTCTTCCCGAGAACTACCTCTATCGCCGACAGGAGGCACCTAGACACGAGCAGCACGGTCGCGATCATGCGGGATTTGATGCCCGCATAGGGGAAAGCGACGGGTTAAAAGTGCGGCAATGGCCGCCCTAAGGGCGCGTACCTCGTGTTGGGGAATGTCCAGTGAAGGGCCCGAAAGCGACGATCAGCGGAGCCGGAACTTCCTGTCATTTCGACCTGGCAGGCTGTCGGACATGCTCCGCTGGTAGCCGCCCGGCAAGTTCCCTCGCGATCCTGTTCAGGGCGTCGCGAGGCCGGTCCCGCGACGGGCCGCATCGACGCTCCACGCGCCGCCTCCCGCGAAAAAGAAGTACAGGAAAATGAAGCAGTAGAGGATTGACGAGTCGCCCTCGTTGACAACCGGAAAGAAGCTTTGCGGCGCATGCGCCATGAAATAGGCGACCGCCATGTTGCCGGACAGAATGAACGCGACGGGCCGGGTGAAGAGTCCGAGGGCAAGCAGCGCGCCTCCGATCAGCTCGATCAATGCCTGGATCACAATAAGCCCCGACAGTTGCATCGGCTCGGGAGCGGGCGGAAAATTGAAGAGCTTTTGAGTTCCGTGCTCCAGAAACAGCAGCGCCGACATGATCCTCACGACGCTTAACCACACCGGAGCCCAGGCAGAAATCTTGTCGAAATTCATCAGTTGGGCCTCCATCATGACCCGGTGATTGCGGGCAGCAGGCTGAATTATCAGCGGGTCAGCTCTTCGCACCGATTTCGCGAAGTCGGTATGATGCACAGCGCGAGCCGTAAACCAATACTCCCAGTTCACAGTCGCGTGACCGCCGGTCGTACTTTTGATGGAGTGCCGAGCCGCGGGAGCTGAGACCTTGCCGATGCGCTCCAGCGGGTGCCAGGCTCATGCCGCCCAAAAAGCGCAGCGGTTTTGGGACAACGACATGAACAGGATCAAGCCCGGGTCAGCGGATACTGTTCCTTCAGCGTCCTCAGCACCTGATCGCCGGGCATCGGCGCGCCGAACATGAAGCTCTGCACATATTCGCAGCCCATCTGGCGCAGCTCGAGCGCATCGCTTTCGTCCGAAATGCCCTCGGCCACGACCGAAAGGCCGAGTTCATGCGCCATGTTGACCATCGATTTGAGCAGCACCGCGCGCTTCGGTGTGGTGTCGTCGACAAAGCTCTTGTCGATCTTGATCGTGTCGAAGGGAAAGCGCGTCAGATAGGCCAGCGATGAGTAGCCGGTGCCGAAATCGTCCAGCGACAGGCCGATGCCAAGCTTCTTCAGCTTGTTCAGCACATGGGCTGTCTGCTCGGGATTGTCCATCACCAGCGATTCGGTGAGCTCGAGTCGGAAACAGCGCGGCTTCAGATTGGCCCGCGCGATCACCGAGCGAACGTCGCTGACCAGATCGCGGCGGATGAGCTGTCGGCTGGACAGGTTGACCGAAACCGACAGCGGCGCGTCGCCGATCTGCTTTTGCCATCCCGCCAGATCTTCGGCGGCCTGCTGCATGGCGAACAAGCCAAGCTGCACGATCAGGCCGCAGCTCTCGGCGACCGGGATGAAATCGCCTGGCGGGATCATGCCGCGACGCGGATGATCCCAGCGCAAAAGCGCCTCGAAGCCGGCAACACTGCCGTCTTCCAGCCGCACGATGGGCTGGTAGGCGAGTGTGAATTCGCGCCGTTCGATGGCGCGGCGCAGGTCGGACTCGAACTGCAGCCGGTCGGTGCCGACGGTGCGGAAGGCGGGTCGGAACGGCTCGATCCTGTCGCCGCCAAAACGCTTGGCCTGGTGCATGGCAAGCTCGGCGTCCTTGACCATGTCCTCGGCCGAACTCTGCGCCGAGGTCCAGGTGACCAGACCGATCGAGGCGGTCAGCACGATCTCGCGTTTGGCAAAGGTGATCGGATTGTTGATCGCATGCTTGATGGCATCGGCAACGGCTGCGATGCGGGCCGGGTCCTGCTCGGAAAGCAGCATCAGCGCGAACTGGTCGCCGGCAAAGCGCGACAGCGAATCCTTCGGCTTGAGCAACCGGTGCAGCCGGCGCGCAACAGTGAGCAGGATGGTATCGCCGGCCGAGATGCCGAGCCCGTCATTGACCTGCTTGAACCGGTCGATGTCGATGACGAAGACGGTGGGACGGACCTTCTCTTCGGTGCGCGCGATCGAGATGATCGCCTCCAGCCGGTTCATAAGCAATTCGCGGTTCGGCAGCCCGGTCAGATTGTCGTGCACGGCGTCGTGCAACAGCCTCTCCTCGGACTTCTTCTGCTCCGTCACGTCGACCATGGTGCCGACGCAGCGGATGACCTCGCCGTCCGATCCGATCACCGGCCGGGCGCGCAGCGAAAACCAGTGATAGTGCCCGTCGGCGCCGCGCAGGCGGAAATTCTGCGACACCCGGCCGCGCCGGTGTTCGAGCACCACGTCGAGCGTCGTACGGAAGGTGTCGCGGTCGTCGGCATGGAGTACCGGCAGCCAGTTGCGGGCAGCGCCGCCCAGGCTGTCGGGCGCAAGGCCAAGCTGGATGCTGACATCCGGCCTGGTGACGACGCGGTCGCGCATCACGTCCCAGTCCCACACCGTGTCGCCCGATCCGGCCACGGCCAGCGCCTGCCGTTCGAGATCGGAGAACAGGCCCTGATGCAGCGCACCGCCGGCAAAGGCGTGCTGCATGACGGTGAAGCCGATGAGCAGGATGATGAGGATCAGCCCGCCGCCCAGTGCCGGCTGGGCGATGTCATTGTCGAGCATGCCGGTGATCGCCATCCACGACCCGCATAGCCACAACAGGACCATGACCCAACTGGGCACCAGCATGATGGCACGGTCGTAGCCGCGTATGCCGAGGAAGATGATCAGGCCGAGACCGGTCAGCGCGGTGGCGGCGAAGGACAGCCTGGCGATGCCGGCGGCGACCGCCGGGTCGACGATTGCAACGCCGGCGATCAGCAGCAGCCCCAGAATCCAGACCAGAGCGCCGTAGCTGAAATGGCCGTGCCATCGGTTAAGGTTGAGATAGGCGAACAGGAACACCACGAACGTCGCTGCAAGCGCCACCTCCGTTCCGGCCCGCCACATCTGCTCGTTGCCGGGCGATATTTCCAGGACCTTGTTGAGAAAGCCGAAATCGATGCAGATATAGGCGAGCACCGCCCAGGCGAGTGCTGCGGTTGCCGGGAACATCGAGGTCCCCTTGACGACGAAAAGGATGGTCAGGAACAGCGCCAGGAGGCCGGCGATGCCGATGACGATGCCGCGAAACAGCGTGTAGGAATTGACCGAATCCTTGTAGGATTCCGGCTCCCAGAGATAGACCTGCGGCAGTTTGGGCGACGCCAGTTCGGCAATGAAGGTGATCACCGTTCCGGGGTTCAGCGTCACCCGGAACACGTCGGCGTCGGGGCTGCTCTGGCGGTCGAGCGCGAAGCCCTCGCTGGGCGTGATCGCGGCAATGCGCGTCGAGCCGAGATCCGGCCAGAAGATACCGGAATTCACCAGCCGGAAATGCGGTGCGACGATCAGCCTGTCGAGCTGCTGGTCGGTGGTGTTGGCAAGCGCGAACACCGCCCAGTCGCCGGTCGAGCGCGCATCATTGGCCTCGACCTCGATGCGCCGCACGATGCCGTCCGGTCCCGGAGCAGTCGACACCTGAAAATTCTCGCCCTGGTTGCGGTAGATTTCGACGGCGCCCGAAAGGTCGAGCGCCACATCGTCGCGGGCAATCTTGATCGGTTCGACGGCGAAGGCCGAAGACGCCGTGCAGAGCACGACGATTGCCGTCAGCACAAAGGCGAACAACGACCCGATTCGCAGGAAATTCGTCAAAATCAGTCCTTCGTTTCCGCGCCCGGCGGATCGTCCTCGATCCGGGCGTAGAGGTAGTGGTCCTGCCAGATGCCGTTGATCCTGAGATAGGATCGGAGAAGTCCTTCGCGCCGGAATCCGGCTTTTTCAAGCACGCGGATCGACCGGGCGTTGTCGGGAATACAGGCAGCTTCGATCCGGTGCAACCTCAGCGTATCGAAGGCGAAGCGCGTCACCACCTTGACCGCGTCGGTCATCAGGCCACGGCCGCTGTAGCGCTCGCCGATCCAGTAGCCGATATGGCCGCTTTGCGCGACGCCGTGGCGGATATTGCCGAGGGTGATTCCACCGACAAGCTTGCCGTTGCCTTTGTCGAAGATGAAGAAGGCTATGGCCGTTCCCTGCGCATAGTCTTCGCGATAGCGGCTGAGGCGATGCCGCCAGGCCGTGCGGTCGAGCTCGTCGGGGTTCCAGCGCGGCTCCCACGGCTCCAGGAAGGCGCGGCTTTCCCCGCGCAGCACCGACCATTCACGATAGTCGTTGGTCAGCGGCACGCGCAGCGTGACCCGGTCACCCTTCAGTGCCGGCAGGTCACGGCGAAAGAAAGGGAGCGCGAACATGACGCTTTGATGGACTTAGCCGGCGAGCTTTCGGGCCGTGGTCTGCGTGCCCGAAAGCGACTCGAGGACCGCCTCATAGGGAGCGAGCGTGCCCACCGGTCCGACGGCAGTCAGCGTCGGCTTGGTCGAAAACAGCCGTGACGACAGGTCCGTCAACCGCTCGACCGTCAGCGCCGACAGCCGTTCCATCAGCTCTTCCTTGGCGATCGGCCGGCCGAACAGAAGCATTTGCCGGGCGATCTGCGAGGCGCGGCTGGCTGGGCTTTCGGCAGACATGATCAGGCCCGCACGGTACTGGGCGCGTGCCCGGTCGAGTTCCTCCTGCAGGATGGTCTCGCCGACCTTCTGCAACTCGCCGATGACCACCGGCACCAATTCGGCGATGTCGCTCTGCCCGGTCGCGGCATGGACGCCGAATATGCCGGTATCGGAAAAACCCCAGTGGAAGGCATAGACCGAATAGCACAGCCCGCGCTTTTCGCGGACCTCCTGGAAAAGACGCGACGACATGCCGCCGCCAAGGATCATCGACAGGACCTGCGAGGCGTAGAAGTCGCGTACATGATAGGCGCGGCCCTCGAACCCCAGCACGATCTGCGCGTCCATCAGGTCGCGGTCCTCGCGGAAATCGCCGCCGACATATTGCGCATATTGCGGCATGGTGTTGTCGGACTTGCTGCGGAAACCGCCGAGATGCTTCTCGACCTCGCGCACGAAGTTGTCGTGCTTGATGTCGCCGGCGGCAACGATCACCATGCGCTCGGCGCCATATTGCCGTTCGATGAATTTGTGCAATTGCTTCGAGGTGAAGGATTTGACGGTTTCCGGCGTGCCGAGGATGGAGCGGCCGATCGTCTGGTGCCGGAAGGCCGTCTCGGTGAAGTGGTCGAAGACGACGTCGTCGGGCGTATCGTGTGCGGCGCCGATCTCCTGCAGGATCACATGCTGCTCGCGCTCCAGCTCCTGCGGGTCGAACTCGGATTCCTGCAGGATGTCGGACAGGATATCGACGGCCAGGGGCACGTCGTCGCTCAGCACCCTGGCATAATAGGAGGTGGTCTCGACACTGGTGGCGGCATTGATCTCGCCGCCGACATCCTCGATTTCGGAGGCGATCTCGAAGGCGCTGCGCCTTCTGGTTCCCTTGAACGCCATGTGTTCAAGCAGGTGGGCCATTCCGTGCTCTTCGCTACGCTCATTGCGGGCGCCTGATTTGATCCAGGCGCCAAGAGCGACGGATTCGAGGCTTGGAAGGGTTTCGGTGGCGACTGTCAGGCCGTTCGACAGACGGCTTACCTCAACACCCATATAGCTGATACTCCCTAATTTGCCGCCCGCGTGTGGCGGCTAACATAATCTTCCATCATTTTCAGGTCGGATGGAAGTACCGTGTATTTTTCCTCTGAAGTCATCAACCCGCCTAGCCATGCGGGCAGGGCAGGCGACACGCCGCTGGACGCTTCGACGGCGGCGGGGAACTTTGCCGGATGGGCGGTGCCCAGCACCACCATCGGCACGGCATTGGTGGCTTTTGCAACCGCAACGTGCATGGCCGCGGCCGTGTGCGGGTCGAGCAGATAGTTGCTGGCTGCTAGCGTCGAGCGGATCGTGGCGGCGACTTCGTCCATGGTCGAACGGCCGGCGTCGAATTCGGAGCGGATCCTGGCGATCTCGCCGGCTTCGATGGTGAAGGCGCCGGACTGCTTGAGGCCGCTCATGTAGCGCCGCACGGTAGAGGCGTCGCGGCCGGCCGCCTCGAACAGCAAGCGCTCGAAATTCGAAGAGACCTGGATGTCCATCGACGGCGACGTGGTCGAAAAGACGCCTTTCGTGCGGTACTCGCCGCTCGACAGCGTGCGCGCCAGAATGTCGTTGTCGTTGGTTGCGATGATCAGCCGCTCGATCGGCAGCCCCATCTTCTTGGCGGCGTAGCCGGCGAAGATGTCGCCGAAATTGCCGGTCGGCACCGTGAACGAAATCGGCCGGTTGGGCGCGCCGAGCGACAGCGCCGATGAGAAGTAGTAGACGATCTGGGCCATGATGCGGGCCCAGTTGATCGAATTGACGCCGGACAGCGATACCCGGTCGCGAAAACCGTGATCGTTGAACATGTCCTTCACCAGGCCCTGACAATCGTCGAAATTGCCGTCGACCGCCAGTGCATGGACATTTGCGGCGATGGACGTCGTCATCTGCCGCTGCTGCACCGGCGAGACCCGGCCGTGCGGGAAAAGAACGAAGATGTCGGTGCGGTTGCGCCCGGCGAAGGCATCGATGGCGGCCCCGCCGGTATCGCCGGAGGTGGCGCCGACAATGCTGGCGCGCTGGTCGCGTTCGGCAAGCACATGGTCCATCAGCCGGGCGAGAAGCTGCATGGCGACGTCCTTGAAGGCAAGCGTCGGGCCATGGAAGAGTTCCAGAACGAACATGTTCGAGCCGGTCTGCACCAGCGGGCAGACCGCCTCGTGACGGAACGTCGCATAGGCTTCGCGCACCAGGCGTTCGAACACCGGCATCGCGATCTCGCCGCCGAGAAACGGCGACAGCACGCGGATGGCGAGGTCGGGATAGGCAAGGCCGCGCATCGCGCGGATCTCAGCTGCCGAAAACTGCGGCCAGGTTTCAGGGACATAAAGTCCGCCATCGCGCGCCAAACCCGCCAGCACAGCGTCGGAAAATCCAAGCACGGGCGCTTCCCCGCGGGTACTCACATAGCGCATCGTCATGTTCCATTGCTGCCGGGCGGTATTGTCCGCGGCAAAGTGGTTAATTTCCGTACTTGCTCAGTCGCATTTTTGCCGCGCGGTTGATATACGTCACCCGCTTTGCGAGAGGGAAGTGCAGTTCATGGCGTTTCATACATTTAACGGTCGTTTTGTCGCGGGTCTGGCGCTCGCCGGCTTTATGCTTACCGCCGCCGGCTGCCAATCAGGCGGCAGCAGCATGCTGGGCTTCGGAAAGAAGGACACGACACCGCCACCACCGCCGGACCCCAAGGTTCTCGCCAGCCAATTGCTGGCCTATTGTCCGAAAGTGACGCTGCGCGACGGCACCGCCTTCTTCAACACCTATGCCAAGGGCAGTCAAAAGCCCAAGAAAAAAGCCGCCACCCTGGATGCAGAAGCTGCCGCGCTTGACGCGAGCAGCGGCCAGCAGGATGGTTCCGCCAAGATCGTCTATCAGGCCTCGATCACCGATGTGACCCGCGACTGCCTGCGCGCCAACGGCTCGCTGACGATGAAGATCGCCGTCGCCGGCAAGGTCGTTCCGGGACCGATGTTCAGCCCTGGCACCATCACCATGCCGATCCGTATCGCTGTGATGCATGGCAAGGAGGTCCTTTACTCGCAGCTTCACCAACATCAGGTCCAGGTTACCAATCCCTCGAGTGCCACCCAGTTCGTCTTCACCGATTCGAACGTTGTCGTTCCCGAGCCCACCGCGCGGGACTATCAGGTGTTCGCCGGCTATGACGAAGGCCCGCCGAAGAAGACCGACAAGAAGGTTGCCGCGGCCGAATAGCCGCGGCTTTGGAACTGCGCGTCCATTTGGACGCCTGCTTCACGCATCCGCCGACCACTCGGACAGGGCGGAGATCACGCTTTTCAGTTCCGCCCAGCGGCGGATGACCGTTTCGGCGCCGGCCTCGGTCAGCGCGTCGGCATGCCCGGGATAGCTGTGCGCCGCTCCGGTGAAGCCGATCACACGCATGCCGGCTGTCCTGGCGCCGGTCACGCCATGCACGGAATCCTCGATGACGAAGGTGTTCGCCGGATCGGCCTGGAGCTTTGCCGCGGCAAAGAGAAACACGTCGGGCGCCGGCTTGGATTTCCCGCTTGGTGTTTCCAGCGAGGAAAAAATCCGGCCGCTGAAAAACGGCAGCAGATGCACCTTCTCCAGCATGAATTCGATCCGCTCGGTGCGCGAATTCGAGCAGATGCAGCGCGGCGCCGTCACCGCGGCGACCGCCTCGTGCACCCCGTCGACGGCGCGCACGTCGCTGCGCAGCCGGCGGTCGACCAGGTCTTCGGCGCGATCGATCAGCGAGGCCTGGAACGGGACGCGGGATTTTTCCTCGACCCGCATCATGATGTCCTTGAAGGTCAGCCCGGCATAGGTCTCGGAAATCTCCTCGGCCGATATCTCGTAGCCGGCCGACGTCAACAGCTCGGCTTCGATGCGCGCGGCGATGATCTCGGAATCGACGAGCACGCCGTCGCAATCGAAGATGACAAGGTCTGGCTGGGGCATAGCGATCCGAAAAGCGGGAGGGAGGAGGCTGGGACGGTTCAGGCGGCGCGGCATACACCAACAGGCCGATCTTCGCAAATTACCCGGGGTCCGCACCCCAGGCCTTCACCGAATATTTACGCTGATCGGTAACCATAACAGGGAGTAAACAGTAACGCGTGCTTTGGGTGTAACAATGTCTGCCGTGCGTCTTCTCGACGAGCTTTCCCATGCTCCCCAGCAATCCGAATGGCTCGATACGATCCTGAAGGGCGATTGCGTCGCCGCGCTCGACCGGCTGCCCGAAAAATCCATCGACGTGATCTTTGCCGATCCGCCCTACAATCTGCAGCTCGACGGCGATCTGCACCGGCCCGACCAGTCCAAGGTCGATGCCGTCGACGACGACTGGGACCAGTTCGCAAGTTTTGAGGTCTACGACGCCTTCACCCGGGCCTGGCTGCTGGCGGCGCGCCGCGTGTTGAAGCCCAACGGCACCATCTGGGTCATTGGCTCCTACCACAACATTTTCAGGGTCGGCGCCAAGATGCAGGATCTGGGGTACTGGATCCTCAACGATGTCGTCTGGCGCAAGACCAATCCGATGCCGAATTTCCGCGGCCGCCGCTTCCAGAACGCCCATGAGACGATGATCTGGGCCTCGCGCGATCAGAAGGGGAAGGGTTACACCTTCAACTACGAAGCGCTGAAGGCGTCGAACGACGACATCCAGATGCGGTCCGACTGGCTGTTTCCGATCTGCACCGGCGCTGAGCGCCTCAAGAACGAAAATGGCGACAAGCTGCATCCGACGCAGAAGCCCGAAGCGCTGCTCGCCCGCATCATGATGGCCTCGACGAAGCCCGGCGATATCGTGCTCGATCCCTTTTTCGGCTCCGGCACCACCGGCGCGGTGGCCAAGCGCCTCGGCCGCCATTTCGTCGGCATCGAGCGCGAGCAGGCCTATATCGACGCCGCCAACGAGCGCATCGATGCAGTCCGGCCGCTGGACGGCGCTGCGCTTACCGTGCTTACCGGCAAGCGTGCCGAGCCGCGCGTTGCTTTCGTCAGCCTCATCGACACCGGGCTGATGCTGCCGGGCGCCACGCTCTACGACGCCAAGAAGCGCTGGGCGGCCAGGGTGCGCGCCGACGGCACTGTGGCGGTCGGCGGCAGCGCCGGATCGATCCACAAGATCGGCGCGGAAGTGCAGGGGCTGGATGCCTGCAACGGCTGGACCTTCTGGCACTATGAGCGCAGTGGCGGCCTGACCCCGATCGACGAGCTTCGCCGCATCGCCCGCCTCGGCATGGAGCGGGCAGGGGCCTGACGATAACCGCTACAGAGGTCTCGTTGCACATCGTCTCCGGGGGGAAGCAGGACCGCGCTTGGCCTGTCCTTTCGCCGGGTTGCTCCTTGATGCCGCACACACACCTGTGCTGAGAAGACCAGCGCTCGTCGGTTGGAATCTCACGATCATGCAAGTCGCAGACCGAGGTAACGAACCATCGGTCTGGCCGTATTGCGGAGATGACCGATTCACACGGGACTGTCGCGATCATCGCTGCTGATCGGGCGAACGGCCTTCCCGCATGACCTCAAGATCGCCATCCCAGCCGGCGCCGGCAAGGGCCGCGATAGCCGTATCCTGCCGGTGCTGGCGCACCAGAGCGCGCAGTGCCGCCTCAATCGTCGCTTTCTTGGTCTTGAGACCGGAGGCGGCCATGGCCTCAGCGATCAGTTTGTCGTCGAGTTCAATGTTGGTTCGCATGGCTGCGCTCGATGTGTATGAACTGGACTAAGATATATACATTCTGCTCCTGACCCACAAAGCCGTCACAAACGAAAGCCGCCCTCGGAGGGATCACGGTGAGTGATTCCCCAGGAAGAGTTATTGACCTTTGCCCATCGTTTCTCGAATGCTCGATTCTCTTATCCATCGGAGACCAGATCCATGAAAGCTCTTGCCTCGCCGTTTGTCGCCGCCCTCGTCATGGGTTCGTTGGCCTCTCCGGCGATTGCCCAGAACACCGGCGCAGAAAACCAGCTTGATGCGATTATCAAGAACGGCAAGCTGCGCGTCTGTACGACCGGCGACTACAAGCCCTTCACCTTTCATGACAAGCCCGCGAACAACTACCAGGGCATCGATATCGATCTCGCAAAATCTCTGGCAAGCTCACTAGGAGTCGAGGCGGAATTCGTGGCGACTACCTGGAAAAAATTGCTTGCCGATTTTACAACCGGCAAGTGTGACATCGCGATGGGCGGTATTTCGGTGACCCTGGAACGCCAGAAGCAGGTGTTCTTCAGCGAGCCCTATCTCGTCAACGGCAAGGCACCGATTGCGCGCTGCGAGGACGAGGCGAAATTCCAATCGATTGCCGACATCAACAAGCCGGATGTGACTGTGATTGTTAATCCCGGCGGGACCAATGAGAAATTCGTGCGTGAAAAACTCAGTGACGCTAAAATTGAGATCTACCCGGACAACGTCACGATCTTCCGCCAAATCCTTGACGGCAAAGCCGATATAATGATCGCCGAATCGGTCGAAACCGAGTTGCAGGAGAAACTTCACCCCGGCCTTTGCGCGATCAACCCCGAGAAGCCGCTCCAATATGGCGAAATGGGTTATATGCTTCCTGAGGGTGCCGTTGTCTTCAAGGCCTATGTCGACCAATGGTTGCATCTTGCCAAGGCGACGGGTGAGTTCGATCGCATCTACGCCTCACACGTCAAGTAGCGCGCGAGACGGATCCAATGGCAGCGCCGTGGACCGCGCTTCTCAGCGACTGCGGTCAGGCCCGTCACAGTGATCACACTCTGACCCCCAGGCGATCGAGGTCCGCCGCGAGCGTCTTTGCGTCGGTGAACAGCACCGACTGCCAGCCGGCCGCCTTGGCGCCGTCGACATTCTTCTGGCTGTCGTCGATAAACAGCGTGGCCGCGGGCTCGAGGCCGAACGCGGCGACGTGATGGTCGTAAATGCCGCGATCCGGCTTGATCATGCCGATCTCGCCCGAAATGGTCACACCGCGCGGGCGGTTGAGGAAGTCGAAACGCTGCCGGGCTTCGGCAAGCGTGTCGGACGCAAAATTGGTCAGCATGGTGACGTCGTGGCCGCTCTCGATCAGCTTGTCCATGAGTTGGACGCTGTCGTCGTAAGCGTGCGGCACCATCTCGTGCCAGAGGCGGCGGAAGTTGCGGATGTTTTCGGCGTGGTCCGGGTGTTCGGCGATCAGCAACGCCTCGGCCTCTTCCCAGGTGCGGCCGCGGTCCTGCTCGATGTTCCAGTCATGCGTGCAGACATTGTCGAAAAACCACTTTCTCTCCTCGGCATCCGGAATGATACGGCTGAACGGCAGGTTCGGATCGTAGTGGATCAGCACTCTGCCGATGTCGAAAACGATGTGGCGGATTTCGGTCATTCTTGTCCTCGTTCAACGCAGTTCAAATGGGGCGACGTGGGCGATTCAATGTGCGCGCTGCTTCTTCGTCGCGCCCGGTATCGCTGCTTCGATTACCTTTTTCATGACGGTGGGCAGTGCTTCGCCGGAAATTTCGTCGGCCAGCGACCAGAAATGACCCGCTGGGGCGGCGACATCGGCCATCGCTTTGAAGATTTCGAGTTCGAGCGCGAAATGGGTGAAGACATGGCCAATCTTCCCGGCTCGCCGCCAGTTGCCGGGGAAGGGCGCCGCCGCCGCTGTGGTGCCGCCGTCGATCTGCGCGGTCCAGCCGGTCGTCGGCACTTCGGTCATGCCGCCGAGCAGGCCCTTATCCCCACGTTTGCGCAACAGGATGGCGCCATCGCCACGTACGGCAACGAAGGCAGCCCCGCGCCGCAATGGTTTCTCGCCCTTCGGCAGGCGGACAGGGAAGCGTTCGGCATCGTTGGAAATAATGGCGCTGCAATCCTCGCGCAGCGGGCAGAGCCCGCAGCGCGGCCGCCGCGGCGTGCAGATCGTCGCGCCAAGATCCATCATTGCCTGGGCGAAATCGCCCGGTCTGGTCGCTGGAACCATGCGCTCGACATAGGTGCGTATGTCGCTCTTGGCCTCGCTCAGCGGCGTGACGATCGAAAACAGCCGGGAAACCACCCGCTCGACATTGCCGTCGACGACCGCGGCGGGCTGGTCGAAGGCGATCGCGGCGATCGCCGCCGCCGTGTAGGCGCCGATGCCGGGCAGCTCTCTCAAGCCAGCTTGCGTATCCGGAAACCTGCCGCCTTGCCGCGCGACGAGGTCGGCGCAGGCCTTGAGATTGCGCGCGCGGGAATAATAGCCGAGTCCGGCCCAGGCTTTCATGACGTCTTCAGTCGGTGAAGCGGCCAACGCCTCGATATCGGGCCATTTCTCGACAAAGGCCCGGAAATAGGATTTTACCGCCTCGACCGTGGTCTGCTGCAGCATGACTTCGGAAAGCCAGACCCGGTAGGGATCGGGCCGTATGCCGCGTGCCAACTCGCGCGGCGCAATGCGCCACGGCAAGTCGCGGTGATGCCCGTCGTACCAGGCGAGCAGGCGGGACGCGATCTCGCCGCTGTCTCCAGATGCGGCTTTGCCGCTGTCTCCGGATGCGGTCTTGCGGGTCTGGTCGTGCAGTGCCATTGATCGAGGACTGGCCTAACCGATGTATGGTGAAGGTCGTGACTGGAGAACGCACATGGCAGGGAAAAGGCCCTTCGGCAATCCCGTTCCGGTGAGTGATCTCGCAACCCAGATCCTCGATCCGGTGCTGCGCAAGCGAGCCGGCATGTCGATCGGGCTCGTCCAGTCATGGGAGGAGATTGCCGGGCCGCGGCTTGCCAGCCGTTCGCGCCCTGAAAAGATCCAGTGGCCGCGCCGCATGCATGAAGATGATCCGTTCGAGCCGGCGGTGCTGGTCATCGCCTGCGAAGGCATGGCGGCGCTCCATCTGCAGCACGAGACCGGCGAGATCATCAACCGGGTCAACGCCTTCCTCGGCTTCAACGCTATCGGTCGGATCAGAATCGTGCAAAAGCCGGTCACGGTTGACAAAGGCCGGCTTAAACCAAGCATCCGGCCGCTGAGCGCGGCCGAGAAGGTGAAGCTGTCAGGCACTGTCGGAATGATCGAGGATGATGGGCTGCGCGCCTCGCTGGAGCGGCTCGGCGCCACCATTCTCGGTCAAAAGAAAACATAATCTCGCGCTTTCGTGATCGCGTAGCCAAGTTTTGGCGATTGGAATGGGGACGGCGATGCCTTAATTCGCGCCAACTCTCGCCTTTTCTAGCCTTTGCATTGCAAAATCCAACCATTGTCAGGTGATTCGTATGCCCCGTCTTTTGTCCCGCAGAAACCTCCTGTCGTCACTGGCCGCCATTCCGGCGGTGGCTCTGCTCGCCGCCTGCAGCGACTCGGGCGAGAAAGCCGTGGCGGAGGATGTGAAGCCTGCAGCCCCCGCCGATGCGATGAAGCCGGCCGATCCGGCAAAGCCGGCCGCTCCGGCCGCGGCCAAGGCGCCTGAGGCCCAGGGCACGGTGGACATGGCTGCCTTGCTGAAGCCCGGCGCACTGCCCGACATGCAGCTCGGCAAGGACGACGCGAAGGTCGCCATCGTCGAATATGCCTCGATGACCTGCCCGCACTGCGCGCATTTCCATGAAACCACCCTCCCGGCGCTGAAGACGAAATACATCGATACCGGCAAGGCCCGCCTTATCCTGCGCGAGTTCCCCTTCGATCCCAGCGCCGAGGCCGGTTTCATGCTGGCGCGCTGCTCCAAGGACAATTATTTCCCAATGGTGGACGTTCTGTTCAAGCAGCAGGCGAACTGGGCAGGTGTCGCCAATACCAAGGACGCCCTGCTGCAAATCTCCAAGATGGCCGGTTTTACACAGGAGTCGTTCGAGGCCTGCTTGACGGACCAGAAACTTCTGGACGATGTGAGGTCGGTCCAGAAGCGCGGCGCCGATGAATTCAAGGTCGACTCGACGCCGACCTTCTTTATCAACGGGAAGACCTACAAGGGGGCGCTGTCGATTGAGGAAATCTCGGCCATTATCGACCCTCTGCTTTGACGTTTCGGCAGCGCCGAAGCGGCTGCGCTTCGGCGTGCGCAACTTTTTGTTGCGCCGCGAGTTCTTGTCGCCAAACCGCGGAACACTTTTGCAGAACCCGCTGTTGGGGCGGCGCGAATGAAATTCTCGCGCCTTCGCCTGCTCGGTTTCAAGTCGTTCGTCGAACCCGGTGAGTTCGTCATCGAACGCGGCCTCACCGGCATCGTCGGCCCCAACGGCTGCGGCAAGTCGAACCTTGTCGAGGCGCTGCGCTGGGTGATGGGCGAAAGCTCGTACAAGAACATGCGCGCGTCCGGCATGGACGACGTCATCTTTTCCGGTTCCGGAACGCGTCCGGCCCGCAACACCGCCGAAGTCACGCTTTTCCTCGACAACAGCGACCGTAGCGCGCCCTCGGCCTTCAACGACGCGGACGAGTTGCAGGTTTCGCGTCGCATCGAGCGCGAGGCGGGTTCGCTCTACCGCATCAACGGCAAGGAAGCCCGCGCCAAGGACGTGCAACTGCTTTTCGCCGACCAGTCGACCGGCGCTCGCTCGCCCTCGATGGTCGGGCAGGGCCGCATCGGCGAGCTGATCCAGGCAAAGCCGCAGGCGCGCCGCGCGCTGCTGGAAGAGGCGGCCGGCATTTCGGGTCTGCACACACGTCGCCACGAGGCGGAACTGCGTCTGAAAGCGGCCGAACAGAATCTGGAACGGCTGGACGATGTCGTCGGCGAGCTGGAAAGCCAGATCGAAAGCCTGAAGCGCCAGGCTCGCCAGGCCTCGCGCTTCAAGAACCTGTCGGCCGATATCCGCAAGGCTGAAGCGACGCTGCTGCATCTGCGCTGGACGCTGGCCAAGACGCAGGAAGGCGAGGCGCGCTCGGCGCTGGCGATCGCCACGGCACTGGTCGGCGACCGCGCCGCCGCCCAGATGGCTGCCGCCAGGGAGCAAGGGATCGGCGCCCATCGGTTGCCGGACCTGCGCGACGCGGAAGCCGCCGCCGCTGCCGCCTTCCAGCGCCTGTCGATCGCCAAGACGCAGATCGAGGAAGAAGCGGGCCGCATCCGCGCCCGCCAACTGGAGCTCGACCGCCGGCTCCAGCAGCTCGACGGCGACATCGTCCGCGAGGAGCGGATGGTCCGCGACAATGCGGATATTCTTGAGCGTCTCGCCGCCGAAGAAACTGCGCTCAACACCGAGAACGCCGGCGCCGCCGACCGCGAGGCCAGCACCCGCGCGGCGGTCGAACAGGCTGCGTCGACGCTTGCCGCCAGTGAAGCCAAACTCGCCGGGCTGACCGCCGAACGGGCGGAGGCCGCCGCTTCCCGCAACCAGATCGAACGAACGCTGCGCGACACCGCGGAGCGCCGCGACCGTTTCGCCCGCCAGCTCGCCGATGTCGACCGGGAATTGTCCGATATCGCCTCCAGGGTCGCCGGCCTGGCCGATCCCGCCGAGAAGCAACTTCTGGTTGAACAGGCGCTGGCGCTGCTCGAGGAAACCGAAGCCGCGGCGATTGCCGCCGAACAGGCTGTCGCCGAGGCGCGCGCGGCGGAGAGCGCCGCCCGCCCGCCGGTTCAGGATGCAAAGGCCGAACTGGCGCGAATCGAAACCGAGGCCCGCACGCTGGCCAAGATCCTGAATGCCGCGAGCGGCGACCTCTTCCCGTCCGTGCTGGAGCAGATCAGCGTCGAGCGCGGCTACGAGACGGCGCTGGGCGCGGCCCTTGGCGAAGATCTCGACGTGCCGCTCGACCGCAGCGCGCCGGTGCATTGGGGCCAAAGCGAGGTCCAGCCCGGCGACGCCGCTCTGCCCGAAGGCATCAAGAGCCTTGCCAGCGTCGTCCGCGCGCCGGCGCAACTCGCCCGTCGATTGGCGCAGATCGGCATCGTCGACGCCGGCGACGGAAAGCGGTTGCAGGCGCAGCTTGCTCCCGGGCAGCGGCTGGTCAGCCGCGAAGGGGCGCTCTGGCGTTGGGACGGATTCACCGCCAGCGCCGACGCGCCGACCGCCGCCGCGCAGCGGCTGGCGCAGAAAAACCGGCTGTCCGAGCTCGACGCCGAGGCGGTCCACGCGAACCGCATCCTGCGCCAGGCCGAAGAGGCCCTTGCCGATGCCGAGCAGGCGCTTGCCCAGGCGAGCGAGGCCGAGCGCAACGCCCGTCAGGCCGGGCGTGATGCCCAGCATGGGCTGGACGCCGCCCGCAACGCGCTGGCCGAGGCCGAGAAGGCCGGCGGCGAGCTGTCGAGCCGGCGCGCCGCACTTGACGAGGCGCGCGCGCGCGTCGTCGACAGCCATGAAGAGGCGGCCGCGGCTTTCGTCGAGGCCGAGATGCTGCTGCAAAGCGCTCCCGATCTCGGTGATCTGCAGTTGCAGCTCGAACAGTCGGCCGCCAACGTCGCTCGCGACCGCGCCACCCTTGCCGATGCCCGCGCCGTCCATGAAGGCTTGAGGCGGGAAGCCGAAGCGCGCACGCGCCGCCTCGACGCCATCGGCGCGGAACGCCGCAACTGGCTGGAGCGCGCCGAAAACGCCTCGACGCAGATCGCCGCACTCGGCGAACGCAAGGCCGAGGCCGAGGCCGAACGCGAAAGGCTGGCCGACGCCCCCGACGAGATCGACGCCAAGCGGCGCGCCTTGCTGTCGCAGCTTGCCGAAGCCGAAAGCCTGCGCCAGGCCGCCGGCGACCGGTTGCAGGAGGCGGAAAACAAGCAGTCCGAACTGGACAAGGCCGCGACGTCAGCGATCCAGTCGCTGGCCGAGGCGCGCGAAACCCGCGTCCGCGCCGAAGAGCGGCTGACCGCTGCCGATGAAAGACGGCTCGAGGTCGAGGCGCGCATCCAGGAAACGCTGAACACGCCGCCGCATCTGGTCATCCGCCACACCGGCCTGGAGGCCGACAGCCCGATGCCGGAGATGACTGAGATCGAGCGTCAGCTCGACCGGCTGAAGATCGAGCGCGAGCGGCTCGGCGCCGTCAATCTGCGCGCCGAGGAAGAGCAGAAGGAACTGTCCGACCGGCTGGAGACCATCGTTTCCGAACGTGAGGACATCATCGAGGCCATCCGCAAGCTGCGGCAGGCGATCCAGAGCCTGAACCGCGAAGGCCGCGAACGGCTTCTGGCTGCCTTCGACGTGGTCAACGGCCATTTCCAGCGGCTGTTTTCGCATCTGTTCGGCGGCGGCACGGCGGAACTGCAACTGATCGAGTCCGACGATCCGCTCGAGGCCGGTCTCGAAATCCTGGCGCGGCCACCCGGCAAGAAGCCGCAGACGATGACGCTGCTTTCCGGCGGCGAGCAGGCGTTGACGGCGATGTCGCTGATCTTTGCCGTGTTCCTGACCAATCCCGCGCCGATCTGCGTGCTCGATGAGGTCGACGCACCGCTCGACGATCACAATGTCGAGCGTTTCTGCAATCTGATGGACGAAATGGCGGCCACCACCGAGACGCGCTTCGTCATCATCACGCACAACCCGATCACCATGGCCCGCATGAACCGGCTGTTCGGGGTGACCATGGCCGAGCAGGGCGTCAGCCAGCTCGTGTCGGTCGACCTGCAAGCGGCCGAGGCCCTGCGCGAGGCGAGCTGACGCGTCGACCGCACAGCTTGTCGGTAGCGCCTGTTGGGGCTTTCGGCTAAAACACGAATTGGACTGGGTCGGTTCCGTTCATTCTGATGAGCGTTTTGATGTTGCCATGATCCTCTCCGAAATCGATCTCGATTTCGCGATCATGTGCCAGCATATGCGTGGAGAACTTTGTTGCCTGTACTTGTCACGGGAGCCGCAGGATTCATCGGCAGCCATGTTTGCCATCATCTCCTGAGCAGGGGGGAAGCGGTCGTCGGCGTCGACAATATGAACGACTATTACGACCTGGCGCTCAAAAAGGGGCGCCTCGCCCGCTTGCAGCCTCACAAGGATTTTTCATTTCACCAGATCGACATCGCCGAACAGGACGCTCTTGCCGACGCTTTGGCCGGGCAAGGCATAGTCAGGATCGTCCATCTCGCCGCTCAGGCGGGTGTGCGCTATTCACTCGACAATCCGAGGCTCTATGTCCGTTCCAATGTTGTCGGCCATCTCGAAGTGCTCGAATTCTGTCGCGCGCAGCCCGCATTCGAGCATCTGGTCTATGCCTCGTCGAGCTCGGTCTATGGCGGCAACCGCAAGGTGCCGTTCAGCGAGACCGATCAGGTCGACAAGCCCGTCTCGCTTTACGCCGCCACCAAGAAGTCCGATGAATTGATGAGCCACACCTACGCCCATCTCTTCGGGGTGCCGCAGACCGGCTTGCGATTTTTCACCGTCTACGGTCCCTGGGGCCGGCCCGACATGGCCTATTGGATATTCACCAAGGCAATGCTCGAAGGCAAGCCGATCCGGGTGTTCAACAATGGCGAGATGTGGCGCGATTTCACTTATGTCGAGGATGTGGTGAGAGCTGTCGTTGCCGTGCTCGACAAGCCGCCATCGGCTGAAGTTCCGCCGAACAGGCTCTACAATGTCGGCAACAACCGGCCGGTGCGGCTCGGCGATTTCATCGACACTCTGGAAAAACTGCTCGGCGTAAAAGCGATCCGCCACAGCGAGCCGATGCAAAGCAGCGATGTCGAGCGGACCTATGCCGACATGACTGCGCTGGAGCGCGATTTCGGCTTCAAGCCGAGCGTTTCGACAGAAGACGGGCTGAAAAAATTCGTCGACTGGTACCGGTCGGAATGGGCTGGATCAACGACAAGGTGACTGCGGCCTGCGGGTCGTCGTTCCGGCACCTTCTTCATCTACGGCCCGGCCCGCACGGCCGCGCTTACCCAATGCGAACTTTCGGGCCGATCACCGGAATGGCGTGGCGAGCCTCTCGACCAGAGCACACCGAACGATGGGGCATCGGTGTTGATCAAGCCTAGTTGCGATGTCCGCAGTCTGCTTAAAATTAAGCAATTAATACAGTGGTATCAACAGTATCGGCCTAATTTTCGGGGAACTGTTGCACGCGGTCACCTCACCGGCTATGGTGACTTGCAACAGTTGTGAGAAATTCACTGGATATCTGTTGAGGTGCTTGATTTTTATTGAATTAAATAACGATCAGCGTCGGGAGAAAGTCAATTCCGACCAACGCTTCGCTGCGCTTAAGGAAGCCCAAAGAAAGGCGAAGAGCTTTCGCGGGTCCCTAGTCTGGCACACCGTGAACGGCGTCGACCACCTGATGCGAAGCTACTACGACTCCACCGGTGCACGACGCCAGAAGGTGGAAGGTCGGCGCTCGCAAGAGACCGAAGCTCAGAAAGCGGATTGGGAAGTAGCTCGCGCGTCCGCCCAGGAGACGCTCTCCGCGCGAAAGGCGCAGATCGAGCGCCAATCCGCTGTCAATCGAGCGCTCAGACTCGGGCGTGTTCCGTTCCTCGCCGCAAAAATTATCAGGGCAATCGAGGACGCCGGTCTTCTGGGCGAAGGCATTCGTATTGCTGGAACGAATGCGATCTATGCCTATGAGGCGGCGGCCGGCGTGTTCGTGGATCCAGGGATCACGTCGACGGAAGACATTGACCTCCTCATGGATGCGCGCCAATCCCTCAGGATCGTGGCTGGGAGCAACGTCGAGGATGGAGCGCTCATCAACCTTTTGCGCAAGGTGGATCGGTCCTTCGAGCGTTCATCCGCGACATTCCGCGCGGTGAACCGCGACGGGTATCTCGTCGATCTGATCAAGCCGCTTTCGAACCCGGCATGGAAACAGAGTCGGCAAGCTATTGGGAAGGCCGACGACGAATTGGTGGCCGCGGAGATCGCCGGCTTGGCATGGCTGGAAAATGCTCCTGCTTTCGAAGCAATCGCGATCGATGAAAAAGGTGGACCGTTACGCCTCATCGTTCCCGATCCCCGGATTTTTGCCGCTCACAAACTCTGGGTCTCGAAGCGAGCTGATCGCGAGCCAGTCAAGCGCCGTCGCGACTTGGCCCAGGCGCAAGCTGTTGCCCGGCTCACGACGCAATATCTCGAGCATCTCCCCTACGAGGCAAGCGAGCTTCGGGTCCTTCCACGGATGGTTTTCGATGACGCCCGCCATTTGTTCTCGTAACCGGCGTCGACGCCATCCGGTCGCCCAGTCGTCGGATTGCAGCCTACCTATTCCATTTGGCCATCATCGGCATCGTGAGCCTCGCCTTCGGCTTCGTCCACCTGTGGCTGCCATCGCCTGCCAGATCCGCCAGGACGGTCGCTCGATGCGGGCAGGTATCAAGCCGTTTTTTTGCCGATCACGACGGTCTCTCAATTGCCTGAAATGTAAGGCATTTTGAAACCATAGCTCGGCACAGTTGCCGATATTGATTGCCGATCTCCCTTGCCGGTAGCGGCCAGCGGCCAGGAAAATGTCCTCAAACGTCGGCCGGGCAGGGCTCCGAACAATTACAGATGGACGGCGTTATTGCCGAGCGGTGCCGGAGTTCGCGCCATCGCAGACAATTCGCCTGCCCGCGGCGATCCGCCCGGGCGTCATCGTCGACGGCCTCGATTATTCCACCAGCTCGTCAAAGCTACTCGATCATCGCCGCAGCCCGGCCATAAAAGTCTTTACACGGGCAGGGTCGACCTGGTTCCACCAGACGCCGTCATGCTTCAGCGCACTGGCGATGATGATCCCATCGACGATGCCAAGGATATCGTTCGCATTATCGGGCGTCACGCCGCTGCCGACCAGCGTCGGCAGGCCGGCGGCCTCTTTGATCATGCTGATATAGCTCAGATCCGCAGTGTGCCCGGTGCGTTGACCGGTCGCAATGATGGCGTCGGCGTCGAAGAAGACCAGATCCTTGACCAGTTCCTCCACCGGGCGGTCGGCAACGATCGCGTGCGCGCCGTGCTTGACATGAGCATCGGCGAAGACGCGGATGCCGTTGGCGCGCAGCCTGGCGCGGTAGCGTGCTGCGCGACCGGACTCGCCCTCGACAAAACCCTCATTGGCGACATAGGCATTCGCCCATTGATTGACGCGGATAAAGCCCGCGCCGGAGGCGCTGGCGATCGCAAGGGCAGGGATCGCGGCGTTAGCGAGCACATTGATGCCGATCGGCTTGCCGATCTCGCGGCGGATACGGTCGGAAATAACCGCCATATAGGCCGCTGTCTCCGGTCCGATATCGTCAGGTTTGGCAAACGGGATGTCGCCATGATTCTCGACGATCACGCCGTCGCATCCGCCATCGAGATAAGATCTCGCATCGTCCAGACCGCGCTGATAGATCGCCTCGACCGCCTCGCCGTCGTAGCGCGGCGCGCCGGGAAGCGGCGACAGGTGAACGACGCCGATCACCACCTTGGTGCGGCCGAAAAGGTCTACGAGCGCGTCGCCGCCTGATTGACCGAGTTGGGTCATGAGAGCTCCGTTTGATCGATGAGCGCCGCCATTTCAGACGCGGAAGGACAGGATATCAATGTGCCCGGGCGAGTCACCGCAATTGCGGCAGCCGCGAGCGCGAACTTCAGCGCTGGGGCAACCGACATTCCCTTGGCAAACCCGCCGGCCAGACAGCCGCAAAACACATCGCCGGCGCCGCTGGTGTCGAGCGCCTCGACACGTGGCGCCGGCAAACGAAACGATGCTCCCTGGTCCGGGCCACGTACGAGACAGCCTTCCGCTCCAAGGGTGATCACGACCGTCCCGGCGCCTTTGGCCGCCAGCGCGTCGGCGGCGGCTGACATGTCATCCTGGCCGGTCAGCGCTTGCGCCTCGGATTGATTCACCACCAACACCTGCGCCAGGCCGAAGTCAGGCAGAGCCGCCGCATCGATAGGGCTGGCATTCAGGACGGTGCGCGCGCCATTTTCCTGTGCTGCCCGCAGGCAGGCATCTATCGCGGCGCCTCGCAGGTTTCCTTGGCAGACGACGATGTCGCCAGACGCGATTCGGCCCGCAAGTGCGGTTTGTGCGATCGGATCGAACGCCTCGCTGCAGGCGACGCCGCTGACGATGAAGTTCTCGCCGCCGGCGCCAATGACGATGGTCGAGCGGTCGCTTGGCAGGTCGAATTCAATCGCCTCGAGGTCAGACAACTCCCTGTCGAGGCGGCTCCTGATCCATGCGCCTGCGCGGTCCTTGCCGAGCGCCGTCCAAAACGTTACCGCAGCACCCGTGCGCGCGGCGGCAACCGCCTGGTTTGCTCCCTTGCCGCCGAGGCCGTCGGCGTAGCTGCTGGCGTTCAAAGTCTCGCCGGCGGCAGGGAAGCGGCCGACGCGAAAAATCGTGTCGACGCAGGCATTGCCGACGACATGGACATGCATCGCTCAGCTCTCACCGATCGCCCAGCTCAGCATCTGCTCGAACAGGGTTTTGTAGCCGTTCCAGGCGGTGAACTCCGGTGGCAGCCAATGCGGCCCGACATCGGACGTCCAGGCCACAGTGCGGCCCTTGCCATAGTGACCGGTGACGAGCAGCGGCAGCGAGCCATAATCCGACGACACGGTTGCCAGGACTTCCGCCCCGTCTTTCGGCGTCACCTCGTTGAAGCCGAGCAGGACTGGCCAATCCGACCCGAGACCCCTGAGGATCGGATGGTCCGAGGAGCCTTTCAGGACAGGCGAAAACCCTTCCGGCACCTCGACGCGGTCGTCGAAAGCGAGGCAGCTCACCGGCAGCACCTCCTCGACCGGCGTCTTGCGATAGCGCGCGCCGCCATTGATGCCCTGGAAGCTATAGTAGCCGCCGAACATCAAAAGCCCGCCGCCGTCGCGCACATAATCGCGCAGCAGCCGCAGGCGGTTCGGCGTCGGCTTGGAGTGAACCCAGGTGTCGGGATGCAGAAGCAGCGTGTTGGCGCCGATGTCGGAGAGCACCACCGCGTCATAGGCCGAAAGCGCCTCCATTGTTTGCGGAAAGTTGCGCTGTGCCTCATGCGCCGGCATGAAGGTCACGTCGAAGTCGGTCGCTTTCAGGGCCGTCAGCAATTCGTCCGCCCCGGTGTGGTAGGTGACCGTCGGAAACTGGTCGAAGCCTTTGATATGGGTGGCGGTCGACACCCAGGATTCACCGGCAAGCAGGATCTTTTTCTTGGACATTTGAACTCCGTCGTAAGTCTCAGCCGTAAGTCTGGGCTTGATTCTGCCGCGAGAACACGGCTTTCGGATTGGCGATCAGCATGCGGTCGATGGCTGGCTGCTCGACGCCATGCCGTTTCAGGCGCGGTATGAAATGCTTGAGGATGTAGCCGTAGCCGAAACCGCCGAAGCGGGTCAGCATGATCTTGAGGAACACATCCTGGGACAAGAGCAGGCGATCGCCGAAGCCGGCCTCGACAAGTGTGGCGATTGCTCGCGCGTTCTCTTCGTCGGAGGGCGATTGCGCGTCCTGATCGGCATAATAATAGTCCATGCCGATCATGTCGTATTCCAGGAACGCGCCGCGCCGGGCGAGGCTTGTCTGGTAGTCGAGATCATTGTGGCTGGGGTTCATGTGACAGAGCACAGTGTGGCGAAGATCGGCGCCCTCGGCCTCCACGACATCGAGCACCTCGTGCGCCAGCCGCTCCCAGCCGGGCAGGTGGATCGACAGCGGCACGCCGGTGATGCGCGAGGCCCGCGCCGAAGCTCGCAGTGACTTTCGTTCCTCCGAAGTAAAATCCTTGCTGACGCCGATCTCGCCGATCAGGCCGGCCAGGATCGGCGGCTGCGTCTCGCCGCCGCCGACGTCGTTGACGATGAACTCGGTCACCGCGTCGACATCCATCGCCTTCAGCCATTCGGGATGGGTGTGCTCCAGATAGAAGCCGGTGCCCATGACGATCTTCAGGCCGGACATGCGGCTGATGCGGGCGAGCTTTTCCGGCTCGCGGCCGATGCCGATATTGGTCGCGTCGACGACGGTGTGGCCGCCCAGCGCGCGATAGCGTTGCAGCTCAGACAGCGCCAGGTCACTGTCATCGAGCGAAACATTGTCGCGATTGACGTAAGGGTTCATGCGCAATTCGCCGATGATCTGAATGTTCACCGGCTGCTCGGCGAGCGCCATGTCGTCGGGATGACAGGGACATTTCCAGCTGCGCGCGCCGTCGAGCAAGATGTGCTCGTGCATCAGCGTGACGCCCATTTCTTCGACCGGAACGGGGCCGAGAACGGTCATCACATGGCCGGTATCGACTCCGATCGCCAGCCGCTGCCTGGGAGCCGCGTCATCGAAAAGATCACTCATGGGCTCAACGGCTCCGCACGGCGCCGCGGAACAGGCGGAAGTTCAGCCAGATGGCGATCAGGATGATCGTTCCGGTGACGATCGGCGTCAGGAAAGGCGACAGATGCGCCAGGATCAGGCCATTGCCGATGACGGCCACGGTAAGCGCGCCGAGAACGGTGCCGACGATCGTTCCGCGGCCGCCGAACAGGCTGGTGCCGCCAAGCACGACGGCAGCGATCACTTCGAGCTCAAATCCTTGTCCGGCATTCGACGATCCGGATCCGAGCCGGGCAGCAATGATGATCCCCGCAAGAGCTGCCGCGGCGGCGGAAATCACGTAAACGAAAAGCGTCGTCAGCCGCGTGTTCACGCCGGCGCGCCTGACCGCTTCGGCGTTGGCGCCGATGCCAGTCACGTAGCGGCCGAACGGCGTCTCGTTGAAGGCGATATAGGCGATCGCCAGGATCGCCAGCGCGATCAGCGCCGGCGCCGGCACGCCAAGCAGCCAGGCGCGGCCCAGCACCGTGAAAGGGCTGCCCGGCTCGATGGGGATGGAGTAGCCGCCGGTGATCAGCAGCGCCACGCCACGGATCACCGAAAGCCCGGCAAGCGTGACGATGAAGGCCGGGATGCCCTCATAAGCGACGAAATAGCCCTGCACCGCGCCAAGCAAGGCGCCCAGCGCAAGCATGGCGAGGATGACCAGCGGCCATGGCAGGCCCAACTGCAGCAATGTCGCCGACAGCGTTGCCACCAGCGCCAGCACGGAGCCGACCGAAAGGTCGATGCCGCCGGTGGTGATGACGAAGGTCATCGCCGCGGCGACGATCAGCAGTGGTGCCGACTGCCGCAGGATGTTCAGCAGGTTGGGCGACGTCAGAAAGGCGTCCGTCGCCACCGAAAAGATGACGCTAACGATAAGAAAGAACAGCGCGATCGACACGACGCTGCCGTTGGCGAGCACCGCATCTCGCCATGTGCCTGCGCGGACTCTTCGAGACTGCGCGGAGCGAGTCGAAGTCGCTTCGCTCATGCTGGCGCTCCATCGCGATAGGCGTTGGTGGCCGAACGAGCGTTGAACTTGCGGCCCACGATCAGGTTGACGACATCCTCGATGTTGGTTTCGCCGATCAGCCGCTCGGCGACGTTGCGTCCTTCATACATGACCTGAATGCGGTCGCATACGAGGAACAGATCCTGAAGCCGATGGGTGATCAGGATGACACTGACGCCGCGGGCGCTGACGGCGCGGATCAGGTCCAGCACAGCCTCGACCTCGGCGACGGCGAGCGCCGCCGTCGGCTCATCCATGATCAGCACGGACGGCTCGAACGAGGCGGCGCGGCCGATCGCGATCGACTGTCGCTGTCCGCCGGACAGGTTTTCGACCTTGAGCCGCGTGTCTGATATAACGATGCCGAGACGGTCGAGCATCTGGCGCGTTTGCTCGTGCATGCGCTTCTTGTCGAGAAAGGAAATGCCGGCGATGCGGCGGCGCGGCTCGCGGCCGAGAAAGAGATTGCCGGCGACGTCGACCGTGTCGCAGAGCGACAGATCCTGATAGACCATCTCGACGCGCGCCGCACGCGCGTCCGCCGGCGAAGTGAAGGTCACCGGCGTTCCATCGATCTCGATCGTGCCGGCATCGGGAACCACGGCTCCCGACAGCACCTTGCTCAACGTCGACTTCCCGGCGCCATTGTCGCCGACAAGCCCCAGGACCTCGCCCGGCCTCAGCACCAGCGACACGTCATCGAGCGTCTGAATGGCATTGTAGCGCTTTGAGATGCCGCTCATCCGCACCCGATAGGTCTCGCCACTGCTCATCTTGGATCCCACGGGATTGCAAAGCGTCCGCGGCGTAGCCCTTCGCGGCGCCGCGGACGGGTCATCGATGCAGTCTACTGGAACATCGCGCGGTATTGTTCGACATTGTCCTTGGTCACGATCGTCACCGGAATATTGATGATCGGCTCGACCGTTTCGCCCTTCTTGAGCTTGACCAATGCTTCGACAGCGGCCTTGCCTTCGCCGGCCGGGTCCTGCTGGACGACCGCCACCACCCAACCATCGTCGATGCCCTGAACGACCTGCTTGGTCAGGTCCCAGCCGAACACCTTGACGTCGCCGGTGCGGCCTTGGCTGGTTACGGCCGAAACAGCGCCGAGCAACGCCGGCTCGCCGGTCGCATAGAGCGTCGTCATGTCAGGATTGGCGGTCATCAAATTTTCTGAAGCGCTCATTGCCGTCTCCTGGACATTCTGGCCGTCGACCGTGTCGAGGAAGGTGATCGCCAGGCCGCTGTCGGTAACCGCCTTCTTGAAGCCGTCGAGCCGCTGGTTCTGGATGAACGAATTGAGCGCGCCGACAATGCCGATCTTGGCAGTGCCGCCCATCTCCGACTTGACATAATCGGCATAGAATTTGCCGATATCCTCGCCGGCCTTGGCGTTGTCGACACCGATGAACGCAACGTTGTCGCCGTCCGGGATCTGCGCGTCGATGGCGATCACCGGGATGCCGGCCGCCTTTGCGGCGGTGATTGCAGGCTTGACGCCGTTGACGTCGATGGCGACCAGAATGATGCCGTCGACCTTTTGTGTGATGTAGTTCTCGATCGCGTCATTTTGAGCGCTCGGCACGTTGTTGGCATTGAAGATGACCAGCTTGGCGCCGGCGGCGTCGGCCGCCTTCTGCGCGCCCTCGTTGATCTGGTTGAAGAACAAGGCCTGCTGGTTGATGTTGACGAGAGCGAACGTATCGGCGAACGCCGATCCCATCGCCGTCGAGCAGATGGCCAGGACGGCGGCGCAGCGGAAGAGAAGTTTGAACGGTCGCATTTACGGTTCCCCTTGCTTGCGGGCCAAACCTGTCAGGCTGGCCATTGGTGCTACAGGCACAAGGCAAACATTCAAGAGACTTGAATACTTGTCAACGAATTTGATCTCACAGCAGCCGTCAGAAGGTCGCTGGTGTGTTGACCCAAAAAATGCTGGCTCTCTCCTTGCCGATGTTGCGGTAATGGTGCGGCAGCTCCGACCTGAATACGAACGCATCGCCGGTGGCGAGATCATGGCTCTTGCCATCGACGATCAGCTTGATCCGGCCGGCGAGCACGTAGCCGACTTCCTCGCCGACATGCTGGATGGGACCTTCGCTCTCGCCGTCTGCCTCGATATGATGGATGTTGCACTGCAGCAGGTGTCCGGGCGAATATGGAATGATGCGTTCAAGCGAGATGCCCTCGCCGCGCCTCAGCGCGTCGAGCGAGATCAATGGCCGCGCGCCTGCGCGGAACACGATCGCCTCGTCGTCGTCGACCTGTTCGAACATCCAGCCGATATTGGTCTCCAGAGCTTCGACCAGGCGGTGAAGCATGGGCAGGGATGGCGAAGCCTTGCCGTTCTCGATCTTGGACAGAAGGCTTTCAGAGCAGTGCGCAGCTGTCGCCAGCGTCTTCAGCGTCATGCCCCGCGTCTGGCGGGCGAGGCGCAACCGCGTTCCAAGCCGCGCGGCATTTACGGTGGCGTCCGCGTCGGACTCCGGCCGTCGCCGATCGATTTTGTTCATCCGTTCGCCAACCATTCAACAGTCATGTGACAACTGTCGCGCGAGCAAAAGACAGCCGCGACCGATTTGCAAGTGGTGATCTGTCAATTTCGACCTGGCCGTCCCTCGATCGAACCCAGCGCCGACTGGAACAAAAAACGGTCCTGCATTGTTCTCCAACCGTCTTTTCCTCGACGGTAAGGATGCCCGAGGCCGTCGAGGCGGACATATTGGATCCGTCCTCGATCGAAGGCGGTGTACAGGCGTTGGCCCATCTACATCAAGCGGCAGGCTGTCACGTCGGGGAGGCGGATCGCAGTGTCACCGACTCTCGACCCAGGCCCCGCCCTGCCATTGCCACTCGTGGTACCCGTCCGCTTCCGGCGTAAGGTTCTGGATGCGGGCGCCTGGAAAGCCCTTGAATGTCGGGCGGCTAGTCCCTTCCGAAGCAGAGAGGGGTCTGGTGGTCGAATTTTCGGAGCGCACGTTGATCAGCGATCCGACAAAGCGCCTTGTGTCAAGCGTGGTGCCCACCCTTTGGCCGGCGATCGTCAGGCCGTCGACGATCATAGCGCCGGCGCCGTAGCAGCGGAACGCGCTGTAGCCCTCCGTTCCGCCATCCGACAGCACCAGCCGCATGCCCTTGATCGTCATCTGACCCCCGAATTGGTAAGCTTGGAACGGCGTCCCGCGTGCAGTGCAGGTCACGTTGCTGAAACTCCAGTTCGCAGCCGGCGTGGGCGATGCCGAAACTTCCACTGCGGTAATGTAGCGGGTGGCGAACTCGCAGTCGGAAATTCTGACTTCGTTGACGTAGTGGATCTCGTCATTCGGTGAATACAGTGCCCGTGCCGTCTCACCCGCATTGACCCGCGCTCCGGTGATTGTTGCACCACCGACATTGGCGGCCGATCCCTGCAGCCAGATGCCTGCCCTGGACGCGCCGTTGCATTCGACGCCCTCGACGCTGACATTGGCCGCGGTGCCGCGAATGCCGAGATAGAGATCGGTGACGTTGTTGCTGAAAGTGCCGCCGGAAACCATGGCATCCCGGACGCTGTTGATGGAAATTCCAGCCTTCGGCAAAGTCCGGTCCGAGTTGCTGGTCTGTCCGCGCACCGTTGCGTTCGTGATAGCCAGGCCTGACCCGTTGACTGCATAGATCCCGTTGTCGCGCGGTGAAATCAGAACGGGATCCGTGATGCGGATGTTGCGGTTGTTCGCGCCATAGACCATCAGCGCGTAGCAGCCTGTGTCGTCTTTGCCCCCCACAAGACCGGCATTATGGACTACGGCTCCGCGGATCTCGCTGTCGCGGACATTGCTTTCAAAGTTGATGCCCTGCTTGATGTGTGTGGCTTCAGCATAAAAGCCGGTCACAATCACGTCGCGGACTATCGCCCGGGCGGCGTCATCGGGTTCCCACGCTGCGCTGTTGATGCCAATGACGGCAGCGTGTGCGCCGAGATCCTCCGGGTCCAGCGAATTGCCAGGCCGGGAAATGCCGCGCAGGCCGTTGATACGTATGTGCTGGATCTCGAGGTTCGAGCGGCTCTCGTTATAGACCAATATCCACCACGGCGCCTTGAAGTTCTGGAGTTCGACGGTGTCCAGCTTGAAAGAATCGATGCCGGCGGTTGCGGTCGGGCTGAGGGCGAACTTCATGAATGCACCGCCGTTGTAGCCGGTCGATACGCTATTCCCGATGACCTTCAGATCGGCAACGGCGACCCTGGAGACGTCGGTGGCGGTGAAGACATAGTAGATCTGGTCCGACCCGGTGATGTTGATGACCGATCCGTTGCCGTCGATGGTGCAGTTGGCCGGAACCGTTATCCCGGGATGGCCCAAGGCCTTCAGGTCCGTCGACGACCAGTTGTAGACCCCGCGCCGGAACATCAGTGTCCCACCTCCCATGGCCGCGATCCGGGCCATGGCATTGACAAAAGCGGCTACGTCCGTTCCATCGTCGCCGAAGACGACAAGGCCGCCTGGCGCCTGCGGGTATCCGGGTTGGGGGCGCTCGAGTTGACCGACGGGCGAGGTGGCGGCAGATCCGGCCGCCAAGGCCGCCACGGCTCCAAGCGCTCCTGTCAGCAGGTGGCGGCGGGTGGGGGAGAATTTGTCATCCGGTGGCATGCGGGGCTCGCGCTTTCTGCAATCGCACCGCATTCGGCTCCTGCGGTCACCGGTCGGATATGCACCGGTCGAGATGACGGCCGAACCGAGCGTTCGTTGCCAGCCTGACGGCAAATAGGTGCTCACGGCAAACGAAACACCGACATCAAGAAACACAGATTGCGGCGAGGTGAAGGCCTTTTGGAGAGCCTGGCCATCGATACAGAAAGCTCAGTGCTGCGAGGCCAGCGCCGCGCTGAAGATGGCGCGGAAGCGGAACAATTCCGCTTTTGCGATGTGGCTCGCGTCAGCGAACATGGATCGCCCGTCCAGGACATAGTTGCATCGGCTTGCATCGCACAGCGCGGTGTCGGGCCGCGCGAAGCCGATGTCGCCCCGGCTCTCGAAGTGCCGGATGATTGCCCCGTATTGCCGTTGGAATTCCCCGGCCGGCAGAGAGGCCGGTTTTTCCAGCGGCCGGTCGAAGGCGAGCTCGCGGCTCATTTCGGAAGGAAGATCCCAGCCTGGATAGGCGATCGGGCCGATCAGGACGACTTTCTTGCCAAACCCACGCAGGCGGTCGATCAGGTCGTCGAGCCCGCCGACGAGTGCCCGGTCATTGCTGTTGTCGACAGTCTTGCCGTCCGCATCGACCAGCACGTCCGAGGCATGTTCCCACGTCAAGCCTAGGATGACGGTCTCGGTGTTT
Source organism: Mesorhizobium sp. WSM4829 (assembly GCF_055811475.1). Taxonomy (NCBI): domain Bacteria; kingdom Pseudomonadati; phylum Pseudomonadota; class Alphaproteobacteria; order Hyphomicrobiales; family Phyllobacteriaceae; genus Mesorhizobium; species Mesorhizobium sp. WSM4829. The sequence goes on along the minus strand of NZ_JBVVQJ010000002.1, from coordinate 78,937 downwards.
GCCAGTTTGCCGAGCTCGGCCAGGTTCCCGGCGGCGACAGCGATGCACTCGCGCGAGATATTGACGGACACCGTCGGCAGGCAGCCATTGGCCGGAACCAGCAGGCCGGGCAGGCCCGCCTCGACGAAGATGGAGTCCCAGACGGGCGCATACATCTGAGCATGCGAATTTCCGAGCAGGACAATTTTCGCATCGGCGGGATTGCGCGACGGCAGGTTGAGCACGCAGGCGCGCGACTGGCCCAAGCGCAGGAAATTCGAGACCGGGCAGCGATAATTGGTGCCGACGGCAGCATTGATGGCGGCAGCCTCGCCGCTCATGCGGCCGGGCAGCCCGTTCGACCAGATCAGCACCGACGCCGCCACCGCGAGCGCCGCGGCCCCGCCGGCGGCGGCGAGGAACACGGTTCGGGCCGCGATGGCCTTGCTGCGGAAGGGACGCTCAACATATCGCCAGGAGAGGATGGCGCAGATCGTCATGCCGGCGACGGCAACCGCCATCTCGCCGAGATTGAGATCACGGACCAGGTAGTATTGCGAGAAGACGATGAACGGCCAGTGCCAGAGATAGAGCGAGTATGAGATCAAACCGACAAAGGTGAGCGGACCGAACGCCAGCAATCGGCTGATGGGCGATTGCTTGCCTTGGCCGGCGGCAATCACCAATGCCGTGCCGATCACCACCGGCAGGGCGACGGGAATGGAACCGTATTTCTGCAGGGGGCTGACAACGCCGATGACAATTGCGGCCGCTCCGATGGATCCGAGCAGGCCGGCAACGGCTCCTAGCGGCATCAGGCGGAGCGGCAGAAGTGCGGCCATGGCGCCGGCCCCAAGCTCCCAGGCCCGGGTCGGCAGCAGGAAAAACGCCGGCGATGCGCCGCCGACTTTGAGGGCCAGGATATTGGCCGCCAGGGACAGAAGCGTGAGCATGGCGATTGCGGGAAAGGTGGCGCGCGGCCAGAACCGGGCTAATGCTGCAATCAACAGGGGAAAGATGATATAAAACTGTTCCTCGACGCCCAATGACCAGACGTGCAGCAGCGGCTTCGCCTCGGCGGCCCTCGAAAAATAATCCGTATCGCGCCAGAAATAGATGTTGGCCACGAAGCCGAGCGTGGCGAGCATGCTCTTGCCGTAGCCGATCAGGTCGGCAGGCAGCAATAGGGCAATGGCGGCCAAGGTGGTGAAGAACAGCAGCAGCACGAGGGCCGGCATGATCCTGCGGACGCGACGTTCATAAAAGCGAATAATCGAGAACTGCCCTTTGAGCGCCTCGCGCCACAAGATCAGCGTGATCAGATACCCCGAGAGCACGAAAAAGATATCGACGCCCAGATATCCTCCCGGCAGCCATGACCTCGACAGGTGAAATGCAATCACCGATATGACGGCGACAGCGCGCAGCCCGTCGACGTCCGCCCGATAGCCAATGAGGTGCGAATCCGCGCTTCCGACTCTGGTGTGCATGTTGAAGGTTCAGGGTCCCCGGGGCTGGTCCTCGTCTATAAAAGAACCAGAGCCGGGGCGCTACTCCAAGCTGCTGCGATAATTATCATCTGCGGACGGGACCGCTAGGAGGGAGAGAAACTCAATGCAGGTAAGGGGTGCAAGGGCGTTTTGCGCGGACGAAATTCGCGCGATTCGAATTCTCGTGATCTGAACTTGACGAGGCAACAGACGGTAGCGTAGCTGTTCGCTGGAATAACGTCCTGGCCAAGTGTGATCGACGATGTGCCGCTTTGAGGCAATGGGCAGCGTATTACGTCTCACGAGCGCCGGAAACAACCTGCCTTGAATGACGGACGGGAAAGCATGCAAGCCTGTGACGCGAAAGCGTTGTCGCGCTCGTCGAGCTGAGCATTGATGGCGGCTGTTGTGGGCGTATCCGAGATATCGACGGGAGAGCGAGATCGTTGTGACCAAGAACGTGCCGCCTCACGCAGTTGTTGCCGGAAAACCACGGGGATTGATCCAGCATATGGTTTCTCTCGATGCCTGAAGCGGCCATGACGTGGGAAGACGCCGTCCGCTGGTGCATGAGCGAGCCTTCGATGAAAGAGCTCGCCCGCGCCGCCTATTTCGACGATCCGGTCGTGGCTGCGCAGCGCTATCATGAAAGCGCAGAGTTCGATGCGGTTCGCAGCATGATCCCGCGCAAGGTCGGCCGTGCTCTCGACCTTGGCGCCGGCAATGGCATCCTCTCCTATGCCCTGGCGCGCGAGGGCTGGTCGGTAACCGCCGTCGAGCCCGATCCCAGCGCCCTTGTCGGTGCCGCCGCAATCCGGACGCTTGCCGACAAAACAGGCACGCGCATCGATGTGATCGAAGCGTTCGGCGAGGCTATCCCGTTGACCGCCGCCGGCTATGACCTGGTCGTCGCCAGGCAAGTGCTGCATCACGCGCACGACCTTCCGGCGTTCTGCGGTGAGGTTGCGCGCCTCTCTCGCGAGGGCGCGACATTCCTGTCATTGCGCGACCATGTGATATCCGGGCCGCAGCAGCTGGAACCATTTCTGCGCTCTCATCCGCTGCATCACCTCTACGGCGGGGAGAACGCCTTCACGCTGGCGGCCTACCGCGCTGCGTTGCAGGGGGCGGGGCTTACGATCGATCGCGAAATGAACTCTTTCCAATCGGTTGTGAACTATGACCCGATGACAGCTTCCGAAATTCGCGAAAGGCTCGCGGCAGTCTTCGGCCCAGTGTCGGGGCTGGTCCGCACGGCCCTGTCCCCACTGCCTTTCGGTGCCGTTGCCCGAGCAGCGGCATTGCTGGACCGCCGGCCTGGGCGCCTGGTCTCTTTCCTTTGCTACAAGCAAGGGAAGGGCTGATCTGGTGGCGCAGCTGAAAGAGGCGAGGCCTGTTTGGGTGACTGGAGCCGGCGGCTTCATTGGCCTGCATTTATCGCGATTTCTTGCCGGAGAAGGCCATCATGTCCTCGGCTTCGGCCGAAGCGAAGCCCCTGGGTTCGCGGCGGCGACCGGCGGCGGCGCATTCTTTTCCGGCGGAGTGACCGCGCAAACGATGGACGCGGCTCTCGCCGTACACGGCCGCCCGGCAGCCGTTTACCATCTGGCTGGCGGCGCTACCGTCGGGCAGTCGATTGCCGATCCGCTGAAGGATTTTGAACAAAGCGTCGTTTCCGCGGCTTGTGTCCTCGATTTCCTGCGTCGCCACGCACCCGATGCCTCAGTCGTTCTGGCGTCCTCCGCCGCCGTGTATGGCGGCGGCCACTTCGGCCCCATCAGCGTCGATGCCGCACTCGAGCCGTACTCACCTTATGGTCATCACAAGCGAATGGTTGAGGAGCTTGGCCGGTCGTATTGTGCCGCATACGGCCAGCCGGTCTCGGTGGCTCGCCTCTTTTCGGTCTATGGAGAAGGATTGCGTAAGCAACTGCTCTGGGATCTCTGCGGCAGGCTCGCGGCAGGCGAAACCGACATTGTGCTTGGCGGCACGGGTACGGAAATGAGGGATTGGCACCATGTCTCGGACGTTGTGCGGCTGATCCATCACATTTTGCCTGCCGGCGAACCGCGCTTCGCCATCTATAATGGCGGTGCGGGCGCCGCTGCACCCGTCAGCACGATTTCCAGCATGGTTCTGGAGGCCTGGGGAGGGAACCATCGCCTCTCGTTTTCTGGAAAATCCCGTCGGGGCGACCCTGTCAATCTGATCTCGGATCCATCCGGCGTCCCGGATGGGCTTCAGTTGCGGGTGCCGCTCAGCAGGGGCATTGCCGGCTATGTCGATTGGTATCGCGCTGAAATTCTCGCCGAGCCGGTCGGCCATTTGCGACGCTCCGCGCCTTGATTACCGTCGGCTTCACTCTCATCGGCCGCGGAACCTGGTCAGGCGGCGAGTCCTATCTACGCAACATGCTGAGCGTCATCGCCTCCGAGCTGCGTGGCAAGGTGCAGGCGAAACTGTTTCTCACACCCGAGCAGCATTCAAGCACTGGCGCGTCCTTCGATCATATGTTGGCCGCACCCGCTCTCGTTGATAACCGGGTCACGGGCGCCGGCCTCGGCAGGCGAGGGCTGATCGCACTCGCTGGCGGAAGTGACCGTGCCTTCGCGGACCTTGTCGCTGCGCAAGGTATCGATGTTGTGTTTGAAGTCGCCCAGTGGTTCGGCAACCGGTTTCCAATACCGGTTGTTTCCTGGATTCCGGATTTCCAGCACCGTCGCCTGCCGCACCTCTTTCCGCGTAGCGCCTGGTGGCGCAGGGATCTCGGCTACCGCCTGCAGACGTCCGGAAATCGCACCATAATGCTCTCGAGTGGGGATGCGCTAGCGGACTGCGAAACATTCTATCCAGCCTCGCGCAACAAGACCGCCGTCGTACGCTTTGCTATCGATCTCGATCCAGGCGCCATTTTGGCGCGTGCCGATGAGGCGCGCCAGGCGCATGGGCTGCCCGAGCGTTTCTTCTTTCTCCCCAATCAGTTCTGGGTCCACAAGAACCACAGGCTGGTCATAGAGGCATTGAAGCATATAAACCAGATCGGAGCGCTGGCCTCCTTGCCGCCAGTAATCCTCTCCGGCCGCACCACGGATCCCCGCGATCGGACGTTTTTCAAGCGTCTGATGGGCCTTGCTGAAACAGATGGACTCGGAAGCCATTTTCGACATCTTGGCTTGATTCCCTATGACGATGTCGTCGCCCTGATCGGCGCTGCTGACTACCTTCTGAATCCTTCACACTTCGAGGGGTGGTCGACCACGGTCGAGGAAGCGAAGTCGCTGGGCACGCCGATGCTGCTGTCCGACATTCCACTGCATCGCGAGCAGGCGCCGGAATCGCTCTTCTTCGCACCCGATAGTGCGAAAGCGCTGGCACAGCGTCTCCTCGAAGCTGGGCGGCGCCCCCGCTTGGCCCGCGACAGTGTCGCCGTGCTGCAAAGTCGGCAACAAATGCGCCGCCGAGACTATGCCGCAGCGCTCCTTGCTTTGTTCGAAAATGCCAGAGGTGTTACCCCATGACCGAGCGGATCGTCAGTTTTGTCATGAGCGGCGGTATTGGCTCACGGCTGTGGCCGCTGTCGCGCGAGGACAATCCCAAGCAGTTCCACGATTTTTCCGGCGATGGCTCGATGCTGGTCAAGACGTTGCGGCGGCTTACGGCGCGGCCGGACGGCGAAACGCCGGTCTTCCTGATTGCCTCGGAGCGGCATGCCGATCGCGTCCACGCCGATCTCGCCGGCATCGACCTTTCCGGCGGCGGCCCCTTGTTCGAGCCGACCGGACGCAACACCGCCGCCGCCGTCGCCTTGGCGACCCTGCGAACCCTCTCCGAATTTGGCGACAGCCTGGTGCTGGTGGTGCCGTCCGATCATGAGATCACGACCGCGCGACAATTCTGGCAGAGCGTGGAAAACGGCACCGCGGCGGCGCGTGCCGGCCGGCTGGTGGTATTCGGCATCAAGCCCGGCCACCCCGAAACCGGTTACGGCTATATCGAGATCGCCGGCGAGAAGGATGGCATCTGCGATGTCTCGCGTTTCGTCGAGAAACCGGACCTCGCGACCGCGCGGAGCTATCTGGCGGCCGGCAACTTCTACTGGAACACCGGCATCTTCCTGTTTCGCGCCAGCGCCATGCGCGACGCCTTCACGGCTTTCGAGCCCGAAATCTGGAAGGCCACCGAAAATGCCTATCAGGCGGCGACGTCAGATCTTTCCGGTCTCTATATGCCTCTGGAACTCTACGCCGCCATTCCGTCGACGTCGATCGACTATGCGATCATGGAGCGCGCCAGCGATATCGCCATGGTGCCGGCCGGCTTCCGCTGGAACGATCTCGGTTCCTGGCAATCGCTGCTCGATGTCGGCCCCTCCGACAATGACGGCAATGTCATCGTCGGCGATGTCGTCGCCATCGACTGCGAGAACTCCTACATCCGCAGCGACAGTCGCCTGCTTTCGGCCATTGGCTTGAAGGACGTTGCCATCGTCTCGACCGCCGATGCCACTTTCGTCGCCCCGGTCAGCCGCAGCCAGAACGTCAAGAAGATCGTCGAGCAGCTCGAAAAGAGCGGCCGGCTGGAAACCAGGTTCACGCCCGCCGACGACCGCGTCATCGAAAGCGGCGCCTGGCGCCGTCGTGTGCACCACTGGCTGTTTGAAGAGACGGTGCCGCTATGGTCGACGGTCGGGGTCGATGAGCGCCATGGCGGTTTTCACGAGGCGCTCGGCTTTGACGCCACACCGCTGAAGAAGCCCAAGCGCATGCGCACCATGGCCAGGCAAGTCTACGCCTTCGCTGTCGCCAGGGCGCGCGGCTGGGACGGGCCCGCCGACCGGTTGATCGGCCACGGCCTCGAATTCATGGCCAGGAACGGCCGCACCGACAATGGCGGCTGGGTGCGCACGCTCAATGTCGACGGCACGGTCGCCGACGCAGCCGAGGATTCCTATGATCATTCCTGCGTGCTGCTGGCGCTGGCGCATGCCCATATGGTCGGCAATCCTGATGCATTGCGGCTTGCCGAAGAAACGTTTTCGTTCCTCGACGCGCATCTCGAGGACCACCGCATGACCGGCTTTCTCGAAACGTCGAGCGGCGTGGGCGAACGCCGTTCCAACCCGCACATGCATCTGCTCGAGGCTTTCCTGGCCTGGCATCAGGCGACCGGCGAACTCGCCTATCTTCGGCGCGCCGCGCGCATCGTCGATCTGTTTCGCAGCCATTTCTTCGATCCGGAAAGCTGGACGCTGGGCGAGTATTTCGATGCCGAGTGGAGGCCGGCGGAGGGCGAGAAAGGTGCCTGGACGGAACCCGGCCACCATTTCGAATGGGCCTCGCTGCTGGTCGACTTCACCGGGCGCAGCGGCCAGAGTGACCTGGCCGGCTTTGCCAGAAAACTCTATGCGTCGGCCATCGCCAACGGCCTCAATCGCGCCACCGGCCTCGCCTATGGCGCCGTCTCGCGGCAAGGCTTGCCGCTCGACCTTGTCTCGCGCAGTTGGCCGCAGGCGGAAGCAATCAAGGCGGCGATTGCACTGGACGGTTCGGGTGGCCCCGACCTCAAGCCCGAGATCGAAGCGCGTGTCGGCCGCCTGTTCCGCTGGCACATCAATCCGGCGCCGCTCGGCCTGTGGATAGACCGGATCGACGAGCGAGGCCGCTCGCTGGCGACCGATGTGCCGGCAAGCATCTTTTATCATCTGGTTTGCGCGCTGACCCAATATCTTGACAGCACCGCCAGCGAAGCACGATAGGCAGTTGACGGAACTTCTTCGATTGAAATGGATGCTAGGCGACGATAAGTCGTCCGGACGTCTCCGCCAGAGGTGATAGAGATATGCTTGGCAGCGGCGGGAGTGAAGATTTTTGTCGTTCAAGAAACTAAGCTTTTTGGCACTCCTTGCCCTGGCGTTTGCGGTTGGCTTCTTTGCCATCATCGTGGAAAAAGGGGCGCCTCGTCGTCCCCCACCCCCAAAGCCACAAGCCGCGATAGAGCCGTTTGATGGCAAGCTTTTCATCCAGGCGGTCGATGATCTTCGCGTCGGCAACCGCAAAATTGTGCTATGCGGCGTGGCGTTTACCAAGCCTCAATCCCTGCGTGCCATCGTAACGGACGCGGCGCGCCGGGACTACCAGGGGCTCGCCCTGACTTGCAAGCCGGTCGGCATGGGTACGCCTTGCGACGGCAATGTCGCCTCAAAGTTTGGTGATGCCATCGTCGTGCAATGCCTCACGTCCGATGGCGTGGATTTGGCCGCCAAGCTTGCCGAGAATGGCATCTTGTGCGGGCAGCCGGCGCAGGCAGGTTCGACCTACAAATCTTGCTTGTCAGGTTCGTAGTTCTCGCCAGCTGCGTGTCATAAAACGAAAGACAGAATGTGCGATAACACCCCACGTTAAACAGAGTCGACCACAATCCCCTGTACCAAAGCATCGGCGCGACGGCCCTCAAACGCCACGAAATAAACTTGCCTTGCCAACAATTTTCACAGGGGGCCGGCACGAAAAATGGTAGATTCAAATCCGGCAAGCGAGTGTGTCCAATGAAACACATGAGAAACCAAAAAATCATCTCGCATAAGCGAAGCGGGTTGGAATCAAAGCGAAAAGCTGTTACGCGCTTGTTCAATACCTTCGGGCCTGGGAGGGGCCGAGGTGCGGCGGGACAAAAAGGATCGGAACGAATGAACCTCACTGTAAAAGTTGCGTTGGCCGGATTTGTCGCCTCGATCGGTTTCGGCCCGGTTTCGTCTTTCGCTCAGGATGCGTCCGCTCAGGATGCGTCTTGCACCTGTACGACACCCTATCAGGGAGCGGCGAGTTCGATTGGTTCCATAGGGCACGCCAATGGCGACGTAATGGTTTCGCAGGCCGCTGGCTATGGCCCGGCAAAAGCGGGAAATACGCTGGATTTCGGCAGCCGCATAGTGGTCGGTGCCAAGGGGGCTGCCTCCGTTAATGTCGGTGGCTGCAACCTGGAGGTGCCTGCGAATTCAAGTCTCGACATTTCTCGTATCGAGAACAATATCTGCCTGAAGGTTGTGGGTTCCGAGCAGACGGCTGCCGCCGTGAGTTCCGAGCATACGGGTCAGATTGGCGCGGGCGGAAACCGGTCCTGGGTGCCGCTCGGTATTTTTGCGGGCATGGCTGGTACGGCTGGTATCCTTGCTGCAACGCAGGGTGACGGCGACGACGCCGGCCCGGTCAGCCCTTAAGGCGCCCAGTAGGCAATATAGCAGAGCCATGTAACTAGCTCTGCTATATTGTATGCCCGGTGCCTCTGTGTAGCCTTGGCGCGGCGGCTGGAGTCGGGATATTGATGGAATTCGTCAACCATACCGCTCTATCACCTGAGTCGAACCTGAATGCGCTCCGTCGTGGGCGGATTCGTCTCGCCCGGAGGCACTGTGGCGGGTGGTGCGGCAGTGCTGGTCATTGGTTTGCACGCTGTCAGCGAATAGCTTGAATTCTATCGTATTGCACGACCTTGACAAATGCGTCATTCGCTCTGGTGCGGGTGGCGCATTTGCTTTTTGTTCGGGAGAAGTCGTCAGTTTGCTTCAGCGCGGCCACCTATGATCGACCTGCATTCTCATATCCTGCCCGGTCTTGACGACGGCTCGCCCAGTCTTGCTGAATCGCTGGAAATGGCGCGGCTGGCGGTGGCCGATGGAACGACGCATATGGCGTGTACGCCGCATATCGTGCCAGGCATGTACGAAAACGGATCGGCAAATATCGCCCGCGCAGTTCAAGAATTGGAACAGGCGCTGCGCGGTGCCGCAATACCGCTTGCGCTTTACGTTGGCGCCGACGTGCATATAGCGCCGGATCTGCCGGAGCAATTGGCGCTGGGCAGCGTGCCGACCTTGAACAGATCTCGCTATTTTTTATTCGAGCCGCCGCACCACGTTCTGCCGCCAAGGCTGGAAGATTTCGCTCTGCGCCTCATAAACGCCGGGTTCGTTCCGATTCTTACCCATCCTGAGCGGCTGACATGGATCAAGGCAAATTACGAAATTGTTGAGAACTTGAATGCAGTGGGTTGCCTGATTCAACTTACCGCAGACTCGATTGTTGGTGCTTTTGGACGCACGGCGCTTTACTATTCGGAAAAGCTGATTGACGAGGGTAGGGTAGATATTATCGCTTCGGACGCCCACGGCGCCACCCGCCGGCGCCCTGGGCTTTCGCAGGCGGTTGCCGTTGCCGCGAAGCGATGTGGGGAAGATGAGGCCCGCAATATGGTGTTGAAACGCCCAGGCGAAATATTGGCGAACCGGCCCCTCGAGCCGGTCGGAAAGGCACGCTCGAAAAAGCCAAGCCCCGGCAACGTCGGTCGCTTTGCAGGATTGGGTCGCCTGTTGAAGGGTGGGGCAGCGTAATGGGTGTGTTTCATTTCGCAAAAAATTATACAGGCGCGATATGTGCCTTGCTCGCTTCGCTCTCGATGTCTGCCTGCACGAGCACCTCGTCAACGACATCATCGTCTTCACCGACATCGGTTGATGCGCTGCAACTGACGTCATCGTCGGCGCCGCTCTCCAGCGGCGGCGCCCTGCAGGTCGTAAAGGAGCTGCCTGCGCAAAACAGCCAGAACGGCAACGAGCAGCCTTTGTCGCCTAACGATGTGCTGGAGGTGAATGTGTTCCAGGTCGACAATCTGAACAGAACCGTTCAAGTCGACGCTGGCGGACAAATTTCGCTTCCACTTATCGGAACCGTCACCGCGGCCGGAAAGACCGTCCGTCAGCTGGAGCAGGAAATCGAAACGGCCTACGGCGCCAACTATCTCCAGTCGCCCGATGTGTCGGTCTTCGTCAAGGAATCGATCGGACAGCGCATTACCGTCGACGGCGAAGTCACCAAGGCTGGTATTTTTCCGGTGTCGAGCAATTCGTCTCTCATCGATGCGATCGCCCTTGCCGGGGGGTTCAATGCCGTTGGCGATGCGAAAAAGGTCTTTGTCTATCGCAATGTCGGCCAAAATACTCTGGTCGCAAACTACAATGTGGAGCAGATTCGCGCCGGCAAGAGCCGCAACCCACGCATCTATGGTGGCGACAAGATTGTCGTCTTCGCCTCGAAATCGAAAATTGCCATGAACAACCTCAAGGACGCCCTCGGCGTAGCCTCGAGTGCAGCCAGAATTGCGGTCGTCCCGGGATTGTAAATCACAGCCGGTTAAAATTAAGCCCAGAGACAAACCCAAGGTTGTCACGCAATGCTCGATCGCAATCGACAGCATCAAATTGCAGGCCCCGGACATGGCCAAGCCTTGTCTGCCGACCTGTATTATGACGGTGCGCAAAACTATAACCCCTATGGTCGCGATCACGCCGAGCAGGACGAACGCTTCAATCCACTCAAACTGTTGTTTTACGCTGTCCAGTATCGGTGGCTGATACTGATGATGGTAGCGGGCGGAATTGTTGCTGGCGTCGTCGTAACCATGATGCAGACGCCAAAATATCGGGCGACAACGCAATTGGAAGTGCTGGTTCCTTCCGCCAAGGTGTTTCAGGACATTGAGGTGGTTTCTGAAACCAGCGACATGCGCGCCTTTCAAACCGCTCGGGAAAAGCTGAAGAGCCGGGCTTTGGCGCAGCGCGTGGTGTTCCAACTGGGGCTTAGCGAAAAGCCGGACTTCCTGTTCCCGACCCCGAATTTCTCGCCTAGCAACATTTTCTATCGTGCGTTCGGAATTTCCAAATCGCCTTCCATAGAGGAGAAAACGCCGGAGGAACGTGAGGAAATTGCGATAGGTCGGGTTATGAATGACCTCACGGTCACTCTTGTCACGAACACAAGCCTGCTGTCGATTGCGTTTGTCGACCAGAACCCGAAATATGCAAGTGATATAGCCAATCAAGTTGCGCAAAGTTTTATCGACCAGCGCCTCGATCAAACCAGCGAAACGTCCGACCTGGCGCGGCAATTCATCCAAGAACAGGTCTTGCAGGTAAAGCAAAAGCTTCAGAAGTCCGAAGAGGAACTCGTCGCCTATGCAAAGGATGCGGGCATCACGATAACCGGCGAAGAAAAATCGCTGATAGGGTCGAACATCGAGACTCTCAACACCGCGCTCGCGACAGCAATCCAGGAACGTCTCGATGCCGGACGGATGGTGGACCAGATAAACAAGGGACGCGGATCGAGTCTCGGCCCAGTTCTGGAGAGCGAAGGTCTGCAGAAAATCACCGAGAAGCTGTCGGATTTGACCAGCCAGTACCAGCAGAAGTTGGGTATATTGAAGCCCGGTTTTCCAGAGATGCAGCAGCTTCAGGCGCAGATCAAGGAACTGCAGCGGCTTTATAACAACGGCGTTTTGACGATAACCGATTCACTGCGGCAGAAATACCAGGAGGCTCAGAACAAGGAAGCCGACCTTAAGTCAAAACTTGCCGAGATGGAGATGCAGCAAGTCATCTTCAACGATAAAAACATTAAATACACAATCTTGAAGCGAGAAGTCGATTCGAACCGCTCGCAATATGACAATTTGATTGCCAAGTTGAACGAGGTCGGCGTGAGCTCGGAGCTCAAGACACAAAGTGCCGCAATCGTCGATTTCGCGACGCTGCCCAATCGCCCTTATTCTCCACGATTGACCATCAATCTTGCGGTCGCTCTGGCTCTTTTCCTGGCGCTCAGCGCGTCAATTATTTACATCATCGAGTTGTTGAACAACACCTTCACCAATCCTGAGCAAATCGAAAAGGAGCTGGGATTGGCGATGCTCGGCATCCTGCCGCATGTTGATGACCGGGAATTGATTGCCAGCATCGCCGATCCAAAATCAGGACTGTCCGAGGCCTACCGTTCGCTTCGAACATCGCTTCAGTTTTCCGGGGCCGAAGGCGCGCCGCGATCGCTGCTGGTCACGAGTTCGGAACCATCCGAGGGCAAGTCGACCACCTCGTTCAAGCTCGGACAGGATTTTGCCGCGCTCGGTGCCAGGGTTCTCATTGTCGACGGCGATCTTCGAAAACCCAACCTTCACCGGCTGTTTGGACTCGACAACACGATTGGCCTGAGCAATCTCTTGACGAACACCGTCCGCAAGGAGGATCTGGCAAGCATTTTCAGGGCGACGAAATATCCTAATGTGACCGTCCTGACTTCCGGAACGATCCCGCCGAACCCTGCGGACCTGCTCTCTTCACCAAAGATGGCGCTGATCATCACCAATCTCGGCAAGCGTTTCGACCTTGTCATAATCGATGCCCCGCCGATCGTCGGCCTTTCAGATGCGCCCATCCTCAGCCGGCTTGCCGAGGGCACATTGATGGTCATTTCTACCAACCAGGTCACGCGCAAGTCGGCGAAGACAGCGTTGAAGCGCTTGCGGGCCGCCGGCGCGAATGTGGTCGGAGCCGCGATGTCGAAGTTTGCAGTGAACAAGTTCGATTATAACTACGCCTACAAATACATGAACTACCAGTATTACGACTATGGCACCCCGAAGCTTGAGGGCAAAGTCGATGACGGAGCAGACCAGCCCGCTTATGCAAAATCTCCGGCGTTCAGGCGTTTGGTTCGCCGCATCCGTTCTAGTGTTGGCGGCTTCGTCGATCGGGCTAAGTCGGTTTCTTGAAACCGAAACGCCAACCGTTTCCCTCGCGCTGGATCCGTTGAACGTCAATGCCTTGATAGGCGAGATTACTCACGACCTGAACGATACAAGCAATGCTCCCGATCTCGACGCCATACTTGCAAAGCTCGAAAGCGCGCTTCGCTTTGACCTTGCGGACGCACGTCTCTACAGCCTGATCGGCGAGATCAAGTACCGGAAGGGTGAAAAAGATCAGGCCTATGAGTTTTTCGATCAAGCTCGAAATTTATCCAAGACCGAAATCCTTGCGCTCCAGAGGTCAATAGGCCGCTCCATCGAAATAGGCGATCTGTCCGGGGCCGTCCGCGAGATCGATATTTTGCTGCGGCGATGGCCAGATCAATTTCCGGCGATCGCCGGGGGGCTGCCGACAATCCTCTCGAATCCCGATGGATATCAGGCTGTGCTGGCAGCCATCAGGGCCGCTGCGCCCTGGAGGTCCAATCTGTTGGTCACGCTGGGGAAAACCCCCGACGGGCTCGATTTCGCAAATCGGTTGCTGCTCGATTTGACTGGGTCAAGTGCGCCACCAAACTCGAGCGAGGTGTCCTATCTGATCCACAGCTATTTTGGTCAGAAAAAATATGAACAAGCGTATCGGTTGTTTCTTTTCAGTCTGTCCGATCAAGAACGGAAATTGGGCGGATACATTTTCAACAGCGCATTTGAGCCTCTATCCAGCGGCAAACCTTTTGATTGGCAGGTCGGCGATCAGTCGGGTCTCGAAGTTACGCTTGCAACGGCTCAAAATGCGGTTGAAGGTGAGGGGGGGGCGACGGTCCGCTTCCTGAATACGCCGGTTAAGAACGCAGCGCTTCAGCAGTATATCCAACTGCCTCCTGGCTCCTACAAGGTTTCTCTGGCTGCGTCTGCAAGAAACCTGAAGCTTCCAAAGGAACTGTTCTGGTCGATCAGGTGTGTGGGGCCTGCTGGCGAAATAGCGCGGTTCCATATACCGGACGGTACATACAATCGTCAGGCGCTCAGTCAGGAGTTTTCGGTTGGGCCGACTGGGTGCCCCATGCAATTATTGAAGCTGGAAACTGCCGCCATTGCCGAGAGCTGGCGCTTTCGCTATGTCGGCACATTGGTAATGCACAAATTGAGCATCGAGAGACTTTCATCTTGAGCGACCGGCCATCGGAATGGGATAAATATCTCCTCGGATCGGTTCTGTTTATAGCGCTGCTGATCGGCGGCGGCACTGCAAGCGGGCTTTACACGGACACGCTGATCGAGGTTGCGGCAATTGTCTCGGCAGCGGCGGTCTTTTCACAGGCCTCTGGCCAAAGGACCCCCCATTCTGTTCTGTGGCTGCTTATCTTCGCTGTGGCGCTGGCCGTTCTGCAGATCATTCCGTTGCCTGCGGCGATATTCAGCGGATTGCGACCGGAACTGCTGCTCGCAGACTCCGAGCTTGTAGGGGAATCCCAAATTCGTTTCGTCAGTGTCGGCGTTGGACGGACGATCGAATGTCTGTTGTATCTGGTGGCGTTGGCGGCGTTTTTTTTGAGCGTTTTGCGTTTGCGTGCCGAGCAAGTCCCTGCGCTTCTGCCGTTCTTTTTTATGGGTGTTATCTGCAACGGCTTAGCGGGCGCGATTCAATATTCGCTCTCGGACGACATTGCCATAAAGGGATTGTTGCCGTTCACGATAAACGCCGGGCTTTTTGCCAACGAGAATCATTTTGCGGCATTGCTTTTCGTGTCTATCCCCTTCGTCGTTTATTATGGTCTGTTCCGAGGACATCTTTTGTCGGGATCGCTCGGGCTGGCCACGCTTTTGCTGCTCCTTTTGGCCGTCGGTTCGCGTGCCGGCGTTCTGATCGGATTAGCGATCACCGTGCTGTCCATAGTCTTTCTTTCAACGCGTTCCAGGGTGAGTGGACTCAGCATCGTTGCCGTTTTCATAGCACTTTCAGTGTTTACGATAGGCGCATGGACGAAGATCGAGGCCGAAGCGATTGACCCGGATTTCGGGCGAGGAGAGATTGCTCGCACCACCATTGAGGGGATCAAAGAGAATTGGGCAACCGGCGTCGGGTTTGGAAATTTTCAAAAGGCCTACCAGATATATGAAAAGGAAGGGATGATTTTCAGGCAATATGTAAATCATGCTCACAACGAGTATCTTGAAATCGCTTTCGAAGGCGGAGTTCTTGCTGTTCTGTTGATGGCGCTTTATTTCGTGATTCTTTTTATGGCGCTTGCCAGAGTTCGTCGCGATCCCCTTCAAAAGGCGGCGTTTCTCTCCGTGTTTTTTCTTCTCATTCATTCACTCGTCGATTATCCGTTGCGGACCGAGGCGCTTGCAATGACGTTTGCCTTCATGAACGCCATTATCTTCCACAAAGGATTTGCAGCCCGCCAGAAGAGTGAATTGATCGAGATCGACCACAACGGTGAAAAGTTACTTGTTCCCATTGGAACGCCGTCCTAGCGCCTCCTGGCGACGGCCCTGCGATCTGGGCAGGAATTTCCGGGTTCTGGTCCCTGCGTGGAAAATTCTTTCTCGAACCATTCCAGCGCAGGCCTGTCTTGCATTGTTATAGATAATGGCGATCTGCTAGAACGCCTGCACGAAAGAACATCGTCCAGAAATGAAGCTTGAACCGGGCCGCTGAAAAATTGCGCCTGATGCTTCGATGCAAGATCCGGGCGGCACGAGAGAACGCTTAAAGTCCATGAACATCGCGCTTACGCATCTGCAGCGGCTTGAAGCCGAATCCATCCATATCTTTCGCGAGGTTGCGGCGACCTTCGCCAAGCCGGTCATGCTCTATTCAGTCGGCAAGGATTCCTCAGTGCTGATGCATCTTGCGATGAAGGCGTTTTATCCGGCCAAGCCGCCCTTTCCCTTTCTCCACGTCGACACGACCTGGAAATTCCGCGAGATGATCGCCTTTCGCGATCAGATGGCGCAAAAACTCGGCTTCGATCTCCTGGTCCATGTCAACGGCGATGGTGTGCGCGACAACATCAATCCCTTCGACCATGGCTCCAACACCCATACGCATGTGATGAAGACCGTGGCGCTGCGCCAGGCGCTCGACAAATACGGCTTCGATGCAGCCTTCGGCGGGGCGCGGCGCGACGAGGAGAAATCGCGCGCCAAGGAGCGGATCTTCTCTTTCCGCAATGCCCAGCACGTCTGGGATCCGAAGAACCAGCGGCCGGAGATGTGGAAGATATTCAACACCCGCATCGCGACCGGTGAATCGATCCGGGTCTTTCCGTTGTCGAACTGGACCGAACTCGATATCTGGCAGTACATTCTCCAGGAAGACATCCCGATCGTGCCGCTCTATTTCGCCAAGGAGCGGCCGGTCGTCGAACGTGACGGCATGCTCATTCTGAGGGATGACGACCGCATGCAGTTACGTCCCGGCGAGACGGTGGAGAACCGGCTGGTGCGGTTCCGCACGCTCGGCTGCTATCCGCTGACCGGCGCGATCGAATCGGCCGCCGACACGCTGGAGGCCATTGTTGGCGAAATGCTCACGGCGCGCACCTCCGAACGGCAGGGCCGCCTGATCGACCGTGATGAAGCCGGCTCGATGGAAAAGAAGAAGCGCGAGGGGTATTTCTGAGCATGCGCCACATCACGGCCGAGAGCATCGCCCCCACCGACGGCATTCGCGATTATCTGGCGGTGCAGGAACAAAAATCGCTGCTGCGCTTCCTGACCTGCGGTTCGGTGGACGACGGCAAGTCGACGCTGATCGGGCGCCTGCTTTCGGACACCAAGCAGATTTTCGAGGACCAGCTTGCTGCGCTCGAGCGTGATTCGCGCAAGCACGGGACGACGGGCGACGACGTCGATTTCGCGCTGCTGGTCGATGGCCTCGAGGCCGAGCGCGAGCAGGGCATCACCATCGATGTCGCCTATCGCTTTTTCGCCACGCCAAAGCGCAAGTTCATCGTTGCCGACACACCCGGCCACGAACAATACACCCGCAACATGGCGACGGGCGCGTCGACCGCCGATCTGGCCATCGTCCTGATCGACGCCCGGCAGGGCGTGCTGCGCCAGACAAGGCGCCACTCGATCATCGCCTCGCTGCTGGGCATCCGGCACATCGTGCTCGCCGTCAACAAGATCGATCTCGTCGGCTTCGACAAGGCGGTGTTCGAACGGATTGTCGCAGACTACGCGCAGTTCTCACGTGAACTCGGTTTCCAGTCGATCGTGTCCATTCCGATGTCGGCCCGCTATGGCGACAACGTTACGGGCCGTTCCGATAAAACAGAATGGTATTCCGGCCCGACGCTGATCGAACATCTGGAAACCGTGTCAGTCGATGAAGCCGTTGTCGAACTGCCGTTCCGTTTTCCGGTGCAGTATGTGAACCGCCCCAATCTCGATTTTCGCGGTTTTGCCGGCACGATCGCGTCCGGCTCGGTCGCACCGGGCGACGAGGTCGTTGTCGCCAAATCCGGCAAGTCCGCTCATGTCAGGCGGATCGTCTCGCATGGCGGCGATCTGAGTCAGGCGGTGGCCGGCCAGGCCATCACCCTCGTCCTCGACGACGAGGTCGAGGTCTCGCGCGGCAACATGCTGGTGTCGCCGGCGGCGCGGCCGCAGGTCGCCGACCAGTTCGCCGCCAACATCGTCTGGTTCGACGAGCACGCGCTGCTGCCGGGCCGCTCCTATATCCTGCGGACCGAGACCGATCAGACCAGCGCCACCGTCACCGACCTGAAATACCGCGTCAACGTCAACGATTTTGCCCATGAGGCGGCCAAGTCGCTCGAAATGAACGAGGTCGGCATTTGCAACATCTCGACGCGGGCACCGATCGCCTTCGATATTTTCGCCGAGAACCGCACGACCGGCGCCTTCATCCTGATCGACCGCATCACCAACGCCACGGTCGGCGCCGGCATGATCCTGCATTCGCTGCGCCGCGCCGAGAACATCCACTGGCAATCGCTCGATGTCGGCAAGCATGGCCGCGCCGATCTGAAGAACCAGCGGCCTGCCGTGTTCTGGTTCACCGGGCTCTCGGGGTCGGGCAAGTCGACCATCGCCAACCTTTTCGAGAAGAAGCTGTTCGCCACCGGCCGCCACACCTACATTTTGGATGGCGACAATGTCCGCCACGGGCTCAATCGCGATCTTGGCTTCACTGACGCCGATCGCGTCGAAAACATTCGCCGGGTGGCCGAAGTGGCGCGCCTGATGGCCGATGCCGGGCTGATCGTCATTGTTTCCTTCATTTCGCCATTCAGCGCCGAGCGGCGCGTGGCCAGGGAATTGATGGCCAGCGGTGAATTCGTCGAGGTGTTTGTCGACACACCCTTTGAGGAATGCGCCAGACGCGATCCGAAGGGCCTCTATGCGCGGGCGTTGAACGGCGAAATCAAGAATTTCACCGGCGTCGATTCGCCGTATGAAGCCCCGGAAAATCCCGAAATCCATCTCAAGACACTCGGCAAGTCGGCCGAGGAGATGGTAGAGGCCCTGGAACTCTGGCTGAACGAGCGCGACATTGCCGAAAACCAATACGATAGCGGCGGCGGCATCTGACGACGAATCGATGCTCGGGGTGTTCGAGCGCCTTGCCCTGGCGGCGGGGCGCGAGGTGATGCGTGTTTTTGATGCCGGCTGCGCGGTCGACCAGAAATCAGACGCCTCGCCGGTGACCGAAGCCGATCGCGAGAGCGAAAAGATCATTCTCGCCGGGCTGCGCGCCGCCTTCCCCGATATCCCTTGCGTGGCTGAGGAAGAGGCATCGGCCGGCATCGTGCCGCCCGACCTCGACGATACCTTCTTCCTGGTGGACCCACTCGACGGCACCAAGGAATTCGTCAACCGCAGGACCGACTTCACCGTCAACATCGCGCTCGTTCGCCACGGCGTGCCGGAGATCGGTGTGGTCTTTGCGCCATGCACCGGACGCTTCTTTTCCGGCCGGCCGGACAGGGCGGAAGCAATCGATGTCAATGGCGATTACCTGATCATCGGCCGTCGGCCGATTTCGGCCAGAACGGGCGTGGCGCCACTGACCGTCGTCGCCAGCCGGTCCCACAATACGCCCGAGACCGAAGCCTATATCCGCACGGTGGGCGCTGCCGAGATCGTCTCGGTCGGCTCGTCGCTGAAATTCTGTCTTGTCGCCAGCGCCGAGGCCGACGTCTATCCGCGCTTCGGCCGCACCATGGAATGGGACACCGCGGCGGGTGACGCGGTGCTGCGCGCCGCAGGCGGGATGACGCGCTCGCTCGATGGTCAGCCGCTGGCCTACGGCAAGCGCAACCAGAGCGATGACGTGGATTTTGCCAATCCGCATTTCATCGCCAGCGGGAAGAGCGCGGGCCAACCTGACGCCGTGCGAGCGCGTCCTCGAAATTGACGGAAGCGCTCCCACAAAACCTTATGCTCTCCTGATGGACGGTTGCCATCGCGTGTTGGCGTTGTTATATTTACGTCTACACGGGGAAATTGGCTAATGCCGCTCAACATTCGCAGTGAAGAGGTAAACGTGCTTGCCGAAAAACTGGCAGCACGCACGCGCTTGAACAAGACGGCTGCCGTGAAGCTGGCCCTGGAGAACGAATTGCGCCGCGCCGAAGAGGCGATCCCACTGTGGGAGCGGCTGAAGACTTTGCGCGCGAAGATTGCGGCCTATCCGGACACCGGCCTTGCGGCGGACAGGGCGTTTTTCGATGACCTCAGCGGCGACTACTGATGTTCGTCGATGCGTCTGTAATCGTCGCCATTATGACGGAAGAGCCTGAGGCCGAGAACCTTGCGGCGGCGCTCGATGCCGCACGCTCTCCACGGCCGATCACATCGGTCGTGGCTGCATGGGAGGCGACAGTTGGGCTGTTTCGCAAAAAGCGCATTCCCATGGCAGAAGCTGAAGCGCGTGTGCAGGAGTTCCTTGAAGCGGCCGGGGTCCAGCTTATGGCGATTTCGAGCCGTGAGTTGACCGTCGCGCTACAAGCCTTCGATCGCTATGGACGGCACCGCTATCCGGACGCTGAACGGAATAGTGCGCTCAATCTTGCCGACTGCTTCCATTATGCCACGGCGAAATCCTACCAGGCGCCGATCCTGACCATCGATGCGGGATTTGCGCTTACCGATGTCACGACTGTGGGTATCAAAACCTGATATTTACGCGGGAGCGCTACCGGCTAGATCGTAGTCGTGCGCGTGAGACTCTACGCGGCGGCGATTTGCGCCGAATTCGAGCCGATATAATTGCGGATCGTCTCGATGATCCGGTCCTGGTCGGCCTCGCTCAGATAGGGATGCATGGGCAGGCACAGGATACGCTTCGGCAGCTCCTCAGAAACGGCAAGACCTGTCGGCGTGCGCGGATAGTCGCGGTAGGCGATCTGGCTGTGCAGCGGCTTCACATAATAGATCACCGACGGGATGCCTTTTTCCCCGAGATGCGCTTTCAGCCCGTCGCGCTTCGGCGTCTCGATGGCATATTGCGCCCAGGCCGAACGGCCGCCGTCCAGGTTGCGCGCTGCCTTGACGATGTCGCCGAGGCCTTCGGCATACCGTTTGGCGACCGCTTGCCGGGCAACCATCTCGTCTTCAAGAATGGCCAGCTTCTCGATCAGGATCGCCGCCTGCAGAGTGTCGAGCCGCGAATTGATGCCGACGCGGACATTGTCATATTGGGTTTCACCTTTGCCGTGGAAGGCGAACGAGCGAAGTTGCTCGGCCAGCGCATCGTCATTGGTGAACATCGCGCCGCCGTCGCCATAGCAGCCGAGCGGTTTTGCCGGGTAGAAGCTGGTCGAGCCGACCGCGCCGAACGAACCCAGCATCTTGCCGTCGCTCGAGCCGCCGATCGCTTGGGCGGCATCTTCGATCACCATCAGCCCTTCGCGGTTGGCGATGGCCATGATCGCCTCGTAATCGGCGGCGAGCCCGAACAGGTCGACGGGAATGATCGCCCTTGGCTTCAGCCGGCCTTCCGCCTTGATCATGGCGATGGCGGCTTCGAGGCTGGCGATGTCGATATTGTAGGTCTGCGGATCGACATCGACGAAAACCGGCTCGGCCTTGGCCAGCGCCACCACTTCCGCCGTGGCGGCGAAGGTGAAGCTCGGCACGAACACCGCGTCACCTGGACCGATGCCGGCCGCAAACAGCGGCAGCAGCAGCGCGTCAGTGCCGTTGGCGCAGGCTACGACATGCTTGGTGCCGACATAGGCGGCGAGCTTGTTTTCGAATTCGGTGACCTCAGGTCCGAGAATGTAGCGACCCTCGTCGACGACGCGGTCGATGGCGGCTTTCAGCCTGTCGCGGATTCGTTCGCGCTGCGCGCCTAGATCGATGAACTGCATGTCGGCCTCAAAACGGGACTAGCCAGATAACCGGCCGCTGGTATCAGACTTGGCGCGGCCGAGAAAGCTGCACGGACCAAACCACAATTGCTCAAATGTCGCAGCCTGTTGCCTCTCAGTCCGACAGGTCCGCATCAGACGCCGGAAATCCGGGGCTTTGTAGCGCACGACACGGCCTTCGTGTCGCACGCGCTCGGCTGGGCGAAACATAAAGTGATCGACGTCCTGCGCATCCTCGGCGCATCGCCGCCCAATCAGGCGATTTCATGCCGCCAGGGCGGATTGGCGCCGGCCCGCGACACGGTTACCGCCGCAGCCTTGGCGCCGAGCGCCAGCGCCTTGTGGATGGCGTCGTCCGACAGATTGGCGATCGCCTCCTTCGACAGCAGGCCTTGCTCGTGCAGCGAGGCCAGGATGCCGGCGTTGAACGTGTCGCCGGCGCCGACCGTATCGACCACCTCGACCTTGTCCGGCACGACCGTGACCTTGTGATCCCTGGTGTAGCCGATGGCGCCTTCGCTGCCATGGGTGACGACGATCAGCGTCGGGCCGCGCTCCAGCCAGTTGCGGACGACGTCCTCGTGCGAGCCGGCTTCGCCGAACCAGTTGAGGTCCTCGTCCGACAGTTTCACGATGTCGGCCATGGCCATCATCGAGCGGATGCGCCTGAGATGCTTGGCCTTGTCCGCTATGAAATTCGGCCGGATGTTGGGGTCGAGCATGATGACGCGGCGGCTGTGCTCGCGCCGCATGAATTCCTCGTAGGTGGATCCGGCCGGCTCCGAGATCAGGCTGATGGCGCCGAACAGCATGGCTTCGATCTCGCTGCCGAGTTTCGGCAGATCGTCGATGGTCAGCATCCGTCCGGCCGTGTTTTCATCGTAGAATGTGTAGGTCGCCTGGCCGTTGTCCAGCCGCACGAAGGCGAGCGTGGTCGGCCGGGGCGATGTGTGCGCATAGGTGGAACTGACCTGGCTTGCGTCAAGCGCGTCCTTGAACTGGCTGCCGAACAGATCCGTCGACAGGCCGGAAAAGAAACCGGCGGGCGCTCCCAGCCGGCCGAGCGCTATTGCCGTGTTGAACACCGCGCCGCCGACATAAGGGGCAAAGGCCGGCTCGCCCTCAGTCGTGGTGCGTGGCAGCATGTCGATCAGGGCTTCGCCGCAACAGAGGATCATGATTTCCTGGTCTCCGGCGGATAGATCACACCCTTGCGGATGATGATGTTGGCGTAGAGCCGCGGCTCGCTTGTCGCGACGATCGCGTGTGCGGACCTGACCCGTTGATAGAAGTCGGCGCCGGCAAGCGCAACCACCTTGCGGCCCGGAGCACGCTCGGCGCAGATCGCCTCCATCTCGTGATGAACGGGATCGGCAAGCAGGGGATCACCTTTGACCGAGGCGCGAAACAGCGCCTCCGGCACCGCGTCATCGACAGGCAATACGCTGAGGATGGCGTCGAGCATCGGAGCAAGATGATGACCGTCGGCGCGGATGAGCCGGTGTGCCTGCTCTTTCGCCGGGTAGTTTCCGTCGACAAGGGCGATCTCGTCGCCATGACCCATGGCACGCAGCGTCGCCAGCAGCTGTGGACCGAGCAGCACCGGGATTCCGATCAGCATCGCTCAGGCACTCCTGGAAATCGTCGTCGAGCCGATGAGGAAGCGCTCGGAAAGCGGCAGGCTGGCACCGCCCAGGGCACGTGCATGAATGCCGACAGTCCCCTCGCGCACGGCCGGAAGCTTCAGGCCTTCACCGTCGATCTTGCCGATAGCATCGATAACGGCATCGACGAGCCGGCGCCGCACGGCCTTCGGCATCCATCCGTCGATCACCGCCGCCTCGAAATCGATAACCGAAGACGCCGCCACAATGGCATAGGCGAGCGCCTGCGAGGCGCAGGCGATCCAATCGTCGAGCTCGACGCCGATTTCGCCCCAATCCTCCGGTGACGTCCACAGATGTGAGGCTTCGACGCCGCGCGCGTTGAGTGCCTTTTCCAGCATGGCGATCGACGCCACGCCGATCAATTGGGTCGGCTTGCCGTCCGGTCCAGGCACCGGCATCGAACCCAGCGCGCCGGCATTGCCGGTCGGTCCGCCGAAAAGGTGACCGTTCAGCACGATGCCGCCGCCGGCGAAGGCACCGATATAGAAATAGACGAAGTCGCGTGCCGTGCCCGCTTTGCCGAACACCAGTTCGGCGCCGCAGGCAGAGGTGGCGTCATTTTGCAGGTAGACGGGGAATTCGCACTGTGCCTGGATGTCGGCGCGTATGTCTCGGTGGCGCCATTCGTCCATGACGTCCCGCGGCGCACCTGCCGTATCGGCCCAGCTCCACAATTCGAACGGCATGGCAATCCCAAGTCCGGCAATGCGCTTGTCCTGCGCCGGGGTGAGTTCGCCGCGCATCGTCTTCATGCCGGAGGTGACGAACTCGACCGTCTCGCGCGGTGCCGGATAGCGGTAGGAATGCTGCAGCATCGAACGCACATTGCCGAGAAAATCGATCAGAACGAGTTCGGCGCTGCGGCGGCCGATCTTCAGGCCGATGAAATAGGCGCCATCGGGATTGAGCGCCATCGGAATGGAAGGTTGGCCGATCTTGCCGCGCAGCGGCGCCTGGCGGACAAGAAGGTTGTCCTCCTCGAGCTCGCGCATGATGACCGAAACGGTCTGGGCCGAAAGTCCGGTCATGCGCGCAATGTCGGACTTCGCCAGGCTGCCGTGCTGACGCACCAGCGACAGCACCAGCCGCTCATTGTGGTCCCGCATGCCGCTCTGGTTGGTGCCGCGGTGAATGCGGCTTTTGGCTGCCTCGGGCGAACCGTGCCTTGGTATGCCGGTCTCCACCCCTTCTCCTCCCGTCGTTTCCCTTAATGCTTTTGGCCAGAATGAGTGACCGACGCCACGCTGTCAATAATAAATAAGAGTGATTTAATTATTGACAGGACCCTCAGTCTGGTATTCTCTTGGGGCAAGCGTCCACGCTGGGAGAAGTCGCTGGATGCTCATGCGATGCCGGTTGGCCGGCATCCGAACTGGTCCCACTGGGAGGAAAATCGTGACCAAGACAGCACTGCTAAGATCCACCGTTTTTGCCGCGGCCGGACTGGGTCTGATGGCGTTCACCTCGGCTGCGTCCGCCGCCGATGTCGGCGCCTGCCTGATCACCAAGACCGACACCAACCCTTTCTTCGTCAAGATGAAGGAAGGCGCGAGCGCCAAGGCCAAGGAACTCGGCGTCGAACTCAAAGCCTACGCCGGCAAGATCGATGGCGACAGCGAGAGCCAGGTGGCGGCGATCGAAAGCTGCATCGCCGACGGCGCCAAGGGCATCCTGATCACCGCGTCGGATACCAAGGGCATTGTTCCGGCGGTGAAGAAGGCACGTGACGCCGGTCTGCTGGTGATCGCGCTGGACACGCCGCTTGATCCGGTCGACGCCGCCGACGCGACCTTCGCGACCGACAATCTGGAGGCCGGCAAGCTGATTGGTGCCTGGGCCGCAGCGACGCTCGGCGACAAGGCGAAGGATGCCAGGATCGGCTTCCTCGACCTGACGCCCTCGCAGCCGACGGTCGACGTCCTGCGCGACCAGGGCTTCATGATGGGCTACGGTATCGACGTGAAGGACCCCAACAAGATCGGCGATGAGGATGATCCGCGTATCGTCGGCCACGACGTCACCAACGGCAACGAGGAAGGCGGCCGCAAGGCGATGGAGAACCTCCTCCAGAAGGACCCCGGCATCAACGTCATCCACACCATCAACGAGCCGGCAGCCGTCGGCGCCTACCAGGCGCTCAAGGCCGTGGGCCTCGAAGGCAATGTGCTGATCGTGTCGGTCGATGGCGGCTGCCCCGGCGTGAAGTCGGTCGCCGAGGGCGTGATCGGTGCGACCTCACAGCAATATCCGCTGCAGATGGCGGCACTCGGCATCGAAGCGATCGCCGCTTACGCCAAGGACGGGACAAAACCCAAGCCGACCGAAGGCAAGGATTTCTTCGACACCGGCGTCAATCTCGTGACCGACAAGCCCGCGGAGGGCGTGAAGTCCATCGACACCAAGGAAGGTCTCGCCAAGTGCTGGGGCTGATGCCGGTCTGACAGGCGACAGACCGAAGCGGCCAGGGGCTTGATCCCCGGCCGCTTCGGGTGGACGATGCGGAAATCGCAAGCGCGAACAATTCCGGCGGCAGATCGGGAACGGTTGGACGGGCTTCGGCGCGTGGCTGAAACCTCATGGGAGGAAACATGTCTCAGGTTCAGGAATTCGAAAAGGCTCTCGCGAACAGCGAGACAAGCGTTGCTGCTTTTGACGAGCACGGCACGTCGCTCGTCAAGCGCATCCAGCATTTCCTGCATTCCACTCCGGCTGCGGTGCCGCTGATCGTGCTGGTCCTGTCGATTGCTGTCTTCGGCGCCACGATCGGAGGGCGGTTCTTTTCGTCCTATACGCTGACGCTGATCCTGCAGCAGATCGCCATCGTCGGTATTCTCGGAGCCGCGCAGACGCTGGTCATCCTGACAGCCGGCATCGACCTGTCAATCGGCGTGATCATGGTGATTTCGGCCGTGATCATGGGCAATTGCGCGGTCACCTACGGCCTGCCGACCTTGCTTGCCGTGGTGATCGGGCTTGCCGCCGGCGCGGCCTGCGGGCTGCTCAACGGGGTGCTGGTCGCCTACATGAAGCTGCCGCCCTTCATCGTCACGCTCGGCACCTGGAACATCGTCATGGCCACGAACTTCATCTATTCGGCCAATGAGACGATCCGTGACGCCGACGTCGACGTCCAGGCCCCGCTGCTGCATCTGTTTGGCCTGAACTTCAAGGTCGGCACGGCGGTGCTGACGTTCGGCGTCATTGCCATGGTCGTGCTGGTGCTGTTCTTGTGGTACGTGCTCAATCACACGGCATGGGGCCGTCATGTCTACGCTGTCGGCGACGATCCGGAGGCAGCGAAGCTGTCGGGCATCCAGACCAAGAAGGTGCTGATCTCGGTCTACACGCTTGCCGGGCTGATCGCCGCTTTCGCTGCCTGGGTCTCCATCGGCCGCAACGGCTCGATCTCACCGTCCGCTGCCGTCACCGACTACAATTTGCAGGCGATCACCGCGACGGTGATCGGCGGCATTTCCCTCTTCGGCGGGCGCGGCTCTATTCTGGGCACGCTGTTCGGCGCGATGATCGTCGGCGTCGTGTCGATGGGCCTCAACATGCTGGGCGCCGATCCGCAATGGAAAGTGCTGCTCACCGGTGTGTTGATCATCGGTGCCGTGGCGATCGACCAGTGGATCAGAAAGGTTTCGGTGTAACCATGACCCAGGAGCCCATCCTCACCGCGCGCGGCCTCGTCAAGCGCTACGGCCGCGTCACCGCACTGAACAGCTGCGACTTCGATCTCTATCCGGGAGAGATCCTGGCCGTGATCGGCGACAATGGAGCCGGCAAGTCGACGCTGATCAAGGCGATCTCGGGCGCCGTTGTCCCGGACGAGGGGATCATCGAGTTGGACGGCAAGCAGGTGCTCTTCAAGTCGCCCATCGAAGCCCGCGAAGCCGGCATCGAAACCGTCTACCAGAACCTGGCGCTGTCGCCGGCGCTGTCGATCGCCGACAACATGTTCCTCGGTCGCGAGATCCGCAAACCGGGTTTTCTGGGCGACTGGCTGCGCATGCTCGACCGCCCGGCAATGGAGAAGCGCGCCCGCGACAAGCTCACCGAACTTGGCCTGATGACCATCCAGAACATCAGCCAGGCCGTGGAGACGCTCTCGGGTGGCCAACGCCAGGGCGTGGCGGTGGCGCGCGCCGCCGCCTTCGGCTCGAAGATGGTCATCATGGATGAGCCGACGGCGGCGTTAGGCGTCAAGGAGAGCCGCCGCGTGCTCGAACTGATCCTCGACGTGAAGAAGCGCGGCCTGCCGATCGTGCTGATCTCCCACAACATGCCGCATGTCTTCGAGGTGGCCGACCGCATTCACATCCATCGGCTGGGCCGTCGCCTCTGTGTCATCGATCCCAAGCAATATACGATGTCGGACGCCGTCGCCTTCATGACCGGAGCGAAGCTTCCGCCGGAGGCGGCGCTGGCGGCCTGATGCATGTCGCCCAAAAGTGCGCAGCGGTTTTGGGATGACGACTTGTATCGAACAAGAAATGCATGTCGCCCAAAAGCATGCCCTCGGGCGCGAACCGAGGGTGCGCTGCGGTTTTGGGACGATATGCACATAACTAAGACTCTAAGATGCGTCGCAGACGCCGCCCAAACGCGACGCACTTCAAGTTGCTAAACTGCCGCTGGGTAGCTTCCCCGCGGCAATCTAACTCGATTGAACGCATAACAATATGCGCTAGCATGGGCTGGGAGGAATGGTGAAAGCCGGTATGATCATGGCAACCGCACGAGAGGCAGCATGACGCGCGCGATGACATCCAAAACTCCCATTCTCGAAAACTCCGATCCCAAGGCGCTTGCCGACGAAGTCTTGAAGGCCCTCAAATACAGGCTCGGCAAGGGGACCAGCGTCGCGACGCAATACGACTGGCTCACCGCCTCGATCAAGGTCGTGCGCGACCATATCGTCGATCATTGGATGCAGGCGACGCAAGAGGCCTACGCCCATCAGGAAAAGCGCGTCTATTACCTGTCACTGGAATTCCTCATCGGCCGCCTGATGCGTGATGCCTTCTCCAATCTCGGCCTAATGGA
The DNA here is from genome assembly GCF_055811475.1 of Mesorhizobium sp. WSM4829. Lineage (NCBI taxonomy): Bacteria > Pseudomonadati > Pseudomonadota > Alphaproteobacteria > Hyphomicrobiales > Phyllobacteriaceae > Mesorhizobium > Mesorhizobium sp. WSM4829. The sequence goes on along the minus strand of NZ_JBVVQJ010000002.1, from coordinate 50,824 downwards.
CAATATGCGCGAAGCGCTGCGGTCTCTCGGCGTCGACCTCGACCTCATCGCGGCCCTCGAACCAGATGCGGCACTTGGCAATGGCGGTCTCGGCCGGCTCGCCGCCTGCTTCATGGAAAGCATGGCAACCGTCGACATTCCCGCGCATGGCTATGGCATTCGCTACGCCAATGGCATGTTCCGGCAGGAAATCCATGGCGGCTGGCAGGTTGAGCTGCCCGAGACCTGGCTCGATCACGGCAACCCCTGGGAGTTCGAGCGGCGCGAACGCTCATTCGAGGTCGGTTTCGGCGGCTCGGTGGAATCGATCACCTCGAAGGACGGCAGGCTTGAGCGCCACGTCTGGAAGCCGATCGAACATGTTCTGGCGGTTGCCTACGATACGCCGGTGGTTGGCTGGCGGGCCAACCGCGTCAACACGCTGCGGCTCTGGTCCGGCATGCCGATCGATCCGATCCTGCTCGACAAGTTCAACGCCGGCGACCACATCGGTGCGCTCGCCGAAAGCAACAAGGCCGATGCCTTGTCGCGCGTCCTTTACCCTGCCGATTCCCACAAGGCCGGTCAGGAGCTGCGGCTCAGGCAAGAGTATTTCTTTTCCACCGCATCGTTGCAGGATATCATTCAGCGTCATCTCAGCCAGTATGGCGACCTGCAGTCGCTGCCCGACAAGGCGGCGATCCATCTGAACGACACCCATCCGGCCATCGCCGTGCCCGAGCTGATGCGCCTGTTGATGGATGTCCACGGCATGGATTTCGATCAGGCCTGGAGCATCACCAAGCGCACTTTCGGCTACACCAACCATACGCTGCTTCCAGAGGCGCTCGAAAGCTGGCCGGTGCCGCTGTTCGAGCGGCTGTTGCCGCGCCATATGCAGATCGTCTACGCCATCAACGCCGAAGTGCTGCTGGAGGCGCGCGCCTCCGATCAGTTTTCTGACGAGCAGATCAGCCAGATCTCGCTGATACAGGAAAACGGCGAGCGCCGGGTGCGCATGGGCAATCTGGCGTTTGTCGGCTCGCACTCGATCAACGGCGTCTCTGCCCTTCACACCGAGCTGATGAAGGAAACGGTGTTTGCCGAGCTCCACCGACTCTACCCCGACCGCATCAACAACAAGACCAACGGCATCACGCCGCGGCGCTGGCTGATCCAGTGCAATCCCGGTCTCACCGCGCTCACCCGTGAGGCGATCGGCGACCGCTTCCTCGACGATATAGATGCGATCAAGGAGCTCGATGCTTTTGCCGACGACGCCGCCTTCCGCGACAAGTTCGCGGCAGTCAAGCGGGCGAACAAGGCCAAGCTCGCCAATCTCGTCGCCGACCGCCTCGGCATCAGGATCGATCCCTCGGCGCTGTTCGACATCCAGATCAAGCGCATCCACGAATACAAGCGCCAGCTCCTGAACATCCTCGAAACAGTCGCCCTCTACGACCAGATCCGCTCCCATCCCGAGCGCAACTGGATGCCACGCGTCAAGTTCTTCGGCGGCAAGGCGGCGCCCAGCTATCACAATGCCAAGCTGATCATCAAACTCGCCAACGACGTCGCCAAAGTCATCAACCGCGACCCGGCCGTTCGCGGCTTGCTCAAAGTGGTGTTCGTGCCGAACTACAATGTCAGCCTGGCCGAGATCATGATGCCGGCCGCCGATCTTTCGGAGCAGATATCGACCGCCGGGATGGAAGCCTCCGGCACCGGCAACATGAAATTCGCGCTGAACGGTGCGCTGACCATCGGCACACTCGACGGCGCCAATGTCGAGATCAAGGAACGCGTCGGCGACGACAACATCTTCATTTTCGGCCTGACCACCGAAGAGGTCGCCGAGCGGCGCAGCAACGGATACGATCCGCGATCGGTGATCGAAGCCTCTCCCGAACTGGCGCAGGCCGTGGCTGCCGTTTCGACGGGCGTCTTTTCGCCTGACGATCCGGAACGCTATCGCGACCTGATGAACGGCCTCTATCAGAGCGACTGGTTCATGGTCGCCGCGGATTTCGATGCCTACGCCTCAACCCAACGCGATGTCGACGCCGTCTGGCGCGACAGCCCGGATTGGTACGCCAGGGCAATTCGCAATGTCGCCCGCGTCGGCTGGTTCTCGTCCGATCGCACGATCCGCCAATATGCGAAAGAAATCTGGAACGTGCCCGTCTGATATGATTGCATGAGGCCACGAACAATGTGGTCCGGGTGCCGGGGAGGGTCACTGCCTGATGAGGAAGCCGCGCGCGACCGCTGCGAAAAGCGGGCCGGATGGACTGGCGTCAGCCGGTGATGTCGCGGCAATTGTCGCCGGCACGCATGGTGATCCTTTCGCTGTCCTCGGTGTGCACGAGGTCGACAAGGGCTTTGCCGCCCGCTGCTTTGTCCCTCATGCCGAGTTCGTCACTGCCTATACGCTGACCGGCAAGAACGCCGGCGGACTCTCCAGGCGCGACGAAGGCGGCTTCTTCGAGGGCAGCCTCTCGCTCAGAAAGCGTCAGCCGCTGCGCTATCACGCGCGCAATGCCGGCGGTGACTGGTGGCTGACCGATCCCTATTCGTTCGGTCCGGTACTGGGTCCGCTGGACGACTATTACATCGCCGAAGGTTCGCACCTCAGGCTGTTCGACAAGCTCGGTGCGCATCTCATCGATCACGAGGGTGCATCCGGCGTCCATTTCGCCGTCTGGGCGCCCAATGCAAGGCGCGTTTCGGTGGTCGGCGACTTCAACGAATGGGACGGCCGCAGGCATACGATGCGCGTCCGCCGCGACACCGGCATCTGGGAGTTGTTCATCCCCGACATCGGCGCCGGACGGCCATACAAATACGAGATCATCGGGCCCGATGGCGTGAGGCTGCCGCTGAAGGCCGATCCGTTCGCTTTCAAGTCCGAACTGCGACCGGCCACCGCTTCGGTGACGGCGCTTCCGCCGGCGCATCAATGGGGTGACGAGGCGCACCGCAATTTCTGGCGCAACGCCGACGCCCGCCGCGAGGCGGTGTCGATCTATGAGGTCCATGCCGGCTCCTGGCAGCTTCACGACGACGGCAGCTTCCTGTCATGGGACGAGCTTGCCGACCGGCTGATCCCGTATGTCGTCGACACGGGTTTCACCCATATCGAATTCATGCCGATCTCCGAACATCCCTATGATCCGTCCTGGGGCTATCAGACGACGGGCCTCTACGCGCCGTCGGCCCGCTTCGGCGATCCGGACGGTTTTGCCCGGTTCGTCGACGGCGCCCACCGCGCCGGCATCGGCGTCATCCTGGACTGGGTGCCGGCGCATTTTCCGGTGGACGCGCATGGCCTGGCCAATTTCGACGGCACCGCGCTCTATGAGCATGCCGACCCGCGCAAGGGCTTCCATCCCGACTGGAACACCGCGATCTACAATTTCGGCCGGCGCGAGGTGGTCTCGTTCCTGGTCAACAATGCGCTGTTCTGGGCCGAAAAGTACCATGTCGACGGTTTGCGCGTCGATGCCGTCGCCTCGATGCTCTACCTCGACTATTCGCGCAAGGCCGGCGAATGGATTCCCAACGAAAAAGGCGGGCGCGAAAACCTCGAGGCGGTGAGCTTCCTCCAGAGGATGAACAAGGAAGTCTATGGTCATCATCCGGGTGTGATGACGATCGCCGAGGAATCGACCTCATGGCCAAAAGTTTCGCAGCCGGTGCATGAGGGCGGGCTGGGTTTCGGCTTCAAGTGGAACATGGGCTTCATGCACGACACGCTGGAGTATTTCTCCAAAGAGCCGATTTTCCGCAAGCATCACCACGGCGACATCACCTTCGGTCTGGTCTACGCCTTCTCAGAGAATTTCGTGCTGCCGCTCTCCCATGACGAGGTCGTGCACGGCAAGGGGACGCTGCTTGGCAAGATGGCCGGCGACGACTGGCAGAAATTCGCGACGCTGCGCGCCTACTACGCCTTTATGTGGGGCTACCCCGGCAAGAAGCTGTTGTTCATGGGGCAGGAATTCGCCCAGCGCCGCGAGTGGAGCGAGGCGCGCGCACTCGACTGGAACCTGCTCGATTTCCGGGCCCACCGCGGCGTCTGGCAGACGGTGCGCGATCTTAACTATCTCTACCGCTCACGGCCGGCGTTGCATGCGCGCGATTGCGAACCGGAGGGCTTTTCCTGGCTGATCGTCGACGACAGCGCCAACTCGGTCTTTGCCTGGCTGCGCAGCGCGCCGGGCGGAAACCCGATCGCCGTCATCTCCAATTTTACGCCGGTGCCGCGCGACAATTACCGCGTGCCGTTGCCAATGGCTGGAAGATGGCGCGAGATCATCAACACGGACGCCTCCGACTATGGCGGTTCCGGCAAGGGCAATGACGGTGCCGTCGAGGCCCGGAAGGAAGCAGGAGGCATCTCGGCGACGATGCTGTTGCCGCCGCTGTCGACGATCATGCTCGAATTTGCTCCGGACTAGGCGATGTCTCGCAGCGCGTAACTTGGGAGGATAAGAATGGCAGAGATAAAACGGACCCAGCCGCTGGCGCGCGATGCCATGGCCTATGTGCTGGCCGGCGGCCGTGGCAGCCGCCTCAAGGAATTGACCGACCGGCGCGCCAAACCGGCGGTCTATTTCGGCGGCAAGACGCGCATCATCGATTTTGCGCTCTCCAATGCGCTCAATTCCGGTATTCGCCGCCTCGGCGTGGCCACCCAATACAAGGCGCACTCGCTGATCCGCCACCTGCAGCGCGGCTGGAACTTCCTGCGGCCCGAGCGCAACGAGAGCTTCGACATCCTGCCGGCCAGTCAGCGCGTATCGGAAACGCAATGGTATGAGGGCACGGCCGATGCCGTCTACCAGAACATCGACATCATCGAGGCCTACGGGCCCGAATACATGGTCATCCTGGCCGGCGATCACGTCTACAAGATGGACTATGAGCTGATGCTTCGCCAGCATGTCGACGCCGGCGCCGACGTCACCGTCGGCTGCCTCGAAGTGCCGCGCATGGAGGCGACCGGCTTCGGCGTCATGCATGTCGACAAGAAGGACACCATCATCTCCTTCATCGAGAAGCCCGCCGATCCGCCCGGCATTCCCGACAAGCCGGATTTTGCCCTGGCCTCGATGGGCATCTACGTGTTCAAGACCAAGTTCCTGATGGAGCAGCTGCGCCGCGACGCGGCCGAACCGGGCTCAAGCCGTGACTTCGGCAAGGACATCATCCCCTATGTCGTCGAGCACGGCAAGGCGATCGCCCATCGCTTCGCCAAATCCTGCGTGCGCTCGACCGCCGAGAACGAAGCCTACTGGCGCGATGTCGGGACCGTCGACGCCTATTGGGAAGCCAATATCGACCTCACCGACATCACGCCGGAGCTCGACCTCTACGACCGCGACTGGCCGATCTGGACCTATGCCGAGCTGAAGCCGCCGGCAAAGTTCGTGCATGACGAGGATGGTCGCCGTGGCTCGGCGGTATCCTCGCTGGTCTCGGGCGATTGCATCGTCTCAGGCGCGTCGCTGAAGCGAAGCCTGATCTTCACCGGCGCGCGCATCAACTCCTATTCGACGCTTGAGGACGTCGTCATGCTGCCCGACTGCCAGGTCGGCCGCAGCGCGAGATTGAAGCGCGTGGTGATCGATCATGGCGTCAGGATTCCCGAAGGGCTCGTGGTCGGCGAGGATCCCGTCCTCGACGCCAAGCGCTTCCGCGTTTCCGAAAAGGGCATCTGCCTCGTCACGCAGGCCATGATCGACAAACTGGGACTGTCGTGAATGCAGGTCCTGTCGGTCACGCCCGAAATATTCCCTCTGATCAAGACTGGCGGGCTTGCCGACGTGACCGGCGCATTACCGGTCGCGCTCGCCGGCAAGGGCGTGACGATGCGCACGCTTGTCCCCGGCTATCCCCAGATCATCGATGCCTTCAAGAAGAAAAAACCCGTTCACCACTATCCGCTGCTGCAAGGCGGCAAGGCGTCGGTCCATGCCGTCCAGATCGCCGGGCTCGACCTGTTCGTGCTCGACGCGCCGCATCTGTTCGATCGCCCCGGCGGCCCCTATGGCAATGCCACCGGCGCCGACTGGCCGGACAATTGGCGGCGTTTCGCGGCCCTGAGCCAGGTTGGCGGCGACATCGCCGGCGGCGCCGTCTCGGGCTACCAGCCCGACATCGTCCATGCCCATGACTGGCAATCGGCGATGACGCTTGCGTATATGCGCTACGGCAAGGCGGTCGGCACGCCGTCGATGATCACCGTCCACAATCTCGCTTTCCAGGGCCAGTTCGGCGCCGGCATCTTTGGCGAACTCGGCCTGCCGGCGGCGGCCATGGCGCTCGACGGCGTCGAATACTATGGCGGCGTCGGTTTCCTCAAGGCTGGCCTGCAGGCCGCCTGGGCCATCACCACAGTCAGCCCGACCTATGCGCAGGAGATCCGCTCGCCGGAATTCGGCATGGGGCTCGATGGCCTCATCAACATGCGGTCCGTCGATCTCTATGGCATCGTCAACGGCATCGACACCGCGATATGGAACCCTGAAACCGACAAGCATCTGGTCTCCAGCTACACGGCCAGGACATTGAAGGCGCGGCACCCCAACCGGACCGCCGTCGAGGATCGTTTCAACTTTGACCGCGACGACAGTCCGATCGTCTGCGTGATCAGCCGGCTCACCTGGCAGAAGGGAATGGACATACTGGCAACGGTCGTCGACGGGATTGTTGCGAGGGGTGCCCGCCTGGCGATCCTGGGGTCCGGCGACGCCGGCCTCGAAGGCGCGCTGCTGGCCGCCGCCGCCCGCCATCGCGGTCGCATCGGCGTCGTCGTCGGTTATGACGAGGCGCTTTCCCACACTATGCAGGGCGGCTGTGACGCAATCATCATCCCGTCGCGCTTCGAGCCTTGCGGACTGACGCAGCTTTACGGCCTGCGCTATGGCTGCGTGCCGGTCGTCGCCCGCACCGGCGGTCTTGCCGACACGATCATCGACGCCAATGAAGCGGCGATTTCGGCAGGTGTGGCGACCGGCTTCCAGTTCGCACCCGCCGATGCCGGCTCCTTGCTGCACGCCATCCGCCGGCTGGTCGCGGCGCACGCCAACCCTGCGATCTGGACGTCGATGCAGCGGCAAGGCATGAAGGCCGATGTCTCGTGGGATAAAAGCGCAGAAAAATACCTCGAACTCTATCGCTTGCTGCTTTCGAAAAGGGCTTGACGCATGATACGCACCGTCGCCACCAAACCTTATCTCGACCAGAAGCCCGGCACATCCGGGCTGCGCAAGAAAGTGCCGGTGTTCCAGCAGGAGCACTATGCCGAGAACTTCATCCAGTCGATTTTTGATGCGCTGGACGGGTTCGAGGGCAAGGCGCTGGTGATCGGCGGCGACGGCCGCTTTTACAACCGCGAGGTCATCCAGAAGGCCATCGCCATGGCCGCGGCAAACGGTTTCGGCAAGGTGATGGTCGGGCAGGGCGGCATCCTGTCGACGCCGGCCGCTTCCAACATCATTCGCAAATACAACACCTTCGGCGGCATCATCCTGTCGGCCAGCCACAATCCGGGCGGCCCGCACGAGGATTTCGGCATCAAATACAATGCCGGCAATGGCGGCCCGGCAGCGGAAAAGCTGACCGACGCCATCTTCGCCAAGACCAAGGTGATTTCGAGCTTCAAGATCGCCGATATCGGTACGGTCGACCTCGACACGATCGGTACTGTCGAGGCGGGCGGCATGACCGTCGAGGTGATCGACCCGGTCGCCGACTATGCCGAGCTGATGGAAAATCTGTTCGATTTCGATGCGTTGCGTGGGCTGTTCAAGTCAGGCTTCCGCATGCGCTTCGACGCCATGCATGCCGTGACCGGTCCCTATGCCAAGGAGATCCTGGAGAACCGGCTCGGCGCGCCGAAAGGCACCGCCCGCAACTTCGTTCCCCTGCCGGATTTCGGCGGCCACCACCCAGACCCGAACCTGGTCCACGCAAAGCACCTCTATGACGAGATGATGGGACCGGATGCGCCGGATTTCGGCGCCGCTTCCGACGGCGACGGCGACCGCAACCTGATCATCGGGAAGGGCATTTTCATCACCCCGTCGGATTCGGTGGCTATGCTCGCCGCCAATGCTCATCTGGCGCCGGGCTACAAGGCCGGCCTGAAAGGCATCGCCCGCTCGATGCCGACCAGCGGTGCAGCCGACCGCGTCGCCGAAAAGCTCGGCATCGGCATCTATGAAACGCCGACCGGCTGGAAATTCTTTGGCAATCTGCTCGATGCTGACATGGCGACGATCTGCGGCGAGGAAAGTGCCGGAACCGGCTCCAACCACGTCCGCGAAAAGGACGGGCTGTGGGCCGTTCTTTTGTGGCTCAATATCCTCGCTGCCCGGGGTGAAAGCGCCAAGCAGATCGTCACCGAGCACTGGGCCGCCTATGGCCGCAATTACTACTCACGCCATGACTACGAGGAGGTCGAGACCGACCGCGCCAATGCGCTGGTCGACGAATTGCGGGCCAGGCTCGCTTCCTTGCCCGGCACCAGCGTGCGCGGCATGAAGATCGCCAGCGCCGACGATTTCGCCTATCACGACCCGGTCGACGGCTCGATAGCCAGGAACCAGGGCATCAGGGTGCTGTTCGAAGGCGGATCGCGCGTCGTCTTCCGTCTCTCCGGCACCGGTACCTCGGGGGCGACGCTGCGCGTCTATATCGAGCGCTACGAGCCGGACAAGTCCAGGCACGATCTCGACACGCAGGAGGCGCTTGCCGACCTGATTGCGGCAGCCGATGATATTGCCGGGATACGCAGCCATACCGGCCGCGCCGAGCCGAGCGTGATTACGTGAGTTTGGTTGACAGCTGGCCGTCTGAGTTCGGCCTGCGTTGCGAGGCTCCCCCTTCTCCCCTTGTGGGAGAAGATGGCCGAGCGAAGCTCGGTCGGATGAGGGGTGTTCCAGCTTGGCGCACACCTTTGCTCAAATCGCCCATGCCTCGTTTCTTCCAGCACCCCTCATCCGTCTCGGCGCTGCGCGCCAATCCACCTTCTCCCACAAGGGGAGAAGGGGTCGCCGTATGAACTCACTCGGTGCCACCGTCACCCGCGGCGGCATCCGCTTTGCCGCATGGTCGTCCGCGGCCAGCCGGCTCTGGGTCTCGATCTTCGATGAGCAGGGAGAGGGGGAGATCGACCGGCTCGAACTCCAGCCGGAAGGCGAGGGCGTTCACGCGCTTTTCGTCGCCGGCCTCGCCGCCGGCACCCGATACGGATTTCGCGCCGATGGCGATTATACGCCCGAGAACGGGCTTTGGTTCGATCCCGACAAGCTGCTGGTCGACCCCTATGCCGTCGAAATCGACAGGTCTTATGTCTATGACGTCAGGCTCGCCGCGCGCCGGGGCGAGGGCACGGACACTGCGCCGCTGCTGCCGAAGGCGATTACCGCCACCCTGCCGCGGCCGGTGCCCGTCTTGCCGCCGCTGTTCCAGCCCGGTGGCCTGATCTATGAAGTGCCGGTGCGCGCCTTCACCATGCTGCATCCGGACATCCCGAAGCACCAGCGCGGGACGGTTGCAGCCCTTGCCCACCCGGCTATCGTCGAGCACCTGAAAAAGCTCGGGGTCGGGGCGGTCGAACTGATGCCGGTGGCGGCATCGATCGACGAGCGGCATTTGCCGCCGCTCGGGCTGCGCAATGCCTGGGGCTACAATCCCGTGACCTTCATGGCGCTCGATCCGCGTCTGGCGCCTGGCGGTCTCGCGGAATTGCGGCAGACGGTTGCCACGCTGCGTGGGGCCGGCATCGGCGTCATCCTCGATCTTGTCTTCAACCACACCGGCGAAAGCGACAGGCTTGGGCCGACGCTGTCGCTGCGCGGCCTCGACAGCCGCGCCTACTACCGGCATCGGCCGGACGGCAGCTTGATCAACGACACCGGCACCGGCAACACCGTCGCTTGCGGTCATCCGGTCGTCAGGGAAATGGTCCTCGACACGCTTCGTCACTTTGTCCGCCATGCCGGCGTCGATGGTTTCCGCTTCGATCTGGCGCCCATTCTGGGGCGGGTCGATGGCGCGTTCGACGCCGCTGCGCCACTGCTCATGGCTATTCGGGATGATCCGCTCCTTGGCGACCGGGTGCTTATCGCCGAGCCATGGGATATCGGCCCGGACGGCTATCAGCTTGGCAATTTTCCGCCGCCCTTCCTCGAATGGAACGACAGATATCGCGACGACATCCGCCGGTTCTGGCGCGGCCATAGCGGCATGGTCGGCGCGCTGGCGACCCGGGTTGCCGGCTCATCCGACGTGTTTGCCAAGCCAAGCCAGCAGACGAGCCGCAGCGTCAATTTCATTGCCGCGCATGACGGCATGACGCTGGCCGACATCGTTGCCTACGAGCACAAGCACAATGAGGCCAATGGCGAGCAGAACCGCGATGGCCACGACGACAACCTATCCTGGAACAATGGCGTCGAGGGCGAGACCGGCGACCGGGCGATCGTTACGGCCCGTTTCGATGACCGGTGTGCGCTGCTGGCCACGCTGTTTGCCTCACGCGGCACGATCATGCTGACCGCCGGCGACGAATTCGGCCGCACCCAGAAGGGCAACAACAACGCCTATGCGCAGGACAACGAGATCACCTGGCTCGACTGGGCCGGGCGCGACCAGGCGCTGGAACAATACGCCGTTTTGCTCGCCGCGATGCGTCGTTGCGTGCCGGCGCTTTCCGACACGCGCTTCCTGACTGGAGAGCCGCCGCCCGGATCAGAACAACCGGACGCGGTCTGGCTCACTGAAACCGGCACGCCGCTCGACGAGGCAGGCTGGTACGATCCGGGGCGGTACCGCCTGGTCATGATGCTCGGCAGCGATGATCGCCGCCTTGCCGTTGTCATCAATGGCGATCGCCGGGCGTGTATGTTCACGCTGCCGGAGCGCGACGGATTTCGCTGGCAGCCAGCCATCGAAGCGTCGGACGGCGCAGCCGGAATTTCACGGCCGGTGCCGGGGCGAACGGTGATTTTCATGATCGAACACGAAGCCGCGCAGGCTCAGATAAAGGAGAACCCGAGTGGCAAGTGACCACGCCGAGTGGTGGCGCGGCTGCGTCATCTGCCAGATCTACCCGCGCTCCTTTCAGGACACGACGGGGGACGGCAGTGGCGATCTGCGTGGTATCACATCGAGGCTGGCGCATGTCGCATCGCTTGGCGCTGACGCCGTCTGGCTATCACCGTTCTTCAAGTCGCCGATGGCCGATATGGGCTACGACGTATCCGACTATACAGCCGTCGATCCGATGTTCGGCACAGCAGAGGATTTCGATGCGGTGGTCGCCGAGGCGCACCGTCTCGGCCTGAAAGTCATTATCGACCAGGTCCTGTCGCATTCGTCCGACCGGCACGAATGGTTCGTCGAAAGCCGTACGAGCCGCGATAACCCCAGGGCGGACTGGTATGTCTGGGCCGATCCGAGGCCCGACGGCACCGCGCCCAACAACTGGCTGTCGGTCTTCGGCGGCCCCGCCTGGGAGTGGGACGCGACCCGCAGGCAGTATTACATGCACAATTTTCTCGCCTCGCAGCCGGACCTCAATTTCCGCAATCCGGAGGTTCAGGACGCCCTGCTGGAAACGGTGCGGTTTTGGCTGGAGCGCGGCGTCGACGGGTTTCGCCTCGATACCGTCAACTACTATGTCCATGACCGCTGGCTGCGCAGCAACCCGCCCCTGGCGTCAAGCGTCGCCGGCACCAACACCGAAACCAATCCGTACCTCTATCAGGAGCATTTGTTTGACAAGACGCAGCCCGAAAACCTGGCTTTCCTCAAGCGGTTTCGGGCGCTGCTCGACGAATATGAGGGCCGCGTCGCTGTCGGCGAGGTCGGCGACGAAGCCCGTTCGTTGCAGACGCTCGCCGCCTACACCAGCGGCGGCGACAAGCTCGACATGTGCTACACATTCGACCTGCTCGGTCCGCAATTCTCGGCGGCGCATGTGCGTGGCTGCGTCGAAGCGTTCGAGAGTGCTGTCTCCGACGGCTGGGTCTGCTGGGCGTTTTCCAACCACGATGTCGTTCGCCATGTGACGCGATGGACAAGGCCCGGTGGCGACCCGGAAAGGACGGCGAAGTTCTCCATCGCGCTGCTGTCATGCCTGCGTGGATCGATCTGCCTCTATCAGGGTGAGGAACTCGGGCTGGAGGAGGCGGAATTGGCGTTCGAGGATCTGCGCGATCCTTACGGCATCCGCTTCTGGCCGGGGTTCAAGGGCAGGGATGGCTGCCGCACGCCGATGGTGTGGGAGAAGGGCGCCAACAATGCCGGCTTTTCAATCGGCAGGCCGTGGCTTCCAATCCCGGAAAGCCATCGCGCCCGCGCGGTCGATATCCAGAACGGCGAGGAAAAGTCAGTTCTGGCCAGCTATCGGGCGATGCTGGCGTTGCGCAGGCGGCATGCGGCGCTGGTACAAGGTTCGATCCGCTTTCTCGATGCCGAGCACGATGTGCTTGCCTTCATGCGCGAAGGCGGCGGCGAGAAGCTGCTGTGCGTTTTCAACTTCGCCGAGGAGCCGGCCAACTGGCCGTTGCCGCAGGGTATCGATGTCGCGGAGACGATCGACCTTGGCGCTGGTGCCGCCTTGCAGGAAAAGATTCTGTCGCTGCCGCCGTTGGGCTGCTTTCTCGGACGAGCCGGCTGATCTCTCCAGCTCACTGAACAAGCACAGAGCGCCCGCAAGTCGCGCCCATGACCCGGACATCGGCCTCGCCGACGCGCACGCCCAGCGCCCCAAGCACGTTGTAAACCAATTCGTCGACCGGCGCCGTCACGCCGTTCAGCAGCGCCACCACTGCCGGCTTCACGGTTCCGAGCAAGGCGGTTACATCAAGCCCGAGGCCCAGCGCACTGACCGAAAGCGACAAATTGTTGACCAGCGACGTGGTGAGAGATTGCGTCAGGTTCTTCGTCGAGGCGTTCTTTATCGTCTTGCTTGCGATGTCGGTGCTGTTGAAGGTCAAGATCGTCGGATCGTTGTTGGCGATCTCAACGGCTGCAGAACCATTCACGCCGATCAGATTGAGGGTGAGAAACAGAAGCTTCACGCTGACCTGCGCGATTTCGGCATTTTGAAACGACTGTGGGTTGCTGAAATCGGCGAAGGCGGAGGGGCTGTTATCGGCATCGCTGGCGCCAAGGTGCAGCGAGGCAAGGCCCGGACGTGCGGCAATGGTAACTTTCAAACTGTCGGGGTGCCCCGTCGGGCAGCTGATGTCGGTCAGCTTGGCTTCGGCAGAGGCCACCTCGACATGCAACGGTAGTTTGACGGCCAGCAGGCTGATGCCGCCACCGAGAGTCGCATTGCTGCCGCCGACGGACGCCACCAGCTTGATCCGCGTCTGCGCCGTACGCACCACAGCACCCTTCTCGCCGATTGTCAGCCATGGCGAGAATTGTGCAGGTTCGCCGATTGCAATCGCAAGCGTGGTGGAGGCAAGCCCCGGAATGGCGGCTCCGAGATTGAGCTCGACCTGCTTCGAGCCGTTGGCCAGTGCAGCAGCGGTGGTCAGCATGCCCATGGCGCTGGCGTCGACCGAAAAGCCGGGTGACTTTTGCCCGAGGCCCAACTGGCCCATTGATCCAAGATCGACAAGATGATTGAGCGGTATCTTGACCGTGTTGGTGGTCCTTGACGCGATTGTCTGCAAAGCCAGCTTGCTGGTGCTGCCAACGGGTGAAACATTAGCCATGGCGGTCGCTATCTCGCCGACCGTCGCTTTGGAAGCCAGCGCCTCCGAATAGCTGACACCTGTCAGCTGCATCTCAACGGCAAGGGCATCGATGAACGAAAGCAGGTTCACGTCGGCAGCGATCAGAGCGTTGTAGTCCATGACGCTGAGCGCGATGTTGCCGCCCAGGAACTTGCTGAGAAGAGCGTTGAGGATGCCGCCATTGACGCTGAGAAGCCTGGACCCGACCGAGAACATCGCCTGCGGCGCTATGCTGGCCACGGCTTGGGTGCCGATCACCGGCGTAGGGATAAGCGAACTCGCGAAATAGCGGGCAGGAACCTTTTTCAGCGTGACATGGACGGCGTTGTAGGGCGTTTTGCCGGCCTCGAAGCGCTTGTCGACGCCGAGCGACGACTCTGCTGAATATCGGCCGGGGGTGACCGACACGACAGTCTTTCCGAGGGCAGGGGTGATCGTCTGCCCTGCCTTCTGAACAACGATACCCGGCATTCCGTTGTCGCCGAGCGTGGTCACCACCGCGGCGTCAATGTTGTTGATGTTGGAGGCGGCGGTGATTGCCGCCAGATCGACCAGCGACTGAGCCTCCCGGCGCTCCACATAGATCGAGCCTTCATCGATGGCGAAGGCGGCCAGCGCCAGCGCGAACGGTGCGCACAGCGCCGTCATGACGGCGAAGTTCGCCGTCTGGTCGCCAAGCATCGAGCGGGCGCCCCGGCCGATCCTGCCCGCCAAAGTTTGCGACATTCAGATGCCTCCAACCCGGATTGTCGACTGGCGTGAGATCGTGGTGCCAGGCATGGGCAGTGCCGGGAAGAGATTCCAGACCGGCAGGTTGCGGGCATCATATTGGATGGACACGACGAATTGGTTTCCGTCGGCCGTGCTGTCCTTGGCCTGGTAGGTCAGCTTGTCGGAATCGACGAATGGATATCCCGCGGCATTGGTGGTGACGAAACTGGTCACCAGCGCCTGGCGCTCATCTTCGTTCAGCCCGGCAATCGCCGTGCGTGCGGCGTCCGCTGCGATCTGCTGCACGGAGTGACTGGCGCCAAAATAGATGCCATATGCAACCATTCCGAGTAGTAACAAGATGAAAATCGGCGAAAGCATGGCGAACTCAATCGCGGAAGTTCCGGATCGCTCTCTAAACTGGCACAATTTGCTTCTTAACTGGCGGATTTTACGCCTCGGTCCAGAAATTGTCTTAGTTTCTATGCTGTTCATGTCCATCGCCCATCGGGACATACCAAAGCCCGCGCAAGATGTAACCCGTGGTTGCTTAAAGGCGGCTTAAGACATTTCGACAAAGTGGAATCGACGACTGATTCTTACCGAAAACGAGTGGTTGAAGTGGGGAAACGGAGCCGAGCCCATAGGATCGACCGCTGTTCTGCCGATCGCGCAGTGGCTGTCGCTGCGCCTTACTTAGGGTGACCTCACGAGTCTGTTGAAATAAAAAATCACCACGTTACTGTTTGCCCACCAGCCGCCGGAAAGGGAACCGGCGGCGCGCTCAAAGAGGCCAGCTAATCGGCTTCGGGGCGTCAACACTCAAGAGGCGCAGCTGAACGGCCGCCTCGACAGGGAGAACTTCATGCTGAAAAACATGCTGAAGGCGACGGTGTTCGCCACAACCATGGCTTTGGCCGCCGGCACGTTCTACACGCCAGCCTTCGCCGAGGTCGTCTACAACCGCGGCACCGCCGCCGAATCGGAGTCGCTCGACCCGCACAAGACCTCGACAATATACGAAGCCGCTGTATTGCGTGACCTGTTCCAGGGGCTGGTCATGCAAGACCAGAAGGCGAACGTCATTCCGGGCGCCGCCGAAAGCTGGACTGTATCGGACGACGGCACCGTCTACACCTTCAAGCTGCGCAAGGACGGTGTCTGGTCGGATGGTAGCCCGGTCACGGCAGATGACTTCGTCTACGCGTTTCATCGGCTGGAAGATCCGGCCACCGGCGCCGAATATGCTTCGATGCTCTATCCCGTGAAGAACGCCGAGGAGGTGAACACCAAGAAGGCGAAGCCGGAGGAGATGGGCGTCAAGGCAATCGACGCAAATACTCTGGAAGTGGCGCTGAAGGCGCCCACGCCCTATTTCCTTGAAATGCTGACCCACCAGGCGACTTATCCGGTCAGCAAGGCGTCCATTGACAAGCTCGGCGCCGATTGGATCAAGCCGGGCAATCTGGTCTCCAACGGCCCCTTTACCCTGGCGGAGTGGGTTCCCAACGACCACATCAAACTGGTCAAGAATCCGAAATTCTGGGATGCTGCGAGCGTCAAGCTCGACGTCGTCAACTACATCCCGACCGAAGATCGTTCGTCGGCGATAAAACGCTTCGAGGCCGGCGAACTCGACAGCTACGACGACCTCCCGACCGAGCAGCTCGCCGATCTCAAGGCCAAGTTTGGCGATCAGATTCGCGTTGGACCTTACCTCGGCACCTACTATTTTTCGATCAAGACCGATAAGGCTCCGTGGGACAACGTCGAACTGCGCAATGCCATCTCCATGGCAGTCGACCGCGATTTCCTTGCCGAAAAGGTCTGGCAGAACTCAATGCTGCCCGGCTATTCGATGGTGCCTCCGGGCATTGAGGGCTATACGCCGGCAATGGCCAAATACGCGGACATGTCGCAGATCGACCGCGAGGATGAGGCCAAGAAGGTACTCGAGAAGCTTGGCTATACGCCCGAGAAACCGCTGAAGATGGAAATCCGCTACAACACGTCGGAAAACCACAAGAACACTGCAGTCGCCATCCAGGAGCAGTTGAAGCCGCTCGGCGTCGAAATCACGCTGCTCAACACCGACACCAAGACCCACTACTCCTTCCTTGAGCAGAAGGGCGACTACGACGTGGCGCGTGCCGGCTGGATTGCGGATTACAAGGATCCGGAAACCTTCCTCGGCATCTCCCGCAAGGCAAGCGGCAACAACTATTCGAGCTACAACAGCCCGGAATTCGAGAAGGCCATGGACGAGGCGGCCGCCGCCGGCGGCAAGCCCGAAGAGCGGATGAAAGAACTCGCCGAGGCCGAGCGCATCCTCGTCGATGACGTCGGCAACATCCCGCTTCTCTACTATAGTTACAAGGATATCGTTTCTCCGAAGGTTCATGGCTTCGAGGACAACGTCATGGATGTGCATCCGTCCCGCTTCATCTCCAAGGACTGATCTCCTTGGCCGGACTGCCGCTCCTTTACAGCGCCGCGCGTCCTTTGGGGCGCGCACAGGGCGCTGTAACGCCTTGATTTTGCACGTGATCCTCTCCGGACCTTCGGCTCGGGTCATGCGTTAGGGGCGGCGGTCCCGGTTTGCTAGCAAAGCGGGGAACCGATGTTGCGTTACGTATTCCGGCGGCTTCTGACCGCCATTCCGACGCTGTTGGTCATCGTGACCATGGCGTTCTTCCTGATACGCGTCGCGCCTGGCGGCCCGTTCAATCAGGAGCGGGGCCTGAGCCCCGAGATCAAGGCCAATCTCGAAGCGCAGTTCGGTCTCAACGACCCGCTCTGGCTGCAATATGTCCACTATCTCGGCAATCTGCTGCGCGGCAATTTCGGTCCGAGCTACAACATGCCGGATTTCACTGTCGGCGAATTGTTTGCCAGGGGCCTGCCCGTTTCGATCCAGATCGGCGCCTCGGCCCTGATCCTGGCGCTGCTGCTCGGCGGCCTCCTCGGCACCATTGCCGCGCTCAACCAGAACAAGCTTGCCGACTATTCGGTGATCGCTCTGGCGACCGCCGGCAGCACCATTCCGACATTCGTCATCGCGCCGGTTATCCAGCTTCTGTTCGGTCTGACCTGGAAACTGCTGCCGATCGGCGGCTGGGGCGATGGCGCCCTGCTCAACAAGATCGGCCCTGTGCTGACCCTCGCCTTGCCGCAGATCGCCATCGTCGCCCGCCTGATGCGCGGCTCGATGATCGAATCGTTGCGCTCGCACCACATTCGCACCGCACGTGCGCTCGGCCTGTCGGACTGGTCGGTGGTCGTCAAGCATGCGCTGCGCGGTGCCATATTGCCGATTGTCTCCTTCACCGGCCCGGCGGCGGCGGCACTGCTCACCGGCTCGATCATCGTCGAGACGATCTTTTCCATTCCCGGCATCGGCCGCTATTTCGTCGAGGCCGCGCTCAACCGTGACTACACGCTGGTCATGGGCACCGTGGTGGTCATCGCGCTGTTCACCATCGTCTTCAACCTGATCGTCGACGTCATGTATGCCTTCGTCGATCCGAGGGTGCGCTATGACTGACATCGCAGCCACCGCTCCGGCCATCGTCGGCCGTTCCCTGTGGGGCGATGCCTGGGCGCGCCTCAAGGCCAACCGCGCCGCCATGTTCAGCCTGTATTATCTTGCCTTCATCGCGATCCTCAGCGTGTTCGGACCCTCTTTGGTGCCGCATCGATACACCACCATCTACGCCGACTATGTGCGCATGCCGCCGAGCTTGTCGGCCTATCCGAAGCCCGACAAGATAGAAACCGCGCTCAACGAGGCGATCAAGCGCATGCGGGTCGACATCAAGCAGTGGCGGCAGGAAGACAATCGCATCTTCGTCACCGTCACATCGCGCAAGCCGATCGACGATCGCAATGTCCGCTACCTCGACCGTTCCGATGCCTTCGACAACACCAAGATAGAGAGCAAATCGGCTGACGGCCTTGAAGCGGTGATGAGCGCTTCAATCAGGCAGCAGTATTTCCTGTTCGGCACCGACAATACTGGCCGCGATCTCCTGTCGCGGACGCTGATGGCCGGGCGCATCTCGCTGGCCATCGGCCTGCTCGCCGGGGTCGTTGCGGGCGTCATCGGCGTGCTCTACGGCGCTGCGTCCGGCCTTGCCGGCGGCAGGATAGACGAGGTGATGATGCGCATTGTCGATGTGCTCTATTCGCTGCCGTTCATTTTCTTCGTCATTATGCTGGTGGTGTTCTTCGGCCGGAACTTCGTGCTGATGTTCCTGGCGGTCGGCGCCGTGCTGTGGCTCGACATGGCGCGCATCGTGCGCGGACAGGCGCTGTCGATCCGGCGGCAGGAATATGTCCAGGCGGCGGAGGCGATGGGCATAGGCCAGCGCGGCATTCTGATTCGCCACGTCATTCCCAACCTGCTTGGCCCAGTGGTCATCTATATGACGCTGCTGGTGCCGCAGGTCATCATCCTGGAGAGTTTTCTGTCGTTCCTCGGGCTCGGCGTGCAGGAGCCGATGACCAGCTGGGGCGTGCTGATCTCGACCGGCGCCAAGAACATCGGCACCGCCAACTGGCTGCTTTTGTTCCCAGCATTTTTCCTTGTCTCGACGCTGTTCGCGCTGAATTTCGTCGGCGACGGCCTGCGCGACGCGCTCGACCCGAGGGACCGTTGAGATGATCGCTTCCGAAACCATCCTCAGCGTCAAGGACCTTCGCGTCCGCTTCCGCACGCTTGACGGCGTGGTCGAGGCGGTCAAGGGCATCAACATCCACGTCAATGCAGGCGAAACCGTTGCCGTGGTCGGCGAATCCGGTTCCGGCAAAAGCCAGACGATGATGGCGGCGATGAGCCTGCTGGCCTCGAACGGCGAGGCGACGGGCGTCGTCGACTATCGCGGCCGCAACCTTTTGGCCCTGCACAAGTCCGAGCTCAACCAAGTCCGCGGCCGCAAGATCAGCATGATCTTCCAGGAGCCGATGACCTCGCTCGATCCGCTCTATTCGATCGGCAACCAGCTGATCGAACCGATCCGCCGGCATCGTGGGCTTGGCGCGGCGCAAGCACGCGAAGAGGCGCTCAAGCTCTTGCGGCTGGTTCATATTCCCGATCCCGAGCGGCGGATGAAATCCTATCCGCACGAATTGTCGGGTGGCCAGCGACAGCGGGTCATGATCGCCATGGCGCTGGCCAACGATCCCGACATACTGATCGCAGACGAACCGACGACCGCGCTCGACGTGACCATCCAGGCGCAGATCCTCATGCTGCTCGCCGAACTGCAGCGCAAGCTTGGCATGGCGATCGTCTTCATCACCCACGATCTCGGCATTGTCCGGCGCTTTGCCGACCGGGTCTATGTCATGCGCTACGGCGAAGTCGTCGAGGAGGGCGAGGCGGAAGCGATCTTCGTCAATCCGCAGCATGCCTATACCAAGATGCTGTTGGCCGCCGAGCCGACCGGAACCAAGGCGCCGCCACCGCCAGATGCGCCCGTCCTGCTCGAAGGCAGGAATGTCGAAGTGACCTTCAAGATCGGCGGCGGGTTTCTCGCCGGAGAGCCGCTGATCCTGCGCGCGGTCGACCACATTTCGATACGGCTGAAACGCAACCAGACCATCGGCATCGTCGGCGAATCCGGTTCAGGAAAATCGACGCTCGGCCGAGCCCTGCTGCGGCTCCTGCCAAGCGATGGGCTCATCCGCTTTGGCGATCGCGATATTTCTGCCGCCGACCGCCAGGCCATGCGGCCGCTGCGGCGCGAATTGCAGCTGGTCTTTCAGGACCCGTTCGGTTCGCTGTCGCCGCGCATGACCGTCGGCCAGGTCATCACCGAAGGGCTTCTGGTGCATGAGCCGACCCTGTCGGGCAGGCAACGCGACCTCCGCGCCGTCGAGGCCTTGCGTGAGGTCGGGCTCGACCCGAATGCGCGCAATCGCTACCCGCACGAATTCTCCGGCGGCCAGCGCCAACGCATCGCCATCGCGCGGGCGATGATCCTCAAACCCAAGGTGGTCGTCCTCGACGAGCCGACGTCGGCGCTCGATCGGTCCGTCCAGAAGCAGATCGTCGAATTGCTGCGCAAGCTGCAGGCCGACCATGAACTGTCCTACCTGTTCATCAGCCACGATCTCGCCGTCGTGCGTGCCATGGCCGACTACATCATCGTCATGAAGCAGGGCAAGATCGTCGAGGAAGGGCCGACCGAGGCGATCTTCAGCGATCCGCAGGCATCCTACACGCAGACACTGATGGCCGCGGCCATCGACGTCACACGGTTTCGCTTGAGTGCATAGCGCGACCGGTCAGGACTGCAGCGGATAGTGATTGAAAGGTCCCGAGGCGAATAGACCGTCGTCTGCAGCCAGGGCTGCTATGGCTTCGATCTCGATCATCGCCTCGGGCGTTTAGAGCGCTATCATCTCGACGATCGTCTCCGCCGACAAGGCTTGAAAAACTGCTTCCGGCGGAGTTCAGCGACCTCCTTGAACTTGCTCATGTCCTGCGCTGGATTCAACATAACGCCCGAAGTTGTCCAGGATCGCCTGCCAGCCGTCACGCTGCATCTCGATGGAGTTCTGCGTCTCGGCATCGAATATGGTCGTCACCTTCGTACCGTTGCCTACAGCTTCGAAGGTCGTACGCGCCTTGCGCCCGTCGCTCATGGCGAATGCGATCGCCTTGTACGGCTCGACCTCTTCGTACACCGCCTCGAAATCGAAGCCGAAGCTGCCGTCCTTGGCTTCCATGCGCGCCTTGTAGCCGCCGCCCACCTTTAGGTCGGCTTCCGCGCTTGGGCAGCACCAGTCGTCGGAAGCGAAGTTCCACTGTGTGATATCGCCGGGCGTCGTGTAGGCCTCCCAGACGCGTTCGCTCGGCGCGGCGATCGTGGTGGCAATGGTGATCTGCTGGTTGGTCATTTTGGTTTCCTTGTTCTCGCAGCCGGATGAGATCACGCAGACGGTTTATTGCGTGATTTCGGGCTCGACGAGGTGAGCAAGCTTGCGTAGCGACTCTTGCCAACCGAGATAACATGCCTCGACCGGGATCAGATCGGGCACGTTCTCCTGAACCACCGTCATCTCCGTTCCGACTGAAACGGCCGTCAGCGTGACGGTCACTTTCATCTCGCCCGGAAGGTTCGGATCATCGAACACGTCGCTGTAGACGAGCGTCTCGCCGGGGACGAGTTTCAGATAGGTGCCGCCGAAGGAATGGCTTTGCCCGGTCGTGAAGTTTCGAAACGACATTCTGTGCTTGCCGCCTTCTTTCGCCTCAAGCTCATGCACCGTACAGGTGAAACCGAAGGGCGGCAGCCAACTCGCGACCGCGTCAGGTTCCAGAAATGCGCGGTAGACCTTTTCGGGCTTCGTGGCGAGAACCCGGTGCAGTTTAACGGTGTTGGGCATGATCATCTCCATGCGTTGCGTTCACCAGGGCGTCGTTGCCGTGGATCGGGTTAGTCGGCTGCTGCGGCTTCCACTGCCGCAATATCGATTTTCTTCATCGTCATCATCGCCTCCATCGCGCGCTTGGCCCTGGCGCGGTCGGGGCTGGTCGTCAGTTCCATCAGCCGCTTCGGCGTGATCTGCCAGGAGAAGCCCCACCGGTCCTTGCACCATCCGCAGGCGCTCTCGCTGCCGCCGTTTCCAACGATCGCGTTCCAGTAGCGGTCGGTCTCTTCCTGATCTTCGGTCAGCAACATGAGGCTGACGGATTCGTTGGCCTTGAAAGTCGGGCCGCCGTTCAGGCCTAGAAATGACTGGCCGAGCACTGTGAACTCGACCGTCAGTTCGTTGCCTTCCTTGCCGCCGGGATAGTCCGACGCGGCCGCATTCAGCCGATCCACATGGCTGTCGGGAAAGGTGGCGGCATAGAACTCTGCCGCCTTGCGTGCTTCGCCGTGGTCGAACCACAGGCAGGTCACGAGTTTCGTCATATCTAATCTCCTCGGTTCTTGGGGGTATTTGTTCGCGCCGCGACTGCCAGATCTCAGTCGAACCGGCCCTTGGGCGCCCCGCCAGCCAGAACGGGACCGATGAACACCATCATAAGGTCGGCCTTGATCACATCGTCCGCAGATGTGTCCGATGATCTAAGCTCTCTCACGGTTTTTTCACCTGGTCTCGTTGCTTCCGGTCCAAAGGACGAACAAGTGGTGCGCCTCCCGACAGCCAACCTGTTATTTTTTTGCCACGCGGCAAGGCCCACCTAACCCGAGTCGATCCCTCCAACCGCCGGCTGGTAAGAGCGGGTCGGCGTAGGGCCGGGCCGTTTGCTTCAGCGCCGGTTGTCCATATCACGAGGCGTTCGTGAAGAAGGCGATTGAGGTCCTCGGCGCGTTGATGCCCGCAGTTTTCGCGGAAACAAACAACAACCTAAAGCGCGCCGCATGAGCCGGTCAAACGCGACGCGCTTTAGTCGCCCGCCATCGTCGAAGGTGCTGGTGCACGCTGATCGGCTGCATCGCCTTCCCGAGCAGGCCGGTTCACGGCAAGCACCGACAATTCGTGCCGGCGCCCATCTCGCGCGGTCCACATGATCGACTGTCCGGCCGAGAGGCCGATCAGGGCCGTGCCGATCGGCGTAAGGATTGAAACCTTGCCTTCGGAGATGTCCGCATCGCCAGGAAAGACCAGCGTAACCGTTTTCGCGTCACCGGTATCGGGCTTGAACGTCACCGTCGAACCCATCTGGACGGCGCCCGCGGAGATCAAACCATCGGAAACGATGCGCGCTCGCTCGAGTTCGCCGAGCAGTTCATCGGAAGCCTGCGGATTTCGTGCGGCCACGGCGCTGGCAAGCGCCGATAAACGCGCATGGTCGGATTTCGAGATGCGGATGGTCGGTTTGCGCCGAGCCTTTATGTTATCTTGCATTTTCGAATACTCGTATTCTCTGTTGGAGCGGGCTGCCTCATGGTGAACCGGCCAGTTCGAGACAGATATTGCTCAAAGCCAATGCCCCAGACCCGGTGCTGGCCTGCATACGTTCAATGTCGATTTTTAGTATTCTTGCCCCGCGGCCCGGGGCGCACTGGCAGCCGAGCCGGGGGTTACGATCCCGCGATGGGGCAAACCCGGAAAAGAAAATCGCGACGGATCTTTTTTGTGGCGTTCATGTAATCGTAGTTGGTGCCGAGATCGGGGAAGTCAAGACGACCCTGCAGCAAGGCGCGGCCTTCAGCCCTCTTCGGCAGATGCCCTAAGTTCGGGTAGACTAAGTTTCGTGGACTAAGGCACGGAGTTCGTAATGCGCATCGTCAACATCCACGAGGCCAAGACGCATCTGTCCCGCCTTGTCGACAGGGCAGCCAAGGGCGAGTCCTTCATCATCGCCAAATCCGGAAAGCCGATGGTGAAGGTCATCGCCATTGACGCTCCTGCGGCCGGCGAAACGCGTCGCGTCGGGTTTATGGCCGAGCAGTTTTCCGTTCCGGACGATTTTGATCGCATGGCCGGTGAGGAAATCGAGAAGCTGTTTGGCGGCGACGCGTGAAAGTTCTGCTCTATAGCCATCTTCTGCTCTGGGCGGCGGGCGAGCCCGACAACAGCGCTGCAAGTCTTGCGATTCGCCACTGACGCCACGTTCGCTGCCGATCGCCGGGCTGGGCCGGGGCAGGCTTTACAGTCGATGTGCGATTTTTGCGTCGGGACGCCGCTGCGCACGGCGGTCGTGATCTGGTTCGCCGACCTCATGAAGCAACTCTGATGTTGTTCCCGGTACCATCGTGGTGGTGCCAAGCCGGAACAATTCGACAGCCGGCGAGTTTTCAGGATGAAGGGCGATCTGTTTCGGAGGAAACTGCGATGAAACGCGTCCTTGCCCAAAACGCTGTACGGCTGATGCTGGGCGGCGTAACCGCCGGCTTGTTCACGATCGTCGAGATACCCAACCCGATGGCGCCCCCGGTGGCGCAATCGTCGCTTGTGTCCGAGGCGAGGGCTGCCACCGACGTTTCCATTTCGATCAGCACATTCTACGATGAACTGTCTGCCCACGGTGATTGGGTTTCGTACCGGGGAGCGACCGTTTTCGTGCCGGTTGATGTAGCTGACGACTGGCGTCCGTATACAATTGGGCATTGGGTCTATACCGAGCAGCATGGCTGGCTCTGGGTGTCCGACGAGCCGTTCGGCTGGGCGACCTACCATTACGGCCGCTGGGGCTATGCCGACGACATCGGCTGGTACTGGGTTCCCGGCACTCGTTGGGCGCCGGCATGGGTGAGCTGGCGGCGCGAAAGGGAGCACGTCATCTGGGCTCCGCTGCCGCCGCGCCGCGATCCCGATCTGATTTCAATCGAGGTGACCGTCGACACCACGCCGGATTTTTACTGGGTCGTGGTTCCCACCCGCGAATTCCTTGCTGACGACATTTCCGTCGTCGTTATCCGTGATGAGCCGGAGTTTGTGCGCATTGTCGAGGCGGCCGAGCCGGCCGGTGAGGTGACGATCCAGAACGAGGTTGTGATCAACAAAGTCATTGATGTTGATGTGATCGAGAAGGAGACGAACCAGCAGGTGACCGTCGTCGAGGTCAGCGAGACCGAGACGCCCGAGCAGGCCGGCAAAGTGGAAAACAATACGGTCACGGTCTTTGAAGCTGAAGTGAAAGCCGATCCCGAGGCCAAACCAGCTGAGCTCAAAGACATTGAGGAGGTGAAGCAGGTTCAGGCAGCCCGGAAGTCGAAGCCGACCGAAGGCGCAACAACGACCGAACAGGCGCCGGCGACCGACGAAGAGGCTACGCCGGAAGAGACCGCCAAGCCTGAGAAGCCGACGACCGAGGAGAAGCCCGCTGCCGAGCAGGAGCAGGCCGAGCCCGAACAGGCGCCGGATGAAGAGGTCAAGCCGGAAGAGACCGCCAAGCCTGAGAAGCCGACGACCGAGGAGAAGCCCGCTGCCGAGCAGGAGCAGGCCAAGCCCGAGAAGCCGAAGGCCGAGGAGCAGCCCGCCGCCGAGCAGGAGCAGGCCAAGCCCGAGAAGCCGAAGGCCGAGGAACAGCCCGCCGCCGAGCAGGAGCAGGCCGAGCCGAAAAAGAGGGCCAAGCCTGAGAAGCAGAAGGCCGAGGAGCAGCCCGCCGCCGAGCAGCAGCAGGCCGAGCCGGAAAAGACGGCCAAGCCTGAGAAGCAGAAGGCCGAGGAGCAGCCCGCCGCCGAGCAGCAGCAGGCCGAGCCCGAACAGGCGGCCAAGCCTGAGAAGCCGAAGTCCGAGGAGCAGCCCGCCGAACAGCAGCAGGCCGAGCCGGAACAGGCCGAGCCCAAACCACAGCAGCAAGAAAACAAGGCGTGCGATCCGCAGACTGGGGCGAACTGCTAGGTGGGTGGGTACAGACTACAGGCACCGCAATCGTTCCACCGCGGTGCCTGCTGTGAGCCGAGCCTTCATTGGTCGCGGTTTTTGGCAACCCCGCCACCCGCCGTAAGCCATCTTGCATCGAACCAGCGGTCCGCCGGTCCGTCATAGGGCAGCCGCGTGATATCCCAATGGCTGACGAAGCGCGCGTAGGCGTCCCACACTGGTGGACCCCCGCCGATGAAGACGACGCGGCCGACGAAGCGCTGGAGTGTGTCCTCGGGATCCATGCTGGAGCGAACGACGACAAGTTCCCGATCCGCGCGAGCAAAATCCGGAATGCTCGCGATCGTCTTGGGACCGGCGAGCAAGACATGTCCTCTGGTGAGGTCGAAAAATCGTGCAACGTCGGCGACGAACTCCGGCGACCGGTTGCCTTCCCAGGGAAGGCCTCCGTTGAGGCCGAGCTGCCCCGCTTGGCCGATGGCACAGACGACTCTAACGACAGTCTTCTTCATGCGTACTCCACCGATAGCCGGTCTGGTCGCATTCGCAACGCTTGCACGTCATGCTGCGCCACGCGCTTTTTGTATGAGACCCAAACAGCCTCGAACGCGCAGCCTTACTCCGCTGCGGCTGGCTGGTCCACCGCCTCGTTGGGGAGGTGGTTTTGAATGTCGTCGGCCGGACTATGGAACTCCTTCTCACAAGTCCATCCCGGCACTGAAACAAACGAAACACTTTGAGTTCGGCGCGGAAAAACCCCTGAAACAGCGATGGTTTAAATCCAATGGCACCGCTGCATCCCGCGGCGCCAATCATTGGAGTATTGCGATGTCGAGAATGCGAGCAGCTTACCGCTCTTTCCGGGACTATCGGGTTCACCGCATGGCGGAACGGACCCTTGCGGCAATGGACGATGCCCTCCTGAAGGACATCGGGATCAGCCGGTCCGAGATTGGCTTGGTGGTCCGCGGCTTGCAGCGCGGCCAAGAAGACAAGGCGGGCCGAACCATGAAGCTTTCATTTAGGCTCCCGCTACTTGCCTGTGCGAGCGCGGCCGCCCTTCTGGCGGCGCCCGCTGCGAATGCCCATGAAACGGGCGTTCCGCACCGCCAGGCCAAGGCGGCGGTTGCAGAGGATTCGACAAGCGTCCCGCTAGTCGAAAACCTCGGCAGTCATTCCTACCCTGTCACCACCGCCAACCCGCTGGCGCAGGCCTATTTCAACCAGGGCCTGCGCTGGGCGCGGGCATTCAACCACGCCGAAGCGCAACGCGCTTTCAGGGTCGCGCAGAAGCTGGACCCGACCTGCGCCATGTGTTTCTGGGGCGAGGCCTACGTGCTCGGCCCCAACATCAACGCCGGCATGGGCCAGGAGGCGGCAGCGAATGCTGCCGAAGCCGTCGCGCAGGCGCGCAAGCTAGCGCACCTCGCCTCCAGCCGGGAAAAGGATCTTATCGCCGCGCTCTCCAAGCGCTACAGCGCCGATACTTCGGCCGATCAGGGTGCCCTGAACCAGGCCTATGCCGCGGCGATGGCGGAACTGGCAGACCGCCACCCGCAGGACGACGAGATCGCCACGCTCTACGCTGACGCGCTTATGAACCTGATGCCGTGGGACTACTGGCTTGACGGCGGGGCAACGCCAAAGCCGGACACGGTCAAGCTTGTGGCCTCGTTGGAGCGGGTGCTGGCGCGCAATCCGGATCATGCCGGTGCGATCCATCTCTATATCCATGCCGTCGAAGCATCCACGACGCCGGAAAGGGCCGAAGCTCATGCCGACCGGCTTGCCGCCCTCATGCCCGGCGCCGGACACATCGTGCACATGCCAGCGCACATCTATCACCAGGTCGGCCGGTGGATCGACAGCCTGGAGATCAACCGCGAGGCGGTGGCAGCGGACGAGGCCTATTTCGAGCGCGTCGGCATAGCGCCGGAGAGCACGCCCGGTGTCTACACGGACGGCTATTATCCGCACAACCTGCATTTCCTGATGACCTCCGCACAGATGGCGGGCGACGTCGAGGCAATCGCCGAGGCGGCCAAAAAGCTCGAATCGCTGGTCTCCAATACCACGGCCAGCAAGGTGGCCGGGCTGCAGCCGATCAAGGCGGCGACCTATTTTGCCCACGCCCAGTATAGCGATCCCGAGGCCATACTCGCGCTGCCGCTGCCGGCAAACGCCTTGCCTTATGTCAAGGCAACCTGGCGATATGCGCGGGGCGTCGCCTTCGCCGCAAAGGGTGCGAGCGAGGCGGCGCGCGCCGAGACCGCCGCAATCCGCAAGCTCGCTGCCGAGACCGATTTTTCCACGGAAACGGCGGGAGGACTTCCGGCGCCGGATTTGCTGGAATTGAGCGCGCTGATCGTGGAGGCCCGCATTGCCCAGCACCAGGGCAACCTGCGGGAAGCGCGCGATAAGCTTGAGGCGGCGGTCGCGATCGAGGACGGCCTTGCCTATATGGAACCGGCCTACTGGTATTATCCGGTCCGACAGACCCTCGGCGCGGTCTACATGGCCATGGGTGAGCACGAGGTGGCCGCGGCAGCCTTCGCGCACGTCCTGGAACAGACGCCAAACAACGCCTGGGCGTTGTGGGGCCTGCGCGAGGTTTTCCGCAGGACCGGCAGGACAGCGGACGCCGAAGAGATGGATGCGCGCTTCAAGGCCGCCTGGGTGGGAGCGCCGGATTTTCTCGGCATCGAACGGCTCTGACCCGCTCTTAAGGTGCCGGCGTCGTTGTCGGCTCAGGAAACGTGTCGCAGCCTCGCAACCCCGGCTGCGACACGCAATCCCAGGTTGAAAATGACATGCTTGGCCGGTAACTGCGCTTCAGTGCCACACGTCATAGTAGAAACGCACCCGAAGATCAGAGGTTGAGAGGGCTACCCCCTGGAGCCACAAACCGCATAAGCCGCAGGGGCCGAGGCGCTGGTTCAACCCAGCCAGTGGCGCGCTCAAGCGTAGAGGTAACCCATGCCGCGGATCGTCCTGATCACCTCCGGCTTGGAGGGATCGACCTCGATTTTCTTCCGCAGGCGCGAAACGCGAATGTCGATGCTGCGATCGAAGGGATCCCACCCGCGGTCATGGGCGAGATCGAGCAGTTGATCGCGGTTGAGTACGCGTCCGCGATGTTCGCTGAATACTTTCAGAAGCCGGAACTCCATCGGGGTGATCGCTATTTCGACCCCCTCGGCGTTGTATAATTTGTGTGCGTCCGGGTCGAAGCGGCACTTGCCGAACTGGACCTGGTGAGGGCCCGGAGTACTCGCTTTCCCCGCAGCGCGTTCGCTCGCCGATGTCCTGCGCAGCACCGCCTTGACCCGCGCCAGCAGCTCCCGCAGGTCCACGGGCTTGGCGACATAGTCGTCGGCGCCAATCTCCAATCCGACAACGCGGTCGACGATTTCCGCCGATCCGGTCAGCATGATAATGGCAACGTCTGAGTGCTCTCGTAGATATCGCGCCAGGGAGAGGCCATCCTCACCTGGCATTCGGATATCCAATATGACCACATCGACGTGCTGGCTCTCAATAAGTTCACGCAGGGCAGGCCCCGCGTTGGCGGGCGTCACGGCATAGCCATGGTGCTCCAGATATTCCGCCACCGTGTCGCGGATATCCGGTTCGTCATCGCAGACCACTATGTGTGCGTGCGTCGTCAAAATCGACCACCGAACAACCAGCCCAATGGATAAGTTGGCTCTAAAGTGACGTGCAAATCAACGGGTCTGTCAAGCATTGTTGTTGACCAGATTAGAGACAAACGAACGGAGCTCGTTCGGTTTGATCGGTTTCTCGAGATAGGGCCGTTTCGCGGCGCGCAGGAACATCTGCGCGTCCGGACTGATTGTGTCCCCCGTCAGGAAGGCTAACCTGTCGAGTTCAGCCGGATGGAGCTTGGCAATCTGGTTGAACAATCCCCGCCCGTCCATATCAGGCATTTTCAGATCGCTCAGGATCACCGCGAAACTGCGGTTCTTGAGGTGCAGCAGCGCTTCTTCGCCGGATCTGGCAATGGTGACGTTGAAACCATCTCGCCTGAGCACCTCAGCAACCAGCTCACCCACTTCCTCTTCGTCGTCCACCACCAGACAGGCAATGCCGGTCGAATTCGGGAGTTCGTCTTCAGCCGTTTCGGTTCCTTCGTCGAGACGGTCCGAAGCAGGCAGCGAAAGTATGAAGATCGAGCCACCCCCCTCGGGGGATTCGACCTCGATGGTTCCGCCATGGGATTGAACGATCCGATGACAGAAGGACAGCCCGATCCCAGTCCCTGCCCCAATCTCCTTGGTCGTGAAGAACGGCTCGAAAATGCGGGGACGTATCTCTTTGGGAATTCCCGGACCCGTGTCGGCAACGTTGACGACTATGTTGCCGGTTGTGGGATGAAGCCGCGTTGAAACCGTGATTGTCCGTCGCCCTTGCCACCCGTGCAACGCCTGTTCTGCATTGACAAGCAAGTTGATCAGCACCTGGCCAAGCTGATCGGGATCCGCCCAGATCGGCGGAAGACCAGGTTCAAGATGAACTGAAAGCCCGATGTCCGACGATCGAATCGAATAGCTCGCCACTTCGACCGCTTCGGAAATGATATCGTCGATCGCAACGTTTGAGGTTCGCGTCGGCTGCTGTCTGGCCATAGCCAGGAACGTCTTGACGATCCTGGCGCAGCGTTCGGCTGCCTTGCTTATCTTGTCGGCGCGTTCCACGACCTTGGCGTCGGCAGCGGTCTCCTTCATCAGCGATGACAGGCCAAGCACCACCGAGAGCGGATTGTTGAGCTCATGCGCCACCCCGGCCAGCAATCCACCGAGCGCCGCCATTTTCTCGTTCTGGTGCAGCGTCTCGCGCTGCCGCTCCAATTCCTGCTGCATTTTTATCCGGTCGGTGAGATCGTAGGCGTGGGAAACAATCACCTTCTCACCGTGGTAATCGATCAGTCGAGACGAGACCGAGCACCAGCAGGTTCCACCGTCCTTGCGTTTGAGCTGGGTTTCGAAATCGTCGACTAATCCCGTCGCGAGCAGCTGCTCAACGTATCGGATCCGCTCTGAAGGATCGACATAATAGTCGACGGCGCTGGTGACGTCGCCGAGCAGTTCAACGGTGGCGGGGCTGCGGTAAAGCAGCTTC
This sequence comes from Mesorhizobium sp. WSM4829, assembly GCF_055811475.1. Taxonomy (NCBI): domain Bacteria; kingdom Pseudomonadati; phylum Pseudomonadota; class Alphaproteobacteria; order Hyphomicrobiales; family Phyllobacteriaceae; genus Mesorhizobium; species Mesorhizobium sp. WSM4829. The sequence goes on along the minus strand of NZ_JBVVQJ010000002.1, from coordinate 19,946 downwards.
CCGTCATGCGCGCGGGTCATCTGGATGTTGACGGGGCAGGCTTCGAGGACTTTACGGACCAGTTCATCCGCTTCCTTGGCCGCCTCCTCGGCCCGCTTGCGCTCTGTAATCTCGACACGGGTAACCACGAACCCGCCTTCGCGGGTCGGACAGTTCGAGACAAAAAACCAACGCCCGTCCGTATGACGGAATTCCTGTTGCCGGAACTCGCGGCGGTCCCGTGCCCTCTCGGCAAGCCAGTCGTCGATCTTGTCGCGTGGGACCGGAAACTGGTTGCGCTCTGCGGTCACGCGCAGGAAATCGAACCAGTTCACCCCGGGAACGAGCACATCCGCGCTTATCGCGTGCATCTGGCGATACCTGCTGTTGGCCAGCACCAGGCAATCGTTGCTGTCGTAGAGGGCAAACCCTTCGGCCAGAGATTCGATCGCGTCGATCAGCCGTTCGTTCGCCTTGCGCGTTTCTTGCTGGGCGGCGATCATGCCGGTGATATCGGTCGTGTTCGACACGATCACCTGCCTTCCCTGGAAATCGATCAGGCGAGCGGAAATCGAAGCCCAGAAGGGCTTGTTCTCGGTGTCGTACTGCTGGACCCGAAAATCATCGATCCTGCCCTTTTCGATCAGGGTGCGCTCCAATATCGCGCTATAGTCTGGATCGACATACTGGTCGGTTATCCGAGGACGGTCGGCGTAGAGATCTCTGGTAGCAGGATTGCGGTAGAGCGTTTCTCCCTCGAACGTGGTCATGCGTATCGGCGAAGGGCAGGCATCGAGCACCTTTTGCAGCAGCGTCGTGGCGTCGCGCTCGAAAGCCTCGGCCTTCTTGCGCTCGCTGATGTCGGCGCGCGTTACGACGAAGCCGCCAAGATCGGTGGGATGTATCGATACCGAGTGCCATTTGCCGTCGGAGAGGGGGACCTCGAAATGGGAGTGGAACTCGATCCGGCTTTGGAGCCGCTCGTCGAGCCACTCGTCCTCGCGCCCAATCGCATTGCGGTACACGCCGCGCCTGGCGGATTCGCGAAGCAGTTCGTTCCATTCCACGCCCGGTTCGACGAGATCCCGCACCGGGTGGTTCAGTTCGCGGTAAAGGCTGTTGCACATGACCAGGCGGTGGTCTTCGTCGTACAGCGCGAATCCCTCGGAGAGTGATTCAACGGCGTCTGCGAGCATCTCCCGCGCCGCGGCGACTTCGCCGTCACGCTTCTTCTGCTTGGTCACATCGGCGATGCCGGCGAGAACCACTCGCCGGCCCTGGAATTCGACGATCCTGAGATTGCCCGTGGCCCAGAACTCCTGGCCGTCGGGTCTTTTGAGGAGCACCTCGCAATTTTCGACGACGCCCTTTTGCATGAGTTCCCGATGGATTTCCCGGTGCTTCTCGGGATCGACAAAGTAATCGCCAAGCCGCACCGTCTCGCGTTGCGCCTTCTTGCTCCATCCAAGCAGCCGTTCGGCAGCATTGCTCTGGTAGATGAGTTCCCCCGAACTTGCGTCGTTCATCCATACCGGCAACGGATGATGCTTGATCAGGAAACCGAACAGATCCTCGCGCTGCTTGCGTTCCGTGATGTCCAATACCCCGATGATGAGCGAGGGGCGCCCGCCGTAGACGCCGCGACGGCAGTTGGTCGAACACCAGACGGCCGATCCGCTTGTGTTTCTAAGCTGGATTTCGTGATCCCGGACGATCTCGCTGTTGCTGGCGAGAGAACTGATTTCATTGAATTCGCCAGAATTCACGAAATGATCCGTCAGGAATTGCGGCTCGTTCGGCGTCCATTTTCGGCCAAGCAGGTTCGACGCATCGAGGCTTTCATAGAGGATCTGCCCGCTTCCCGCGTCCACCACCCAAACCGGCAGCGGGTGACTGTCCGTGATGCAGCGGAATATCTCGGCGTTCTCCTGGTGCGCGATCTGCGCTCGCTTCATCTCGGTAATGTCGACGCTTACCAGGGCCATGCCGCCATCCGGCCGAGGATGTGCGGTGAGCAACTTCCACCGGCCATCCAATGTCTCGGCTTCAACTGGAGCGTCGTCGATTTGCGTCCATCGCGCCGCGGCGCTTTCAACAAATGCGTTGCCCGGCTCGATGGGGCGGCCGTCGAAACTCTTTAGACGTGAGAGGGCTTCGGCGACTGCGGCAATGGCGTCCGTCGGCTGCATCTCGCCCCGGTCGAGCCACCGGCTTCCAAATATCTGCGGATTGCTGTCGACGAGAACATGGTTGGCGTCAAAAAGGGCATAGCCTGTGTGTGTGGATGGCACCGGATTATCAGGCCGCATGGTCGTTCCCTTTGTTCGCGTGATCCCGCGAGGGCGGATAATAGCCCCTCTTTGTTTCAGCACGCGTTCGGGCGACGCGTGATTTGTTTCAACTGTTTCGGCGCGTGGGAGACATCGCCGGCGCTGACGTGTCGCCTGTCATCCCCGTGGGGCGCGCTGAAACAAACGAAACACTCCCACCACACCACAGAAAAACGCCTGAAACGAAGGCGGTGTAGGACAAGAACAGCCGCAGATGCGGCAGATTCAACCGGCGAAGCGCAAATGTCCAGCGCCCAGGATGAACAATCTAGTCTTGGCGAGTGTCGACGCGTCTTGCTCTGAAACCTGAGGGTTCAATATGGATAAGCCAGTTACTTCGCACGATTTCCCCGACCGGCTCCTCGCGAGCCTTATTGACCAAAACCATCCGGCCTATGAAGAGGCTCGCGGGCTCTACAACGCCATGATCGACAAGCGGCCGCGCTGGATCATCCCCTGCGCCGAGGTCGCCGATGTCGTCGCGGCAGTCAATCATGCCCGAGACAAGCACTTGCTTCTTGCCATTCGCGGCGGCGGCCACAGCGGTCCGGGCTTCGGCAGTTGCGACGGCGGAATGGTCATCGACATGTCGCCGATGAATCGGGTCGATATTGATCTCGGGTCCAGCACGGTCCGCGTCGAGGCCGGCTGCACCCAAGGCGATGTCGACCGCGCCACCAGCGCTCATGGGCTGGCGGTGCCGGCTGGCCTCGTCTCGTCCACAGGCATCGCCGGACTGACGCTGGGGGGCGGCACTGGCCATCTAACGCGCAAACACGGCCTCACCATCGACAATCTGCTTGCGGCCGAGGTCGTGCTGGCCGACGGCAGCGTCGTGACGGCAAGTGAGAACGAACACCCGGAGCTGTTCTGGGCGCTGCGCGGCGGCGGCGGCAACTTCGGCGTCGTGACGCGCTTCACATTTCAGGCGCATCCGGCGAAGGATGTCTATGCCGGGCCGATCTTCTTCGACATCGAGCATACCGCAGAGATCATGCGCTGGTACCGCGGCTTCCTGCCCGGAGCGCCGCGAGAGCTCGGGATGTTCTTCGGCATCAAGACGGTGCCCTCCTGCGACCCTTTCCCGCGCGAGATCTGGGGAAGGCGCGTCTGCGCGCTGATCAGCTGCTACAACGGCGCGGAGGAGGACGGCATCCGGGCGATGCAGCCCGTGCGCGACGCGCTTCCCGGGCCACTGATGGACGGTATGATGCAGATGCCCTTCGTCGATCTGCAGGCGCTGTTTGATCCGCTGCTGCCGAAGGGCTTGCAGTGGTACTGGAAGGGCGATTATGTCGACGAGCTGTCCGATGCGGCCATCGCAGCCCATGCCGAGCACGGCTCGAAGACGCCGAGCGAACTGTCGCTGATGCATCTCTACCCCATCGACGGAGCGGCCCAGGAAGTGGCTCCGGACGCTACCGCCTGGGGAGCGCGGCGAGCGCGTTGGTCCATGGTTATCGCCGGCATCGACCCCGACCCGACGAAGGCGCCGGAGCTGAGGCGCTGGGCAAGCGAGTATTGGGCTGCGGTGCACAAGCACAACCCGCACGGTGGCGCCTATATCAACTTCATGATGGATGATGAAGGCGAGGCGCGTGTACGCGCCGCCTACGGCGCCAACTATGAGCGGCTCGTCGCGGCCAAGCGCAAATACGATCCGGCGAACCTCTTCCGCGTCAACCACAACATCCGGCCGTAAGCCGAGGCTGAGCCTGTCCGTCCTTGGGTCGAGCCGAGGCGGACAGGCCTGTGGCATGCGCAAGCCGGTGTCGCGCCATCGAGGACGATCATCCACAAAATGCGTCCCGCCCGTCGCGCGTGCCTCTGAAACAAACGAAACACTCCCACCGCGATGCAGAAAAACGCCTGAAACGAAAGCGGTGTATGACAATAGGATCCGAAGGCGCGGAAGAATAAACGGACGAAAAGAAAATATCCAGAGCCTAAGACCGAACATCTAGTCTTGGCGAGGGTCGACATTTTTTTTGCTCCGAAACCTGAGGTTCAAAATGCATAGGCCAGTTACTTCATACGATTTCCCCGACCGGCTCCGCGCGAGCCTTGTTGGCCAAAACCACCCGGGCCATGACGGGGCTCGCCGGCTCTTGCAACGCCATGATCGACAAGGGGCAGACGTCAACCCCGCTACGCGACGGCTGATCGGGAACAGCCGCCATTCGTACGGCCGCGCTGACACTGCCGATTGGTGATGATCTCGGCTGCCATTGGGCAGCCCACCGAACAGCGCACGAACGCAACAAGAGACCGTGCGCTGAACAACCTGCCGCCGCACATCCCTAAGGATAGCGGTTGGTCGGTTTGCCCAAAGGGCATGAAAAGACGGCCTCATCGATGCGGTGCGGTGCACGGCGCGTCGAGGCCCAACGCTAACCCTCAAAAATGGAGAATTGAAATGCTCAAGATCGTTCTTGCCACTGCCACTTTGCTGTTTGCCTCCGGCATGGCTTTTGCCGGCAGCGACCACTATGGCTCCGACTACAGCCATGGCCATCCGAAGACCGGTCACCATTCGATGGCGTCCGACAACGGCTACCCTGTCGACCCGAGCGGCACAGCGAGTGTCGACACGGGCGACAGCGTACCGACCTCGGCTGGAAATTCGACCTTCGATAAGCCCGCACCGGGTTACGGACAGGGGATTTGGGGGAGCCGATAACAGCGTTCGGCCACACAGTCGAGATTCGACTTCCAGGCGGCGGGCTCGCCCGCCGCTTGGAATCACCTCACGCCCAGCGGAGCGAAAATCCTTTTCGATCTCGCAGCGTGGGCTGGAGCGGCCTTGGTTGCTCAGCCCGATCGGGTGCGTTTCAGGAGAACTCTCCTCGGCCCGAGCTTTGAGAGCTGCATCTCATTTAATCTGAAGCCGCGCCCAGTCGTGAGTAGGCGCCGCCGCGCGCCACCAGTTCATCATGCGGACCTTGTTCGACGATGCCTGTATCGGCGACCACCACGATGCGATCGGCATTGCGGATCGTCGCCAGCCGGTGCGCGATCACCAGCGTCGTTCGGCCCTGCGCAAGCTCTGCCAGCGACTGCTGGATCTCCCGCTCGGTCTGCGTGTCGAGTGCCGAAGTCGCCTCGTCCAGGATGAGGATGGTCGGGTTCTTCAGGAACATGCGCGCGATTGCCAGGCGCTGCTTCTGACCCCCCGAAAGCTTTACGCCGCGCTCGCCGATGATCGTATCGAGCCCTTCCGGCAGCGAGGCGATGAGTTCGTCGAGGCGCGCGCGGCGCGCGGCCTCGACGATCTCGCTCTCGACCGCGTCCAGCCGGCCATAGGCGATGTTCTCGCGGATCGTGCCGCCGAACAGGAACACGTCCTGCTGCACGATACCGATCTGGCCGCGTAACGAGGCCAGCGTCATATCGCGGATATCCAGACCGTCGATGGTGATGGCGCCGCTGTCGACCTCGTAAAAACGCGGCAGCAGCGAGCACAGGGTCGTCTTGCCGGCGCCGGATGGCCCGACGAAGGCGATGGTCTGCCCTGCTGCGATGTCGAGATTGATGCTCTTCAAAACCGGCCGTTCGCCGCTATAGCCGAAGCTGACGTCCCGGTAGCTGATGTCACCCCGGAGCGTCGGTGCGTCAAATGCACCGGGCCGATCCGCGATGTCCGGTTCAGTGTCGAGGAGGGCTGCATAGCGGCGAAATCCGGCGATGCCTTTCGGATAGGTTTCAATCACCGAATTGATCTTGTCGATCGGCCGGAAGAACACATTGACCAGGAGCAGGAAGCCAACGAAGCCGCCACTGGAAAGTTCGCCACGCAGCACGAGATAGCTTCCGGCGATCATCACCACCAGTTGGATCAACCGCATGCTCATGTAGCTCAGCGACGTGCTTGCGGCCATGATGCGATAGGCATCGAGCTTGGTTTTGCGGTAGCTGGCGTTGTCGCGCGCGAACAGGTTGCGCTCGTGGTCTTCATTGGCGAAAGCCTGCACCACCCGCATGCCGCCGACATTCTCCTCGATGCGAACGTTGAAATCGCCGACCCGCCCGTAAAGCGCCTGCCAGTTGCGCGTCATGCGCGCGCCATAGCGGCTTGTCACCCAAGCGACCAGCGGCACAATTGCCGCCGTAATCAGCGCAAGCTGCGGATTGACCAGGAACATCAGCGCGAAGGCGCCGATGAACGTCATGATCGCGATGAACAGGTCTTCCGGGCCATGATGGGCAACCTCGCCGATTTCCTCCAGGTCCTTGGTGACCCGGGCGATGAGGTGACCGGTCTTGTGATTGTCATAGAAGCGGAACGAGAGCTTCTGCAGGTGATCGAAGCTCTTCCGGCGCATCTCGGTCTCGATGTTGATACCGAGCATATGGCCCCAGTAGACCACGACCGCCATCAGTCCGGTGTTCACCACGTATATGGCAAGCAGGCCGGCCGACGCAGCAAGGATCAGCAGCCACTGCTGAGTCGGCAACAGCTCGTCGACAAACAGCTTGACGGCCATCGGAAACCCGAGTTCCAGCAGGCCAGACAGAATCGCGCAGCAGAAATCCAGGATGAACAGACTTCTCCAGGGGCGGTAGTAGGCGAAAAATCTACGCAGCATTGGGACGCTTTTCTGTTCGAAGGTCTGGCCTGCCAGGAGCATGGCTATGCGAGGGCTGTCGCTACAGGCATTTCTTGCGGCGACTGCTCAGCGGCGCCGACTTGTCCGAACGGATAGCTTACGATAAGTGGAGTGTAAACATCATATTATGAGGTCTCCATGCTGACTGCGATCACGCGCTGCGAAACGCCGAATGCGGGCAAATATCTCCAGCAGCTTTGCAACCATTTCGCGCACAAGGTCGAGGTCGCCTATGGAGATGGGCATGGGCAGTGCCGCTTCTCCTGCGGCACGGCTACCATGAATGCCGGTCTCGAACGGCTGGACATAGTGGTGGAAGCGGCCGACACCACCGCATTGACCGAGACCAAGCAGGTCATAGAATCGCATCTCGTCCGGTTCGCCTTCCGCGAAAATCTTCAGCCGCTGGCCTGGCGCGATTGAAGCGTCGTCTTCGCTACGGAGCATGCTTATGAGATGGCTCAAGTCGGTCCTGGCCTTGCCGGCATTGGCGCTTTTCCTCGTTCAGGCGTTCGCAACCGAGATCGAGACCGCGAACGGCCCGGTAACGGTCGGCAAGACGCCGCAAACGCTCGCGGTGTTCGACATTGCGGCGGTCGATACGTTGAACAGGCTGGGCGTGAAGATCGCCGGCTTGCCCGATAAGCTCTATGTGCCCGAACTCGCCGGGTTGAAGGACGGCGCGGAAATCGTCGGCACCATCTTCGAGCCCGATCTGGAGGCGCTGAGCGCGCTGGCGCCGGACCTGATCATTGTCGGCGGGCGCTCCTCGCCGCAACTGGCGGCGACCAGCCAGATTGCGCAGAGCATCGATATGACGATGAATGGCGATGATCTGTTCGCGCAGGCGAAGCAGCGCCTGACGGCCTACGGCGCTCTCGTCGGCAAGCCGGCCGAGGCGGCGGCGCTTGCTTCGGAACTCGATGAGGCGCTTTCGTCGACACGTGCCGCCGTCAAGGGCAAGGGCACGGCACTGATCCTGATGACCAGCGGCCCGAAGGTGACCGCCTATGGCAAGGAGTCCCGCTTCGGTTGGCTGCATTCGGCGCTCCAGCTCACGCCGGCGGTCGAGGGTGTCGAGGCCGCGACCCACGGCGAAGCGATCTCCTTCGAGTTCCTCCGCGACGCCAATCCGGACTGGCTTATCGTGCTCGATCGCGCCGCGGCGATCGGCTCGGGGGAGCAGAACGCCAGGGCGACGCTCGACAATGAACTGGTGGCCGAAACCACGGCCTGGAAGAAGGGGCAGGTGGTCTACGTGCCGGCAGCCGATTTCTACATCGCCGCAGGCGGCGTCCAGTCGACGAAGCGCGTGCTTGAGACCATTCGAGACGCTTTCTCGCGGACCCAATGACCGCCGGATCGCTTGGCTCTCAAGGCTTCGCCTATCAGGCAATCGGCGCCGCAACCCTGCTGGCGCTGTTTGTGGCCAGTCTGTTCGTCGGCGTCAGCGAACTCGCCATAGGCAGTCTGGCCTCCGACCCGGAAGCCTTGCGGCTGATCATGATCAGCCGCTTGCCAAGGACGTTGGCGGCACTTCTGGCCGGCAGCGCCCTGGCCATCGCAGGGCTTGTTATGCAGACGCTTGCCCGCAACCGTTTCGTCGAGCCTTCGACGGCTGGAACCGCACAATCGGCGGCACTCGGCATACTGGTGGTGACGCTGGTTTGGCCCGATGCATCGCTTGGATGGAAGGCAGCTGGCGCGGCGGTGACCGCTCTCGCCGGGACATCCGTTTTCCTCATGCTCGCGCATAGGTTGCCGTCGACACAACCTTTTCTCGTTCCGCTGTTCGGATTGGTCTATGGCGGCGTCATTGGCGCCGCCGCGATCTTTGCCGCTTGGCACCTGGACCTTCTGCAGTATCTCGAAGTGTGGATGACGGGCGAGTTTTCCGGCATCCTGCGCGGGCGCTATGAACTGTTGTGGGTTGCGGGCGCACTGGTCGTATTGGCCTGGTGGACGGCCGACCGCCTGACGATGCTTTCGCTGGGCAGGGACGTCAGCATAGGGCTCGGCCTGAATTATGCGGCTATGCTTCGGCTCGGCCTGGTCATCGTCTCGGCCATCACCGCGCTGACCGTGGTCGTCGTCGGTACGATCCCGTTCGTCGGCCTTGTCGCGCCCAACATCGTATCGCGCTTCGCCGGCGAAAACCTGCGCCACACCTTGCCATGGGTCGCCGGCGGTGGCGCGGCGCTGGTGCTTGCCTGCGATATCATCGGCAGGCTCATCCGTTTCCCCTACGAGGTTCCGGTCGGCACGATCCTCGGCGTCGTCGGGGCGGTGCTGTTCCTGGTCCTGCTGCTTAGCCGAAGCAGCAATGACTGAAGTTTTGATGCAACGCGGCCTGGTGCGGCACGAGGGCCGCCTCGCGATGATGGCGGCGGTCGCAGTGCTGGTCGGCGTGGCCTTCATGACGATCGGCCTGCGCGGCGATCTCGCCTTCGTGGTCGAACTGCGCGCAGCGCGGCTGGCTGCGATGGTTCTGGTCGGCGTGGCGGTGGCGGTTTCGACGGTCGTGTTCCAGACCGTTTGCGCCAACCGCATCATCACGCCGTCGATCATGGGCCTGGATGCGCTTTACGTCTTCTGCCAGACGGCGCTGGTTTTTGCGCTGAGCGGTTTCGGCGTTGCCGGCATCGATCCGCGCCTGCACTTCCTCGGCAATTTCACGGCAATGACCAGCCTCGCGCTGGCGCTGTTCCTGCCGATGCTTCGCCGGCGTTTCGACCTGACGCTGATGCTGCTGACCGGCGTCGTGCTGGGCGTGCTGTTCCGATCGCTGACGACGTTGCTGGCGCGGCTGCTGGATCCGAACGATTTCGCCGTACTGCAGGGTACGGTCTTCGCCAGCTTCAATGCGGTGGAACCCGATCTGCTGCTGTTGGCCGGCGTGATCACCGTGGCGGGTGTCGCCATCGCCTGGCGGGCGCGACATGTTCTCGATGTGCTCGCGCTGGGCACCGACACAGCCATTGGGCTCGGCTTGGCGTGGCGCGGCACGGCTGCCGGGCTGCTGGTTGTTGTCGCCGCGCTCGTGTCGGCGTCGACGGCGCTGGTTGGACCGATGGCGTTTCTGGGGCTGCTGGTGGTTTCGCTCACTGAGCGCATCGTCGGCACCAACCGGCACGCCATCCTTCTGCCGGCAGCCGCGCTCACGGCGATAATCGTGCTCGTCGGCGGCCAGACAATCCTCCAGCATGCTCTGGGCGGGGAAGGCAGCCTCGGCATTGTCGTGGAATTCGTCGGCGGCATCGTGTTCCTCGCCATTCTGTTTGCCGGGGGCCGGCAATGATCGAGATTGCAGGCGTCTCCCTGGCTCTTGGCGGCAGCCGCATTCTGGATAATGTCAGCCTGACCGTGCCGAAGGGCGGCGTCACGGCGCTTGTCGGACCGAATGGCGCCGGCAAGTCCAGCCTGTTGTCGTTGATCGCCCGCCTGCGACCCCTGCAAAGCGGCCGCATCACAGTCGACGGGCTGCCGGTCGATACGACGCCGAGCCGGCAGTTGGCCAGGATCATGGCCATCCTGCGACAGGATCCCGGCGTCGCAAGCCGCCTGCGTGTCGCCGAACTGGTGGGGTTCGGTCGTTTCCCGCACAATCGCGGGCGGCTGACCGCGAAAGACCGCGAAATCATCGCGGCGTCGCTCGAACAGTTCGATCTCAGCGACCTGGCGCTGCGCTTTATCGACACCTTGTCAGGCGGGCAACGGCAGCGCGCCCTCGTCGCCATGACCTTCTGCCAGGGGACGGATTACATCCTTCTCGACGAGCCGCTGAACAACCTCGACATGTTTCATGCAAGAAACCTGATGCGGACGCTGAGACGAATCGCCGACGAGCACGGCAAGACGGTGCTCATCGTGCTCCACGACATCAATCATGCAGCCTCGTACGCCGACCGCATCGTCGCGATGAAGGACGGCGCCGTTATCGCGTCGGGCGAAACCGGCGACATCATCCGGCCGGATATACTGGAGAGCATTTTTGGCTTCTCGATGCGGGTCGAAAACATCGCCGGTCGGCTGACTGTCCTGCATCACCCCTGAGAATCTGCACCACGCTGAGAATGCTTCCGCGACTGCAGCGCTCGAAGAGCGCAGCAGTTACAAGGGCTTGCATAACTGGATTTTTATTATCAAGTTTATTGCCGCAGCGCAACCGATGGGTTAAGGCAGTCCCAACAGGCGCGGTTGGCGCCAGCCGGGGCTACCGTATTCGAGGGGATTTAGCCGATGTCATCAGATCTGTTGCGAGCGCTGACCGTCAGCACCGCGATGTCCATTTTCTTGTGTCCCGAAGCGCTGGCGCAGTCTGCCCCCGCCCCGGAAGCGGAAGCCGGGGCGAGCACGACCGAAGGAAATGAAGAAGCCCAGGCTCCCGCCGGGGGCACGCAGCTCGACACCATTCTCGTCGTCGACGTGGGGGCAGGCGCCAACGCGACGGCCGGCGCCAACCTGATCACCATCGACCAGCAGGAGATCGACCGCAAGAAACCGCAGGATTTGAGGGAGGTGTTCTCCGGTGAGCCGCAGATCGCCGTCGGCGGCGCGATCCCCAGCACGCAGAAGATCTACGTCAACGGCGTCGATGAGAACAATCTGGCCGTGACCGTCGACGGGTCGCGACAGAACAACAAGGTGTTCCACCACAACGGCACCTATCTGCTCGACCCGGCACTTCTAAAGGCCGCGTCGGTGCAGGCAGGCGTTGCGCCGGCCGACGCCGGTCCGGGCGCACTCGCGGGCTCGCTTGGATTCGAGACCAAGGATGCGGCCGACCTGCTCGAACCCGGCCGCAATTTTGGCGGTTTCGTCACCGGCATATGGGACACCAACAGCGAGACGTTCACCACCGGCGTGAGCGGCTTCGGCCGGCAGGACGGCTTCGAGTATCTCGGCTACATCAATTACGGCCGTGGCGGCAACTTCACCGCCGGCAACGGCCAGGAGATGCCGGGGACCGGCACCGATCTGATCAGCGGGTTAGCCAAGATCGCCTACGAGAGCGTCGAGGGCCATCGTTTCGAGCTCAGTCACGAGCAGGTCCGCGACGACGAACTGCGCCCCTATCGCGCCAATGTCTATATCGATAATGGCGCGGAGCCAGTGACCCGCAACTACGATCTGCGCCGACAGAATACGGTTTTCACATATACCGACACCTCACCGGAAGGCTGGTGGGATCCGAAGATCGTGCTTGCATATTCCCGGACCGAACTGGGCACAGAAGTTACGGCCCCTCGCGGTCCCCAGGCAGGCGTCACTGGGCCAGCCTTTGGAGAAACGACCAGCCTCAACGGCAAGGTCGAAAACCGCTTTTCGCTCGACGTCGGAAGCGTCACCGCGGGTTTCGATTTCTACAGCGACAAGGCAGCACTGGATTCGCGCTTCCCCGGTTTCTTCGAATTTGCCGACGAACGCGCCAGCAACGTCGGGGCTTATGCCCAAGCCCGCCTGGAGCCGTTCGATCGGGCCAGGATCTCCTTCGGCGCACGTGGGGACCATCAATGGTTCACCGGCGTCGATGATTCGGATTGGAACAATGCGGGCCTGAGCGGCAACATTTCCGGCGAATACGACCTCGTACCGGAATTCCTGACGGTCAAGGCCGGCACCTCGCATGTCTGGGGTGGTGTTCCGCTGGCGGAGAACTTCATCCAGAATCCAGTCTGGACCTATGGCGAGGGTCCAGATCCGGTGACATCTGACAACTACACTGCGGGGCTGGAAATGCGTTACAACGGCTTCACTTTCGAGGCCAATTTGTTCCGTACGAACATCGACAACGCACGCCTGCCGGTCTACGGACGCGCGCCATACCTTCCCGGGGATACATCGATCCGAACGCTCGATCTCGATTCGAAGGGCTGGGAAATCGGCGGCCGCTATGATTGGGACGCCGGCTTTGTCAGTGTGAAATATGCCGATATCAATGCTGACGTCGACGGCATGCCGGCCGATACGGAGATCGGCCGCTATTTGACGACACCTCTCGGTCAGATCGTGATGATCGGCGGCGGCTACACGTTCGACGATTGGGGCCTCAAAGTCGGTGGCGACATCGAAATCGCCTTGAGGACCGACAGGACCTTGGTGCGGCATGACACCGACCCGACAAGCGCAAAGAAGGAACTGCCGGGCTATGAGGTGGTGAACGCCTATGTCGAATGGACGCCGCCTTCGAAGCCGAACTTCACGCTGCGCGCCGACGCTCTCAATATATTCGACGAAGATTATACGGACCGAGCCGCCTACGGTCAGGATTTTGCGGAATTAGGACCGGGCAATGAACCACACAAAGATCCGGGGCGCTCGTTCCGTCTGAGCGTCACGGCGCGGTTCTGACCCGGAGCGCCACGGCGCGTCGAAAAGGCTGGCGCGGGAGTGACCTGTGCCGGCCCTGAAACTGGTCTCGAAACGCGGTCGCTTACGCTACGCCGGCGCGGATCGGTGCTTCGCGGTCCGCCCGCAGCAGACGCATGTTGCGGGCGTCGTTGGCGAGAATGTTGAAGCAGTCGCCGCCGAACCATTCCAGCGAGGCATCCACCTCCTCGCGTTCGAACAATTCGTCGAGGAATTGCAGATAGTCCACCGTGCCGTCGAAAAGCGCGGTCATGCCCGTCCGCTTTCCGGCCGCGGCATAGACGTTTGCCGGCTCGAACACGGCGAGGTCGGCACGCGAGCGGACATTCTTCAGATGATAGTGCCGGATATGCGGCAACAGGGCGCGATGCGCGGCGACCGGATCGGCGCCGCCTTCCCAGACGTGCAAGGTGTCGAAATTGATGCCCAGCGCCGGATGGTCGACCTCCTCGAGCAGGCGCTGCGTCGACGATAGCGTATCGGCAAGCGTTCCCGGATGTGTCTCCACCAGTAGCTGGCAGCCCTGGTCCTGCGCCATCATGCAGGCGTCCTTGAGCCGCGCCGACAGTCGCCAGCGCGCTTCGGGCGAGGTGTCCCGGCTTGCCGACTTGCCGGCGAACGTGCGCACCTTGCGGGCGCCCCAGCGGCCGGCCAGGCGGCAGAGGTTCGACGTGGCGTGACGCAGCGACGCCAGATCCTCATCAAGAGGCAGATAGTCGCTGAGCATCGGCACTGAAAGCCCGAACGCCGCCATCCATTCGGCGTTGCGCTCGGTCATATGCTGCATGTTGCGCGCGTGTGCGCCCCAGAGCTCGACGCCCTGGAAGTCGTTCGCCTCTGCCCATCGCGCGATGTCCTCCAGCGACAGCAGATGATGGCGGAAGGTGATCGTGCAGAGCGACAGCCTCATGCGACGGCGTCCTCGACATCGTGGCGCGGCGCGTGCAGGAGGCCGCGCGTGTCGCACCACACCCGATAGGTTTGGGCAAGGCGGCGCTTCAGCGAGCGCTCCATCGCGTCCAGCATATCGAGTTTCTCGAACACCCGCGGCGCCAAGGCTTCGTCGCCTGTCTGGCTGAGCTTCATGATGGCGTAGTGAAGCGTCTTGAATTCCTGGATCAGGGATTCGATGTCGTCGCAGATCGTGTCGAACCCGGCGTTGGAAAGCTGCAGCGATCGCCAGAAAAAGGCGAAGCCATGCTCCAGCGCGTATTTGCGGATCGAGATGACCGGCAGCTCGCGTAGCGCCATCGACAACTCGGGCAGCTTCACGCCGTCGCGGCCTTCCAAATGCGCCCGAACGACTTCGCGCGTTGCGCGCGTCAGCAGATTGTCGTCTTCATGGAAACAGGCAAGGAAATAGTCGCGCAGATCGACGGCGGACGGTTTCCTGATGTCGGCAGCGTCGAAGATGAAGCCGCCGGCAACGGTCGGCTGCATGATCGCATTGATGACTTTCTGCTTCTCGATCCTGCCTTCCCAGCGGAAATCGGGGTCTAAAACCATCCAAACTGCCGGATCCTCGGTGTGTTCCAACATCAGATAGTGCGGGAACGGATTCTGGTTGAACTTGTTCTCGCGCTCCGGCAGGTGGAAGAGATCGAGCATGACCATCAGGTACTCGCTCTGCTTCTTGCGTTCCAGGAGCTCCAGCATCGTCGCCAGGTTCTCTACCTTGGCTGCGTCCGGCCGATACCATTGGCGGACCTTGGCGCCGTACAGGCGCTCGAACCAATCCCGGAAGAAGTCGTGGTTGATTTCAGGCGCGTGATACGCCAGCCGCCAGCTTTTATCGACGGCGAAACCCGCATCCCAGACGCCGAAGAAGAAAGGTCGATGATCAAGCTGCCTTTGCTTCACCGCGTGGCAGACATTGCTGACGAAGCAATGGACCTTGATGTCGACGAAGTCCTCGCCATGCACGCCGATCCGCTCGGCCGCTTCTCGTTCGGCGCGAGCGAGAACAAGGTCCTTTGCCGGCTTAACAAGTGTTCCATTCGGTTCCGAGGTGTTGACGAACAGCCGCGCCAGGTCGTCCACCGTGTCCAGATCCTGACGGCTGATCACCTCCTCGGGCAGCGCGATACCGTAGTCGAGTTCAAGCGCCAGCATGAGCTCGAGAATGAGCACGGAATCGAGATACAGATCCTCGTTCAGCCTGGCTTGCGGCGCGAAGACATCCATGTGCTGGTTGTCGAGCCTGTCGCGCAGGATCGTCCCGATCGCGTCGACTATTTGATCGTAGGTCATCAGGCTGCCTCCGTCCGTACCGGCGCGAATTCGCCCGTGCCATAGCGCGCAGCCACGTCACGCCGGCTGATCTTGCCGTTCGCTTGGCGCGGGATCCGCTCCACCTGAACGATCTCGGTTGGCATCTGGTGTGCTGCAAGCCGCTCGGCGCACCATTGCCGAAGCTGCGACCGGTCGACCGCATGTTCGGCGCTGAACAGAAGCGCGACGCGCTCGCCCGCGAATGCATCCTGCTTGCGGAACACGACCGCGTCGCCAATGCCGGCGAACGTCATGACCACGTCCTCGACTTCCTTCGGATAGACGTTGAGGCCAGAGACGTTGATCAGATCGTCGAGACGCGACAGGAAAACCAGCATCCCGTCGTCGCGGCGGTAGCCGAGGTCGCGCGTCTCGACGACCACGCCTTTGCGCTCGACGGCAATTTCCTTCGGCTCACTGGCCGTGCCGGCGTCGCGCAACGCGAAGCGCGGCAGCACAGAGCCGATTTCATTAGCCGACTGCACATCAGGGTTGATCGCGATGCAGCCGGCTTCCGAGCACCCGTACTGCTGGAACATGTGCCTGGACTTGGCCCTGATCTGCCCGAACCAGGGGTCGGGCAAGAGGGTGCCGGATGTCATCGTTGCGTGGATCTGCTCGCCGGCCGGCAAAAGCCTGGCAAGCGTGTGAAGGATGGCTGGCGACGAGATCAGATAGGGGCGCTCCGTTTCGCGCAGCTTGCGCAGCAGGAATTTTGGGTTCCCGGTGTCCAGTATGGCGGGCGACTGGCCGCGCTTCAGCGCCACCATTACGCCGCAGATCAAGCCATATGAATGGGTGGTTGGGCCAGCGATCAACGGGGTCATGTCCTGTGGCTCGACAAACGCCGAGGTGTAGCAGTCGATCTCGTCGTCTATGTCGCTCCAGGCGCGCGCGATGCATTTCGGCTCGCCGGTCGTGCCAGAACTCATCTGCAGCAGCTGTCCAGCTTCGCTGGCGCGCTCCTCGCAGATCGGCTCGCCATCCAGCCGGTTGTAGAAAAGCCAGTTGCACTTCGCCGTCTCCGCCTGCCGGCGCGCCGCGGCATATGGCGTCGAGGGATGCAGCGGCAGCACGCTGGCGCCGGCTGCGCGCGCGGCAAAGAAGAACGCCAGCCAATCCTGCGCCTCGGAGAAACAGACCGCAAAACGGTCGCCTGCGCGCTTGTCGAGTTGCACCGCGGCCGCAATGCGATCCGCCGCGTCGCGGAAATAGGTTCGATCAAAGACCGTGTCGTTGATGGTGATCATTTTTCTGTCTCCTTACGCGACTGCAAGGCTGTTTGGGATTTCGTGAGCGCATTCGGTGCCCGGTGGCGCGAGCTTGCGTCGCAGCAGCGATTCCGTGCGGATGCGTGGCTGGAAAAGGCCAAGCGCGGCCTGCCGGTGTGTCAGTCCGAACTGCCGGCAATGGTCCTGCAACTGCCTGCCGACGCCTGACCAGAAGCTGTCTTCGTCGAGGCCGTAAAAGAGCCGCAGCAGATGCGAGATCTCGGCGAGGTTGTAGACGAACAGCGCGTCCAGGCAGAGCTCGCCGAGCAAATCGGCGCTCTCCATCCAGTAGTACTGGTTGGGCGCGGCGTCACGATAGGCGGGGTTCAAGGCGAGGAAGTCGGGAACAATGGAGGGATCGCGCAGGAAGCCCGGCGCATATTCGACGCTGTCGTGGAAGTCGCGCATCGCCAGCCTCACGGGCCAGCCATCGCGATGGATCAGGATCAGGTTCTGGCCATGCGCTTCCGTGGCGATGCCATGGCCGACGAGCAGGTGAAACACCGGCATCACCACCGTAGCCACAAGCTTGTCGAGCCAGGCGTCCAGCCCGTACTGCTCGACCCAGTCCGCGACGAACGGCCGGCCGTCACTCTCCAAGGCCATCAGCGCGTTGAGCGGCACCGCGGTTTCGCCGGGCTGGAGGCTGCTCGTAACGTCCTCCCGCCAGATCGCGGCGATCTGTCCTGCCAGCGGTCCTTCCCGATCTGCGATCGTGCCGGCATATTCGGCCAGGATCGTGAGCGGATAGCGCGCCTCGAACAGCGTATCGCTGGCGACAATGTCCTTGAGCCAGCGGCTGATCGACGGCGCGCTGCACACCGAATGCGGCTCGATGATGCGCCTGGCCGACGAGTTGACGAGATTCATCGGCAGTTTGAGATTGGCGCGTCGCGGGTGATCGCGATTGAACAGCGTCCGCACGGATTGGCTGGCGCTATAGCGATCGCCGGCATGGCCGAGGAAACCGGCGGAGCCCTCCGCCAGCCAGCGCGACAGCTCCGAGCCCTGTAACGCTTTCCATTGCCAGGGATGCAGCGGCATCAGGCCGAACCGCCTTGCATTGTCGCCGAGCCGGGCACGGCGCTCGTCCAGCAGCGCGTAGGTTTCGGTGCCGAGTTCGTGCATCCAGAAAGCCTGCTCGTCCGTGGGAAACGCCGAGTGCAGACGTTCGGGCGCGACCGCCAGCCAGGCCAGTTGGAAGGCGTTGCCTGCTTCCGGGCCGTACGCCGCGTGGTCGGCGTAATCGAAGCCGGTGCGCGCCTTGAAACACGGATGATAGGGATGACCCTCATCGATCGCGCTGTCGAGTTGCGCAAATGGCAGATCGCGGCGCGGTCTGGGCCGGAGATTGAGCTGGTTCCAGGCGCTGAAATCGAGCGTCCGATCCAGTTCGGACGTGAGTTGCGCGCGCCGTTCGGGGCAGGTGTCTATGCACGCAAGCAGATCGCCGAGCGTCGCCGGGCGCCATCGGTCGGCGCAGCCCCGCTCGATCGTCTCGGCGACAACCCTGACCCGGCCGAAGGCGCCGATCGATCCCTCGCAGCGTATCGAGGCGCCGCCGCAGCGCCATTCGAAGCGGGCTTTCCCGCCGTCTCGCGACACCGCGCAATCGACCAGGCCCTCATAGACCAGGGCTTCCGCGAGCTGGCGCATCACACGCAGCTCGGGGATGCCGTGGAGATCAAGAGGCAATGGCATGTGCCTGCTCCGCGGCGACAAATAGCCCGACACGGCTGAGTGGATTGGGAAAATGCGTGTAGAGGGCGCTGCCGCCCTCGGCCAGCTCATCGACATCCCCGAGTCGGATTGCCAGGTTGGCCTTTGCGGTGATGTGCGGCTTGTCCAGCAGGCTGGTCGCGAATTCCCCGCCTGCGCCAGTAAGCTCTTGCGCCAGCTTCTTGAGCCGCGCACGCAGCATGGCGAGCAGTTCGGCCTCGCTTGCCAGGCCGTCATGCCCGGCGCGAGCGACGACCGAGAAGATCTGATTGACGATGAGGTAGTAGGAGAGCCGCTCGCGAATCTCACGGTCGTCGAAGAAAAGACTGCGGATCTGGACAATGTCGGGCATCAGGCCATACCACCGGGCTCTGAAATTGTTCGAGAGGTAGAATCCCTGGCTGTCGCGATAAAAATATCGGCTGGGCAGCCCCTGCTGCGACAGGTCAAGCAAGCTGTTTTGCTGATGCGCTTCCAGAGCGACGCCGAACCGGTCATAGAGTTTGACCAGCGGATCGAGCGCACAGTCGAGATAGCATTCGAACCAGCGACGGCACGCCTGCCGCACCGAGATATCCTGATCCTGCGCGACGCGCCGGACGATGGTTTCGAACAATGAGCTGTGTCCGGGACGTGGTTCGGCCGTCAGTGCCGAAACGGTGATCACGGGATCGTCGGCGCGGCCCCGGAACGGGTTTTCGCGGAAGATGACTTCGAAACCGCTCTCGGCCTGTCCGGAAAAATCCAGCGTCAGGTATGCGCTGTCGTGGAGAAAGCCGAGGCGCGGCTCGAACATGTCGATCCCGGCGCGTTCGAACAGGCGCGCCACCGCAACGCCTGCCTCCAATTCGTGCCGCCTGTTGACGCGCCTGGAGTTGGTGATGCGGACGGGCAGCGAGAATTTCGGCATCCAGGCGGCATCATCGCTGTAAACCGTGCGCACCGAAGAAGTCGCCGTGAACACCGGCCCTGCCGGGCCGAGATACCGGATCTGCCCTGAATCCATGAGCGCTCGCACCGCCGGGTCGAGCATCAATGCTTGCGCCTGAAGCGGATGCATGGGCAGGAGCATCTCGCCGTTACCTGCGGCGACCTTGCCGGCGTCATTCCCCAGCAGTGAGCTGACGATCGCGGTCACCGCGGTGCCGGCGGAATCCTCGCGGACAAGGTCGGCAGCGGCGGCGAAATAGGCCAGCTGGAAACCGCCGCGCAATTCGGGGGCATAGACCTCCTGCTGCCAGTTCGACATGCCTTGCAGGCTCTTGGGCGTCGGATGCAGCGGATGTCCGAAATACAGGGATTGCTCCGCGGCTATGAAGCCGACGGTCGTGTCCCACCGCGTGGTGTAGATCGGCGGCAGCGAAGCCGCTCGCGAGCGCGCCCTCAACAGCGCTGTAGCG